>CAJXEC010000022.1 GCA_913052165.1 uncultured Rhodospirillaceae bacterium
CGGGCCATGGTTATGGTTACGCCTGCGCGACTTGTGCCAGGGATGATCGCGAAGGCTTGAGCGAGACCAATTTTTAATGCGTCTTTCCAACACATCTGATTGACGGATTTTGTTTGATCACCGTATTTATCGCTCAAAAAAAGGAGGCCCCCAAAAATGATGAAAGCCCATCCTATTATCATCGGATCCCGCAGGCCCCCTTGGATCAACCATGCGAGCGTAAAGCCCGAGAGAAACACAGGTAAACTTGCTATGAAGACGAATATTGCGAGAGATGTTCCCTCGTTTCTGTTCCCTTGAATACACTCGAACACGTCCCTTGTTATTTTCTTCCAGTCCTCCCGCAGGTAAAATATAACTGCCCCCAGGGTCCCGACATGGACAGCCACATCTATTTTGAGCCCCTGGTCTTTCCAGCCAAGTAAGTCGGAGGTTAGTACCAAGTGCCCGGACGAGCTCACTGGTAAAAACTCAGTGAGACCCTGAATTATCGCTAGTGTGATGAGTTGAGGTAGGGGCATGATAAACTTGATCAAACAGGAAATAAGCCACTAGCGTGGCTTAACATTTCAGCGGATATCTGGAACCGTTCTTAAGTAGTACCGCTTTAGGACGAAAAATTTGCTGGCCTGAAACTTCATCAAATGTGAAACACCATCGTTAATTTGTCAATAGAAAACAAAGACAGTGTTACTGACCCAATATGCAAGTTTTCACTCGCCAAATCCAAAAAATTACGCTATACTGATATTAGTTCTTCAAATATCCGCGGCTTTCTCAGGTCGGACTGATGTTTATATCCTCGTTAATAGCTTGAAAGTCGTGAGTGGATCGGAGTTAAAATATGCTAGAATTTGTCTCTGTGGATCGAAAAACACCCGAAAAAAGAGGTGCGGGCGATCGTCGAGAAGACTTCAAAGAAATTTATCGAGGTTTTAGCCAAGAGCAAGCAGAAATACAGGCCAGTCGGTGTTCACAATGCGGGATCCCATTTTGCCAGGTCCACTGTCCCCTTCATAACAATATCCCTGATTGGCTTATGCTTGCCGCAGAAGAGAGATTTCAGGAGGCATATGAAGTATCCGCTTCCACTAATACGTTTCCGGAAATTTGCGGGCGAATTTGTCCCCAAGACCGGCTCTGTGAAGGTAACTGTGTCATAGAACAAGCTGGGCACGGTACTGTGACCATTGGGGCGGTTGAATCATTTATCACCGAAACAGCATTTCAAAATGGTTGGATTAAGCCCCCCATCCCAAATAAAGAACTGGCTCAATCTGTTGGGATAATTGGTGGAGGGCCCGCTGGCCTTGCTGCCGCTGAAATATTGCGTAGGACTGGATACCAGGTCCATATTTACGATCGTTATGACCGTATTGGTGGTTTACTGATTTACGGGATCCCAAATTTCAAACTAGATAAAGAGATAGTAAAACGTAGGGTATCGCTTTATGAGGAGGCTGGCATCCGGATGCACTGTTCTCAGGGGATCGGTGATAAGGAATCTTTCCACGAGCTCAGAAATCGCCATGATGCAATCTTAATCTCAACCGGGGTCTATCAGGCTCGGGACATTAAAGTGCCTGGTAGCGGTTTGGAAAACATTGTTCAGGCGATGTACTTTCTCACTGCGTCAAATCGAAAGGGTCTTGGCGATAAAGTTCAGGAATTTGATAATGGCAAACTGAATGCTTCAGGAAAAAAAGTCGTTGTACTCGGAGCGGGAGATACAGCAATGGATTGCGTGAGAACAGCAATCAGACAAGGCGCGTCGTCGGTTACCTGTCTTTATCGCCGTGATAAAACTAACATGCCGGGATCGCAGCGAGAGGTCCAATATGCTGAGGAGGAAGGAGTTAACTTTACATATCTTGCTCAGCCGGAGGCATTTCTTGGCGATACGGAGGTATCGGCAGTTCGAGCCTCAAAAATCCATTTAGGAGTGGCTGATCCATCGGGTCGGCAGACTCCTGAGGTTATTGAAGGGTCGAGTTTTAATGTGGAGGCGGACCTCGTTGTGAAGGCATTTGGTTTTGATCCGGAAGATATGCAGAAACTTTTTGGTGTCCCTGAATTAGGTGTGAGTGACTGGGGAACCGTGAAAATCAACCCTCGCACAAAGATGACTAACTTGGACGGGGTATTCGCCGCAGGAGATATAGTGCGAGGAGCGTCATTGGTGGTCTGGGCCATAAAAGACGGGCGTGATGCGGCTGAATCCATGCATCAATATTTAAGGGCACGGGCCCCGATTTCGGAGGCTGCGGCATGACAAATTCTGATAATAATCGTTTGTCATCCTCGGCCCCAGTTTGGAACCAAAAAGAGGCCGAGAGACTTCGTCAATTTGGACTTTATGATCCATCTCATGAACATGATGCCTGCGGCGTGGGGATGGTAGTGTCCGTTGATGGGAAACCTCGCAGAGAAGTTGTCCAGGCCGGGGTCGAGGCGCTCAGGGCTCTCTGGCATCGCGGGGCGGTGGATGCGGACGGCAAAACAGGCGATGGTGCGGGTATTCTTGTTGAGATTCCTCAAGATTTTTTTCATGAGCATACCATTCGCACGGGGCACACCCCCGGCGCTGGCCCGATGGCCGTAGGAATGATCTTCCTCCCAAGAACTGATATGGGGGGTCAGGAGCGTTGCCGCTGCATCGTTGAAGCCCAAATTTTACAGTTCGGCTACGCTATATATGGCTGGCGGCAGGTGCCGATCAATGTCGATGTCATTGGTGAAAAGGCGAACGCCACCAGGCCTGAAATAGAGCAAATTATGATCGCCGGCAGGCCGGGCATGACCTCTGACTCTTTCGAGAGAGACCTGTATGTGATCCGAAGACGGATTGAAAATCAGATTTTGGATGAAAATTTAAACGATTTCTATATCTGTTCACTGAGCTGCAGGTCGGTCATATACAAAGGAATGTTTTTGGCGGAGCAAGTTACCGAATTCTATCCAGATTTGTTAGATGACCGTTTCATGTCTCGTTTTGCAATTTATCATCAACGCTACTCAACCAATACATTTCCCACTTGGAAGTTGGCACAACCTTTCCGCATGCTGGCGCACAATGGCGAGATAAACACCTTATCGGGCAACGTTAACTGGATGCGTAGCCATGAAACACGGATGCAGTCGGAATATTTTGGTCAACACGTTGAAGATATTAAGCCGGTCGTGCAACCCGGAAGCTCAGACTCGGCAGCCCTTGATTCTGTATTTGAGTTGTTGGTGCGCGGAGGCCGTGATGCGCCTATGGTAAAGACGCTCATGATACCTGACTCATGGTCTAAAAAAACTAATATTCCTGCCAGCCATCGTGCATTATTCAACTACGCAAACTGTGTAATGGAATCATGGGATGGGCCAGCGGCTATTTGCGCGACTGATGGAAGATGGGTTATCGCGGGTATGGATCGCAATGGACTCCGACCATTGCGGTATTCGCTTCGGAATGATGGATTACTTGTGGTCGGTTCTGAGACGGGAATGGTAGACCTCAATGAAGCTAGGATTGTAGAGAAGGGTCGAGTAGGACCAGGACAATGCATCGGTGTAGACCTGGATTCTGGCGTTTTCTGGCATGATCGAGAATTGAGAGATCATGTTGCTGGTATGGCTCCATTTGAGAAATGGATAGAAAACATCGAAACACTTGAAAAAGAGCTAAAAAATAATCCACTAGAACCGGTAGAATTGAGTCGGGATGCCCTTCGTCGCCGTCAGATTTGTGCGGGTTATTCCCTTGAGGAGCTCGAATTATTGCTCCAACCAATGGTCGAAGAAGGTAAGGAGGCCACTGGTTCAATGGGCGACGATACCCCGCTTGCAGTCCTTTCAGAGCATTACCGTGGCCTTCATCACTTTTTTCGGCAGGCATTTAGTCAGGTAACGAATCCTCCGATAGACTCCCTTCGTGAATATCGGGTGATGACATTGAATACTAGGCTGGGGAATTTGGGAAACATCCTAAATCAGGACGAAGGCCAAACACGTTTGATCCAGCTCGAAACGCCAATTTTATCCAATGCACAATTTAGAGGTCTTTACTCTCACATTGGATCCAATGCGGCAGTCATAGATTGTACATTTAATTTGTCCGATGGTGAGAATGCGCTTCGTGAGGCGATGGATCGTGTTAGGACGGAGGCCGAGGATGCTGTTCGCGGTGGAGCTGTGCATCTCGTTTTATCTGATATGGAGATCAGCGAGGATCGGGCTCCAATTCCAATGATTTTGGCAACTGGGGGCGTTCATTCGCATTTAATCAAAGAATCCCTCAGAACTTTTACCTCGATTAATATCCGATCTGGCGAATGTATGGATACGCACTACTGTGCTGTCTTAATTGGTGTTGGCGCTACGACCGTAAATCCTTACCTTGCCCAAGAGTCCATTGCCGATCGGCATAGAAGAGGTCTTTTTGGGAACCTGTCGTATGAGGAATGCGTATCGCGTTACATCGAGGCACTAAACCAGGGTCTTTTGAAAATTATGTCCAAGATGGGGATATCAGTAATTTCCTCTTATAGGGGTGCATATAAATTTGAAGCAATCGGGCTCAGCAGGACACTAGTATCGGAATATTTTCCTGGAATAAGTTCAAGGATCTCAGGCATCGGTTTATCTGGTTTGCAGCATTTAGCGATTAACTTGCATCGGCAGGCGTTTGACCAAAATGTAACAGCTCTTCCGATTGGTGGGCTTTACCGTTTTCGACGAACTGGTGAAGCACATGCGTTTGAAGGACGATTAATTCATACGCTCCAACGGGCTTGTGATACGGACTCTTTTTCTACCTATCGGAAATATGCCTCG
This sequence comes from uncultured Rhodospirillaceae bacterium, assembly GCA_913052165.1. Lineage (GTDB taxonomy): Bacteria > Pseudomonadota > Alphaproteobacteria > MPNO01 > UBA2964. The sequence goes on from CAJXEC010000022.1 coordinate 4,822, forward strand.
GCAGTAAACAATCAACCGCCAGTGGCCCTACGTGATTTGATGGATTTTGTCTCGCAGCAAGAGCCCATTCCAGTCGACAAAGTTGAGTCTATCACAGAGTTGAGGAAGCGTTTGGTGTCACCCGGAATTTCGTTGGGTGCTCTGAGTCCAGAAGCTCATGAAACTCTATCAATTGCGATGAACAGAATTGGAGCCAAGTCAGACTCCGGCGAGGGAGGTGAAGACCCGGAGCGCTTTAAGCCAAGGGCAAATGGGGACAATGCGAGCTCAGCTATAAAGCAAGTTGCATCGGGGCGTTTTGGGGTCACTGCTGAATACCTCAATAATTGCAGAGAAATTGAAATAAAAATCGCTCAAGGAGCAAAACCTGGAGAGGGGGGCCAACTTCCTGGTATAAAGGTCAGCAGTGTGATCGCTCGACTACGCCATTCGACTCCGGGTGTAACGCTGATCTCGCCTCCTCCGCATCATGACATTTATTCTATTGAAGACCTCTCTCAGTTAATTTACGACCTGAAACAAATTAATCCCGATGCAAAAGTTTGTGTCAAATTAGTTGCGCAAAGCGGAATAGGTACAATCGCCGCCGGTGTGGCTAAAGCCGAAGCCGACGTGATTCTAGTATCCGGACACTCGGGGGGAACTGGAGCCAGTCCTCAATCCTCCATCAAATTTGCCGGACTGCCATGGGAAATTGGCCTTGCGGAGGTCCACCAAGTGTTAAGTCTTAATGGTTTGCGTCACCGGGTAACCCTGCGGACTGATGGCGGACTCAAAACCGGGCGCGATGTTGTTATTGCTGCGCTGTTAGGGGCAGAAGAATTCGGAATTGGGACAACATCATTAATCGCGATGGGTTGCATCATGGTTCGTCAGTGCCATTCCAATACCTGTCCTGTGGGTGTCTGTACTCAGAGCCAAGCCCTTCGAGAAAAGTTTTCAGGGACCCCAGAAAAAGTGGTGAATCTTTTCAGCTTTATAGCCGAGGAAGTGCGGGAAATTCTTGCCAACCTTGGAGTGCGCTCGCTTTCAGAGGTGATAGGAAGGACAGATCTTCTGATGCAAGTCCGTCGTGGCAATCCACATTTAGATGATTTGGATCTTAATCCTTTGCTCGTTAAGGCCGATCCTGGTGAAAATCCGCTTGGACTTGCATCAGTTGAGCGCAATGAAGTTCCAGATACCCTTGATGCTCAGATGATTAAAGATGCTCTTCCAGCTTTGGAAGGTGGGGAGAAAATGCAGTTGGCTTACAACATTCAGAATACGCAGCGGGCAATTGGAACCCGCCTCTCATCCATGATTACCAAGCGTTTTGGTATGAGCGGGCTTCAACCCGGTCATATAACGGTCCGTCTTCGTGGTTCTGCGGGCCAATCTATCGGGGCGTTCGCCGTTCAGGGTCTTAAATTAGAAGTTTTTGGCGATGCCAATGACTATGTGGGTAAGGGTTTGTCCGGGGGACAAATTGTGATTAGGCCCGTTACATCTAGCACGCTTGCCACGCAAGAGAATACTATCATCGGAAACACGGTACTGTACGGTGCAACGGCCGGAAAGCTGTTTGCAGCGGGTCAGGCCGGAGAGCGCTTTGCCGTTCGCAATTCAGGTGCGGATGCGGTGGTAGAGGGTTGTGGTGCAAATGGCTGCGAATATATGACCGGTGGGACAGTTGTTATTTTGGGCCCTGTAGGCGACAATTTTGCTGCTGGAATGACTGGTGGAATGGCTTTCGTGTATGACACCGACACCAAGTTTATCGAGAACGTAAATCCTGATACGGCTTTATTTGATCGTATTCAATCATCGTATTGGGATCTCGTTCTTCGACGCCTTGTGGAGGATCATTGGGCTGAGACCCAGTCACGTTTCACAGAGAGACTGTTGGTTGATTGGGAACGTGAAGTAAAACGTTTTTGGCAAGTCGTCCCAAAAGAAATGGTGGACAAGTTAGACGTGCCAATGGGACCTCAATCAAGCAGCCGAGCCTCTGCCTAGCCGATATCCCGAATTGGTCGTAAGTTCCGCAAGCTTGAAATGGATTGGTATCCTGAAGCTCTGAGGTTTATTCCAAAGTTGTCAATTCTATCTCGTGGAATAGATCTTCGATCATAAAAGCTGACTCCATGAGGAGTTGGTCGATGAGGTATTGCATGAAGGGTTCAACATTAGCTCTATTCGCCGATAAACCATCTATCCAAATGTCCTTGCCATATAGTTTCTTTTCATTTTCGAGGTCATTCCGCGCAAAAGCAACTTCTCCAAAACCCGGGTCTTGATATAAACTTAAAGTCTGCAATTTCGTAGTTTCCCGCATTTGCATCAAAGCTATTGGCAGATCTGGAAATTTTTCAGTAATCGTTTCTGAAAAAATTTACAGATGCATGATTGGATTATCACCGTCTTTCTAAAAATAACGGGCGCATTCTGATTTCGTCTCGGGAGAGAGACAGTGTAATTTTCCCTCTTATATGGCCTTTAGCGAATTTGCGGACGGGTGTGTATGGATCATCATAACTAGTTCAACCGACATTAGGTTTTCAGGCTCGGATGTTTCCCCGATCAGTTTGAGATTCGCAGCAATTTTTCCGGGCCAATCAACCAACTCGGAGCTCGTCTTGTGCCAATCCATTTCCTGCCATGGCACGCCATATTTGAGAGCTAGATCTCCCTTTGCTAAAACTGACATCGTCGTTTGAAAACTCCGACAGAACAATTTATGACCTATCAGGTAAAGAGTTTCTTTTATTTGAGCGGCTCATGGAACAAACATATGGTTTTGGCTGAATAACCGCCGAGGAAAGATCGGTATGGCCGTGTAGGGCGCGCCCAGAGATTTGGCGCTTAAACATGAAGAAACAGACGTTTTGCGCATATGAAATTCATTATCCCGGATATATCTTGAGTCCCAATCAATGCCATCCCTGCTCGAAGGCGCGAGACCAACTTCGTGGGCTTTTAGGGTCCATCCTGAAAAGCCGGGGGGCCTGACATTATCCATATGAGAGGATGTGGCGATCCTAAGTTTTAGGGCGATGGTGGGTTCCGCAAGCGTGCTAATATCTGCCATTACCAAACTATTAGCGACTTATGTTGGACAGGTTATAAGGCAGAAAATTTCTCGTAAAGCTGCTGATCTGCGTAATTCCATCAAATCAGGAATTACGCTAGGGTTGCGTTATGAAGACACTTTATCATTTATGGTTGTCCCCTTATTGCCGAAAAGTTCGGATTGCTTTAGCGGAAAAAAGAATCGATTACCGTCTGGAAACGGAGAATACGTGGTTGAGAAGAAGGGAGTTTCTCGCGATCAATCCAGCAGGTGAGGTTCCTGTTTTGATTGAAGACGATGGGACATCTATCGCGGACTCACAAACAATATGTGAGTACCTTGAAGAGGTTGTTCCCGATCCCTCAATTTTTCCGGCAGACCTAAAAGAGCGCGCTGAGGCCCGACGGATCGTGGCTTGGTTCGATCGAAAGTTTAGTGCCGAAGTTAGTGAAAATTTGGTCGGGGAAAAAATTTTCAAGCGTTTTCTGAAAACGGGGGCACCAAATTCAGCGCTCATCCGCGCTGGGCAACAAAACATACATTATCACCTGGATTATATTGGCTGGCTATCTGAGCGCAGAAACTGGTTGGCAGGCGGAGTTTTTTCCGTAGCTGATATTGCCGCCGCGGCACATCTCTCTTCCGTGGATTATCTGGGTGACGTGCCTTGGGAAGACCATATATCAGCCAAAGAATGGTATGTCCGAATAAAATCTAGGCCATCTTTTCGCGCCATACTTGCGGATCATTTGCCTGGAGAACCTCCGCCCAAACATTATGCAGATCTCGACTTTTAGAGCTTTTGAGAATTCCGATGCGGTTTTTCAAAGTCCTCGCTTTTCGGATCCAAATCCCATGACGAACGAGCTGTTGAGGATCCGGTGATGCCTATGATGTTTTGTTTTGGGCTTGGATATTGTGCCACGCGTCTCAATGCGGCTTTGGCGGAGGATGGTTGGGAAGTAGCAGGGACTAAACGCTCGAAAATTGACTCGGCAAATGTCTTTTTATTTGATGGTTATGATCCAGTAGAGCAAACATCTGCGCTGAAAAGAACAACACACTTACTTTCCTCTGTTCCGCCGTCTGGTGGTAAAGATCCGGTTCTTCAATGTAATCTATCGGAATTGAGAGCCCTTGGAGACTTGGAATGGGTCGGTTACCTATCCGCTACGAGCGTTTACGGTGACACCTCGGGTGAGTGGGTGGACGAGAGCTGTAGTCCAAACCCGGGAACAAAGCGGGGAATTGATAGATTATCGGCGGAGCATGAATGGTTAGATTTTGGAGCTCGCTCCGGCGTTCCGGTGCAAATTTTTAGATTGTCCGGAATATATGGTCCTAGGCGGAGTGTTTTTGACCGCATTAACGCGGGCCTAGCTAAACGTATTTATGCCCCTACAACTTATTTTAGTCGTATTCATGTGGATGACATAATCCAGGTCATTTTGGCATCAATATCCTCGCCCAGAGCTGGTGCTCTCTACAATCTTGCAGATGATGAGCCCGCGACGTCCTCAGAAATTATTGAATACGGTTATGCCCTAATGGGCAGAAGTCCTCCCCCTGCTATAACGCTTGCAGACTCGGGCCTTAGCGAAATAGCAAAGACCTTTTACACAGAGTCGCGACGCGTAAAAAATGAAAGAATAAAAAGAGAATTGGGTATAAAACTGCGGTTTCCCAATTATAGGCTCGGGTTGGATGCCATTTTTAATGAAATACTTGGTCATTAGGCTCAGTGCTCACAGATCATATCTAACTCGCGATAAAGCCTCTCAAGGTCCTCGTCCTTTGACAGCCGATGGTCACCATCTTTGATCAGTATGGCTGTAACATCGGTGCTATTAAGTCTGTCTTGTATCCCTTGGGCATAATACCACGGAACGTCTGGATCGCGCATGCCGTGCAGTAGTCTTACTGGAACGTTAATATCAATTGGCCCGTCCAAAAGAAGGTGGTTACGACCTTCCTCTATTAGTTTCTTAGTGATGATTAGAGGTTGGTCGCTATATTCAGTTGGTTTTTCCCACTTGCCCTTTTGTTGCAAAGCAGATTTCGCCTCATCGGGTAACTTGTCCCAAAGAAGCCTTTCTGTGAAGTCGGGGGCAGCCGCGATGCCTATCAGACCTGTTATTCGTGCCGGGCGGGCCAGTGTCAGGAGAAGCATAATCCATCCACCCATGCTTGAGCCCACTAAAACTTGAGGGCCTTTGGTTATTTTGTCCAGAATTAAGGTCGCGTCTCGCAACCAAGCTCCTATGGTTCCATCACTGAATGTGCCTGTAGACGCCCCGTGTCCTCGATAGTCGAATCTCACGAAAGAGCGGTTGTTGACTTGGCAATGTCTCTCAAGGGCAAGGGCCTTGGTCCCGGTCATGTTGGACGCGAAGCCCCCTAGAAATATAACTCCTGGTGCCTTGCCCTCTGAAAAATGATAAGAAATTGTCTCACCATCTCCTGACTTAATTGTTTTGACGTTGGGGGCATTTTCAAAGGTTGATGCTGAGTGAATTGATTCTGGCATAATTTGCAACCGTCTTTTGTTCGAGTATACCTAGTTAGGTAGGAAAGAGTACCATCAGAGAAACAAGCAAAAAAGACGATTTAACCGTGCTCCAAGTACTTCCGTCACTCTCAACTGGAGGAGTTGAACGGGGAACAGTTGATATTGCTCGTGCAATAGTCAACGCCGGAGGAAAGGCATTGGTCGCATCCTCCGGGGGAGACATGACTAGGGAGTTGCAACTTGCAGGTGCCACTCACTTTGAGCTGCCTGTCCATTCCAAGAATCCAATTACTTTAGGTCTTAATATCGGTCGACTAATCTCCTTAATTAGAGAAAATCAGGTGAGAATCATACATGCTCGCAGTCGGGCACCTGCCTGGTCCTCTTATTACGCGGCACGAAGGGCGAAGATTCCATTTGTAACAACTTTTCATGGAAACTATGGAGATGGGAATAGCCTGAAGCATTTTTATAACTCGATTATGTCGAAAGGTGATAAAGTTATAGCGATTTCTGATTTTATCTCTGATCTGGTGGTAAATAATTATGGGGCCGACCCGGCAAAGGTCTCCTTAGTGCCAAGGGGTGTTGATGTTGAAGCTTTTCATCCGAACGCAATCTCCGGTGCTCGTTTAAAGAAATTGGTTGACGAATGGAGAGTCCCTGATGATCACCGCGTCATACTACTTCCTGGTCGACTGACAAATTGGAAGGGTCAAAGTGTGTTAGTTGAAGCGCTCGGGCGCCTCAAAGACAGAGATGGTCTGCGGTGCATCTTGGCGGGAAGCGCTCAGGGCAGAACCAAATATGTTAAGGAACTGGTAAAGCAGATCCACAGTCTTGATTTGCAGGGCGTGGTCCATTTGGTGGGCGACTGCAAAGACATACCCTCTGCGATGCTTATGTCAGATGTCGTGGTTTCTGCTTCGATAGAAGCTGAGGCATTCGGTCGAGTTATTGTTGAGGCGCAGGCCATGGGTAAACCTGTAATAGCCACGGATCATGGAGCTGCCAGGGAAACAGTGATCCCTGGAGAAACTGGGTGGTTGGTTCCGCCAAATGATCCAGATGCTCTCGCCAAGGCGCTGACAGCGGTTCTTTCAATGGACAGAGAGATCCGCGCTGATTTATCCAAAAAGTCTATGATACATGTTAGAGAAAAATATACTCGAACCAGGATGTGTGACCGAACATTAACTTTATACAGAGATGTTCTCGCTAGCTTTTCTCCAAATGCTTGAGAGGATTTTAATAATTAAATTGGGCGCGCTTGGTGATGTGGTTTTAGCTTGTGGTTCCTTTGAAGCAATTCGCAGGCATCATGCTGAGGCAAAAATCACACTTCTGACGACAAAGCCGTATGAAAAATTTTTGCAAAGGAGTAATTGGTTTGATGAAATCATAACCGACTCGAGGCCCCCTATTTGGAAGATCACAGAATGGATTGATTTACGAAAAAGGCTTCTCTCAGGAAGTTTCGACCGAGTTTACGATTTGCAAACTTCAGATAGATCTGGTTGGTATTACAGATTGTTGGGACCCTCAGCGAGGCCTGAATGGTCAGGGATTGTATGGGGCTGCTCACATCCACACAATAATCCGCAGCGTGATAACATGCATACAATAGACCGCCACGCAGAACAATTAGCCATTGCTGGTATTACGCTCGTGCCAAAACCTCAACTTTCTTGGGTTAAATCGAATATTGAAACATTTGGCCTACCTTCTAAGTATGCCCTCCTGGTGGCTGGTGGTTCTCCGCATCGGCAGGAGAAGCGGTGGCCAACGGATAATTTCGTAGCATTAGCCAGGAGGCTTGATCAGAGAGGAGTGACGCCAGTTTTTTTGGGTGGATGCCATGAAAGAGAAATTTCAAAATATCTGCTGGGTGAAAATGTGTGCTCTTTCGATTTAATCGGGAAAACCTCGCTAGAGGATATTGTGACTATCGCACGGGGGGCTGCTTGTGCCGTTGGCAATGACACGGGTCCAATGCATCTGATCGCGGCGTCGGATTGCCCCACTGTCGTTCTTTTTTCGGCCGCGTCGGACTTCGCGTTAACTTCTCCACGTGGATCGACGGTGACGATTCTTCAGAGAAATGATCTATCTAAATTGGAAGTGGAAAAGGTTGATGCAGCTTTAAGTATGAGGTAAACCGCGCGTTCTAGGCATAGAAGATTAGACGGCCTTGGGAGTGTGATTGAGCATATGATAGCAAGATGAGCATTTCGATATCGTTACCTGATGGAAGCGTCAGAGATTTTGATTCTCCAATTACTGGCTTTGAGTTGGCTAGTGACATTGGTTTAGGGCTAGCGAAAGCGGCAATAGCGATTGAAGTAAATGGTCAGCTATCGGATATCTCAAGAGTTATAGATTCTGACTGTGAAGTCAAAATTATAACACGTAAAGACGAACAAGCTCTTGAACTCATTCGCCACGACGCCGCTCACGTGATGGCCCAAGCTGTTCAAGAGTTATATCCGGGGACCCAAGTAACAATCGGGCCGGCGATTGAGAATGGTTTTTATTATGATTTTGCGAGGGAAGAACCCTTCGTTCCGGATGATCTCGAAAAGATTGAGGTTAAAATGGCCGAGATCGTTATGGCTGATAAGCCGTTCTTTCGAGAGGTTTGGGATAGGGCAAAAGCGTTGCAAACTTTCCGTGACATGGGAGAAGTTTACAAAGCTGAACTGATTGAGGCGCTGTCGGATGAGGAGGCCATTTCGATATATCGGCAAGGGGACTGGTTTGATTTATGCCGGGGGCCCCACTTACCCTCCACAGGTCATGTCGGTAAAGCTTTTAAATTATTGAAGCTTGCGGGAGCTTATTGGCGCGGTGACTCCAAAAATAAAATGTTGCAACGCATTTATGGGACAGCATGGCGGGATCCAAAAGAGCTCAGAAATTATCTTAACCAACTTGAGGAGGCGGAAAAGCGCGATCATCGAAGGTTAGGTCGAGAAATGGACTTGTTTCATTTTCAGGAAGAGGCGCCGGGGGCGGTGTTTTGGCATCACAAAGGATGGGCTCTTTTTAGGCAACTGGTCGACTACATGCGAGCTCGACAGGAGGATGCAGGTTACGCAGAGATAAGCACGCCAGCGGTAATGGATCGGAGTTTATGGGAGACTTCAGGTCATTGGGAAACGTTCCGAGAACACATGTACACTACTAAAACCGAGGACGATCGGGTTTTCGCGCTAAAACCAATGAATTGCCCCGGGGGCATACAAGTTTTTCGACAAGGTATAACCAGTTACAAAGACCTGCCCAAGCGGATTGCAGAATTTGGGAAGGTTAATCGATACGAACCATCTGGTGCATTGCACGGGTTAATGAGAGTTCGTGAATTTACCCAGGATGATGCGCATATCTTTTGCACTGAGGAGCAGATTGATGAAGAGTGCAGAACAGTTATAGATCTCATCATAGATATCTATAGAGACTTTGGTTTTGAAGATGTAAAAATAAAGTTTTCTGATCGTCCGGAAAAACGCATTGGCAGCGACCTTGTTTGGGATCGGTTGGAACAGGCTCTCAAGGGCGCCCTGGAGGAGATTGGACGCCCCTTTACCCTTAACCCAGGGGAAGGGGCTTTTTACGGGCCAAAGTTAGAATTTGTGCTTAGAGATGCTATAGGTCGGGATTGGCAATGCGGTACTTTGCAGGTTGATATGAGTTTGCCCGAGAGGTTTGGCGCTTACTACATTGGGCAAAATGGTCAGCGTCAATCGCCAGTAATGTTGCACAGAGCATTGTTTGGATCTCTTGAGAGGTTTTGCGGCATTCTAATCGAAAATTATGCTGGCCGGTTACCTTTATGGCTATCGCCGGTGCAAGTCGTGGTGTGCACGATCACGGATGCAGCCAATGATTACGCAAGGGAGGTTTTTAAGAATTTATACGATGCCGGCATACGTGCTGAAACCGATATCAGGAATGAGAAAATAAATTATAAAGTGCGTGAGCATTCTCAGGCCAAGGTGCCAGTTTTACTTGTTGTAGGAGCCAAAGAGATAGAAAAACGGACCGTGGCAATGAGAAGGCTTGGAGGAAAGTCGCAGGAAGTTCTTGCGCTAAGTGAGGCGTTGGATACACTAAAAATAGAATGCTTATCGCCTTTATCGGCTAACTAAAACCCTCAAAGTAGTTAAGGTTCAATAACCAAGGAGAAAAACCATATCGAGAAGACCATTTGTAGCCCCAGCCCCCCAAAAAGACGATAGGCGGGTGAACGAGGCGATTGAAGCTGCGGAGGTGCGGCTTGTTGGTGCTGATGGAGAGGTCCTCGGCGTTGTAAAGATTGATGAAGCGCTGAGGAAGGCAGATGAAGCGGGTCTCGATCTGGTCGAGATGGCGGCAAATTCAAATCCTCCAGTTTGTAAAATTTTGGACTACGGCAAGCTCAAGTTTCTTGATCAAAAGCGCAAAGCTGATGCTCGCAAGAAACAGAAGACCATTGATGTAAAAGAAATCAAAATGAGACCTGGAATTGAGCAACATGATTATGACGTGAAGATGCGCTCAATGAGACGTTTCCTGGATGATGGGGATAAAGTTAAAGTTACTCTCCGCTTCAGGGGACGTGAACTGGCTCATCAAGAACTTGGAATGCGGGTTTTAGAACGGGTACAAACAGATTTAGAAGAAGATTCGAAAGTCGAGCAGTTTCCCAAAATGGAGGGCAGGCAGATGACTATGGTAATTGCACCCAGGTAAAGTTTTTGCAACAGTTTTCTGGAAAGGCGGGAAAATCCCGCCTTTTTTTTGGGTCCTTGATGATTCGCAATTAAATTGTCATAAAGACAATATAGTTGTCATATAATATTTGAGAGCTTTATAATGGAGCCTGACCATGTAATTCAGTTCCTTGCGGTTATTCGGGTGGTAAAGTCTTTGGCCAAAGAGCTTGAATTATCAAATAATCAGCTGCACGGGCAGACCATCATCAAGTCTGGCCCGAGGTCTATTATGGAGTATCTTTATAAAAATGGCCCCTCTTCGGTGCCCAACATTTCAAGAGATCTGTCGGTTTCGCGGCAGTATATTCAGGTCGAAGTGAATTCTTTGTTAGCTAGATGTAAAATTCAAAGTCTGCGCAACCCTGGCCATAGCCGGTCAAACTTATTTTCCCTTACTCCACGAGGTAAAAAGGAGTTATCTGCATTAAGAGTTCGGGAGGCTCACGCTTTAGCAGGCCTTAACTTAAATTTAACTTCTGATGAGTTTGAAGTAACCCGAAAAACACTTCTTCAAATTTACGAAAAGTTTCAAGCAGTGAATTGGGCCGACACCATGGACGAGGCCATTTAGTTTGCGACTAGACCTGAACAAATTCACCCCGCCGAAAACTTACTGTTTTACGCTTGACGATAAAGTCGACACAAAAAATCAGGGCGTCTTTTAAATTTTCTGAAGTTGCTTGGGAAAGGTCAAAACCAAAAAAGGGAACAAAATACTGAACATTGTTTGTAAACTTTTCTGAGTTGCTTGCAATTTCCCTAAAATTTTATTAGAAACCAGCGCTTGTAATGCTGTTAATCTAGTTAAAAACGGGTAGTCCGAGCGCTAAGAAACTATATACGTTTTCTGAGCAGGCATGCCGAGGCCACCTTTGAAATTGAACCTCATTGGAAGGAACTAATAAATGCCTAAAATGAAAACTAAGTCCAGCGCGAAGAAGCGTTTCTCCAAAACAGGATCGGGTAAGATTAAGAGAAACTTTGCCTACAAGCGTCATTGCTTGGAGGAAAAGCCGACAAAAATGAAGCGTCAGTCTCGAGGTACTTCAACTTTGGTTCCGCAAGACGCAAAAATTGTCCGGCAATATATGCCCTACCTTTGATTCGTTTATAAAAATCTAAAGTTAAAGGAGTAACGCAATGTCACGTGCTACAAGCGGCGTCCAAGCCCACGCCAGACATAAAAAAGTTTTATCACGGGCCAAAGGTTATCGCGGAAGGAATAAGAACGCCTTTAGGATCGCGAAGGAAAAAGTTGAAAAAGGTCTCCAATATGCTTACCGCGACCGTCGGGCAAAAAAGCGAAACTTTAGAGCCCTCTGGATCCAGCGCATTAACGCAGGGGCCCGGATAAATGGCTTAACATACTCTCAATTGATTAATGGGACGAAAAAAGCTGGATTAGAGCTCGATAGAAAAATGCTCTCGGACCTTGCAATTAACCAACCTGAAGCTTTTAAGGCGGTGTGCGAAAAAGCGCAGGCAGCATTAGCGAGGTAAGCTGTTTGGCAGACCTTGTCTTAACTCCGCGAAAAATTTGCTAGAAGTTCAATGAGTGCACAAGAAGTCGACCGAGATAAAATCCGTGAACAATTACTCGCCGAAATAGCGCGGGCCGACGACTTGGAGGTATTGGAAGACGTTCGTGTCGCTTCATTGGGTCGCAACGGTACTATTACCTCGTTGATGAAAAGCGTAGGTCAGTTGGAGCCTCAAGAACGAAAAGAGGCTGGTCGAATTTTTAACTCATTAAAGCAGGAGATAACCGCTGCGCTAGCTAATAAACAAGAGCAACTGAAGGCCCTTCAATTAAGTGCGCGCCTTGCAAGTGAGACTGTGGATATTACGCTCCCCGTGCGTCAAGACCCTGCGGGCACCATTCACCCTATAAGTCAAACGATAGATGAAATGGTAACGATTTTTGCCCAGATGGGATTTGTGGTAGCGGATGGACCTCACATCGAAAGTGACTTCAATAATTTCACAGCGTTAAATATTCCCCCGGAACATCCGGCCCGACAGGAGCATGATACTTTTTACCTTCCTGAGAAAGAGGATGGCTCCAGACTTGTTCTTCGTACACACACATCCCCAGTGCAAATTAGGACTATGGTATCTCAATCTCCGCCCATTCGGATAATTGTACCGGGGCGAACTTTCAGGGCCGATTACGACGCGACACATTCTCCGATGTTTCACCAAATAGAGGGGCTGGTAATCGATGAAGAAACCCACATGGGGCATCTGAAAGGGTGTTTGATCGATTTTTGCCGAAATTTTTTTGATGTAGACGATCTGCCAGTTCGATTCCGTCCCTCGTATTTTCCTTTTACAGAACCTTCAGCTGAAATGGATATTGGCTGCTCGCGTGATAGTGGCGGATTAAAAATTGGGCGTCAGGGGAATTCTGGAGCTGGGGATTGGTTGGAGATCCTTGGGTGCGGCATGGTGAACCCCAGGGTCCTGCAAAACTGTAACATTGATCCCCAACGATATCAGGGCTTTGCGTTTGGGTTAGGAATAGAGAGAGCAGCGATGCTCAAATACGGTATTCCAGATCTGAGGACCTTTTTTGAATCCGATCTTCGTTGGCTTCGTCACTATGGTTTTTCGGCATTAGATATGCCCGGGGCAGTGGGAGCATAAAGGAATGAAGTTCACACTCTCCTGGCTGAAATATCATTTGGCTACTGATGCTTCTTTGGATGAAATCACAGATAAACTAACTATGCTTGGTCTAGAGGTAGAAGCCGTGGATGATCGCGCCGCAACCTTTGCCCCTTTCCTTATCGGGCAAGTGATTTCGGCTTGTCAGCATCCAAATGCTGACAGGTTAAGGCTATGCACTGTTGATACAGGTGGTGCTCAATACCAGGTCGTGTGTGGAGCTCCTAATGCGAGAGAGGGTATCAAAGGCGTATTTGCGCCCATCGGTAGCTTCATTCCGGGCACAGAAGTGACCCTAAAACCGAGCAAAATTCGAGGAGAGGAGTCGCACGGCATGCTTTGCTCTGAGAAAGAGATGGGTATTTCAGATGAGCACGGGGGTATTATCGAATTGCCTGGGGATGCGCCAATCGGCGAGAAATGGGCGGCCTGGGCAGGTTTAGACGACCCAGTGATTGAGATCGCGCTCACCCCAAATCGAGGGGACTGTGCCTCGGTGAGGGGGATCGCAAGAGATCTTGCTGCCGCGGGATTAGGAGAGCTGAGTCCACTGCCCAAGTCATCTGAATTGGGTTCATTCGAGAGCCCAATCAAATGGAAGCATGATTTTCCCCCTGGTGCCGAGACTGCCTGCCCCTTTGTGGTTGGCCGCTATTTCAGGAATGTTGAAAACACTCAAAGCCCAGCTTTTATCCAAGATAGGTTGAAGGCAATAGGTCTTCGACCTATTTCTGCTTTAGTCGACATCACCAATTGGTTGACCTTTGATTTAGGCCGTCCGCTCCATGTCTTCGATGCCGACAAGATAAGCGGTGATCTTGTCATGAGGTTTGCGCGCTCTGGAGAGAGGATCAAAGGTCTTGATGACCAGGAGTATGAACTTGACGAGAATATGGTGGTTATCTCGGATGATCGTGGCCCGCAGGGGATTGGTGGGGTTATGGGGGGAGATAATGCCGGGTGTGACGACAGCACTAACAATGTTTTCCTCGAAGTCGCCCTATTTGATCCAATTAAAATAGCGGAGGCTGGCCGCAAGTTGGGTATTATGTCTGACGCGAGATACCGGTTTGAGCGAGGTATAGATCCTCACTCCGTGGAATGGGGCTGCGATATTGCAACGAAAATGATCCTAAAATTCTGCGGTGGTGAAGCGTCAGAATTGGTCTCCTCTGGACAAAAACCTGAAACGCAAGCCATCAAGATCCTCAGACCAACGCGGATAAAAGATCTGACTGGTGTAGATATCCCTCTGGATCAAAGCCAAAAGATTTTGTTTGATTTGGGTTTTAATCCAAAGATGCAAGATGGTGATATTAACGTCACAGTTCCAACTTGGCGTCACGATATTGATGGTGAAGCCGACTTGGTTGAAGAAGTACTCCGTATTTACGGATTCGATAAGATACCAGAGGTCAAATTAGAACAGGGACAAGCCTTATGCGCTGCTCCGCGGAATGATCTCCAAAGACGTGCAGAGAAAGTCCGAAGGAGCTTGAGTGCGAGGGGACTGGTTGAGGCCGTAACTTACTCTTTTATTGACTCACGGCATGCTGCTTACTTCGGCGGAATATCGAAAAACCTCACTCTCTCAAATCCGATCAGCAGTGATTTAGACGTTATGCGGCCATCAATAATCCCGAGTTTGTTGGTTGCCGCTGCAAGAAATCAAGCTCGAGGTATACCAAGCCCGTTGTTTTTTGAGGTGGGCCCTCAGTATGACGAGGATACCCCCGAGGGACAGAGGCTCGTTGCTGCTGGGCTTCGGTCTCAAAATGCTGTATCTAGGCATTGGTCGGGCCCAATGCGAGACGTAGATGCTATTGATGCAAAGGCTGATGCATTATCTGCCCTTTTGGCTTCAGGCGCCCCGGTCAACGGTATTCAATTAACGCGTGATGCGCCGACTTGGTATCATCCGGGTAGATCAGGTGCATTGAGGCTGGGCAAAAATGTCTTGGGTTTTTTTGGAGAGTTACACCCGTCAGTTTTGGAGTTTATGCAGGCCGCAGGGCCAATAGTTTGTTTCGAAGTATTTTTAGACTTAGTGCCGGTTAAACGAAGCAAGAGTTCCGCGAAACCGATGCTGGAAATTCCTTCCCTCCAGCCAGTTTACAGGGATTTTGCTTTTATTGTTGATCAACAGGTAGATGCGGAAGAAGTTTTGAAGGCGGTTAGAAATTCAGATGCGAACCTGATTGATAATGTAAACCTTTTCGATGTTTACGAGGGGACTGGAGTAGAGATAGGAAAAAAATCCCTTGGCATTATGGTTACCCTCCAACCGAAACAGACATCACTGACTGATCAAGAAATTTCTGCCGCGTCTGAGTCAATTGTTACAGCCGTTGAGAAAAAGACTGGTGGGACTATAAGGTAGTAGTCTATTAGACCGAGATACCTGCACCTCAAGTTTTGGGATTTATTCTTTGTTGACGATTTGTAAGGCAAATTGCTGAAAGTTATTACAAGTGGAGATGGAAGATGGGCTTTTTTGTTACAAAGGTAAGGGTCGTCCACATACCAGGACACCATCTCGAGGGAATTGGCTCAAAAATTGAAAACAACTGTTGCTGAAATTTATTTGGCTTAATTTTCATGTCTGAACTTACTCAAATCAGAAACTTTTCGATAATCGCGCATATTGATCATGGTAAATCGACTCTAGCCGATAGGTTAATACAGTTTTGCGGTGGAGTCAGTGAACGCGAGTTGAAAGAGCAGATGCTCGATACGATGGATCTGGAACGCGAGCGGGGCATCACCATAAAGGCACAAACTGTTCGGCTAAAATATCAGGCTGAGGATGGTAATATCTATCAGCTCAATCTTATGGACACGCCTGGTCACGTCGATTTTACCTACGAAGTAAGTCGATCACTTGCTGCGTGTGAGGGTTCTCTTTTGATTGTTGATACGAGTCAAGGTGTTGAAGCTCAGACTCTTGCGAACGCATACTTAGCGGTCGATGCCGACCATGAGATTATTCCAGTTCTGAATAAAATAGACCTTCCAGCCTCGGAACCCGATAGAGTTCGCAAACAGATTGAAGATGTAATTGGTGTTGACGCCTCTGAGGCAATAGCTGTGTCTGCGAAAACAGGGCAGGGGATAAAAGGAGTTCTGGAGGCCCTCGTCAAAAAATTACCGGCGCCCAAAGGTGATCTAGATGCCCCCCTAAAGGCCTTGCTTGTTGATAGCTGGTACGATCCGTATCTCGGAGTTGTAGTTCTTATTAGGGTCCATGATGGCGTGGTGAAACGTGGAATGAAGGTTCGGTTTATGGGTGCAGACGCCCTGAGGCAGATTGATAGTGTTGGTACATTTACTCCGAAGCAGTCAGAGGTGGATGCCCTCTATCCCGGGGAAATCGGTTATATTACCGCTTCGATTAAACATGTCTCAGAGACAATGGTTGGGGATACGATTACAGAGGACCGAAGGCAAACGGAGGCAATGCTCTCTGGATTCCAGCCAAGTGTGCCAGTTGTTTTCTGTGGTCTCTTTCCCGTTGATGCCGCAGATTTTGAAGATTTGCGGGAAAGTCTCGGAAAATTACGCCTCAATGATGCGAGTTTCCATTTTGAAGCTGAGACCTCGGCAGCACTCGGTTTTGGTTTTCGATGCGGATTTCTGGGTCTCCTCCATCTTGAAATTGTTCAAGAACGGTTGATGCGTGAGTTTGATCTGGAATTGATTACTACGGCGCCGTCGGTAGTTTATAAGGTTTACGGCACGGACGGGGAAATGCGAGAAATTCATAATCCGGCAGACTGGCCAGAGACAACGCGTATACAAATGGTTGAGGAACCTTGGATACGTGCGTCAATTTTGGTTCCTGACGAATACTTAGGACAAGTTTTAACGCTTTGTCAGGACAGGCGCGGAGAACAATTAGAGCTGACTTATGCGGGGCAGCGCGCAATGGCCGTTTATAGATTGCCATTGAATGAAGTCGTGTTTGATTTTTATGACCGGTTAAAATCGGTCACGAGGGGGTACGCTAGTTTTGACTATCAACTGGATGGTTATCGGGAGAGCAACTTGGTTAAGGTCTCAATACTGGTAAATGCTGAGTCCGTTGATGCTCTCTCCATGATTGTGCATAAAAGTCAGGCGGATCATCGCGGTCGAGCTATTTGTGCTAGGCTCAAAGATCTAGTTCCCAGACAGTTGTTTAAAATTCCCCTGCAAGCAGCTATTGGAGCGAAGATAATAGCGCGTGAGACAATCAGCGCGCTCAGAAAGGACGTGACAGCAAAATGTTACGGGGGAGATGTATCCCGGAAGAGAAAGCTGTTAGAAAAACAAAAAGAGGGGAAAAAGCGTATGAGGCAGTTTGGTGCGGTTGAAATACCACAGACAGCCTTTATTGAGGCACTTAGAATTTCAAATGATTAACTTTTGGAAATCAGCATCAACGCTCTGGTCGACGAGAGGTTAAGCAGCACAAGACTATAATCACTGCACCTATCGTGGAGAAAGTAGGCCAACTAGGAGTTAATAGAATCGCCAAGATCCAAGGATCCCAAATATAGGGATGAAGATAACGTTGGATAACTGCTTGTGCTATATTAAGGCTTTCTGAATGCAGTTGATACCACAATTGTCCTATTGGGATTAAATGCCATTCACCCGAGGTTAACCAAAACCTTAGCTCGATGAGCAGTATAATTAATGCGGCAAGAACAAAGATCCAACCAATTAATCTGATTATTAACATTTATCGATGATCTCGTTTGATTTATTTCTATTGGGCTTCAATTATTCGTAATTATGCTATAGTTTCCGACCACCGGAGGGGTGGCCGAGTGGCTGAAGGCGCACGCTTGGAAAGCGTGTATGCGGGCGACCGTATCGAGGGTTCGAATCCCTCTCCCTCCGCCATTATTTTTTTCATTCGATTTGATTAGGTCGCCCATGGCGGCTTTCTTCGCAAAGCAGAGATTTATCACTTTTTAAATCGCTTTGTATTTCTAGGGGTTATACCTCTACCGACCTTGTAAATGGTATTTAATTTGCTACGACTGATGTCCCTTACAGGTAGGCTAACAAAAAATTAGTGGAGTATCTTGGTCCAGGTGCCTCGGCGGCTTGCTGAAAGACGACCCGAAATGCTAGATAGATTATGAATTGACGGCCCCGCGTTGATCAACCGACTAAAGTTTGCGTTAATGAACCTGAAGGGCCCAATAGTGTGCCGCTTCCTCGGCAATGTAAGGCGCATTTTTATTTACATCTAATATGGATATGCGCCCCTCGCTCTCGAGATGTTCGCAGAAATCCCCAAAACGCGCCTCGTCAGCATAACGCTTGCGTGTAGAGGTAATCAAAATCCCACCGGGCTTGGTCAGGTAAATTAGTTCAATCAGAGCGGATGGGAAAACATGTCCTAGGGTAAAGACGCCAGCACAAAGCACGATGTCGTAGGCATCATCATCAAAAGCTTTAATCCGTCTCGTCATATCGCATCCGCCAACCAAGCGGGAATAGGCGTCCGTATCTTTTGCCACATCTACCATGGCATCGCTTAAGTCAAAGCCATCAATCCGCTCATATCCTCGTTTTTTTAATTCGACGCCAACAAGGCCAGTACCACACCCCGCGTCATTGATTTTTAATGCATTCGGTTCGGTTGGTAGCGTAACCGCGTCATAATCCAGGATCGTTTCCATGTACTTAACAATGTATCGCGGTGCCTGGTAATCCTCCGAGGAAACATCTTGGTTGTATGTCTCGGCCCAATCCTTGTAAAGGTCGGAAAGCGCGTCCACATCCCCATCGAGGTCATGAGACTCCTTTATGGTTTCGCCATTACCTTCATTCGTGTTCATCGTAATGAAATCTCCTGTTGATGGTGATTAAAACTACTTCCCACTATCCTAAGAGAAAAACATGTGGTGGATTATATATCAACCGGTGGCTTATGTGGTTCTTGTGAATAAAACGCCTCAAGGCGTTCTAGAGAGAAGACATTTGTGAAAAGACTATAAGCACGAGCACGCCCGCAATAATGAAGCCGATGCCGGTGATCTCCAAAAGGCCTGCGTTTTTCCCCAGAGAAAAGAAACAGATGTTGGCTACTAAAACGATGCGGACCCTGGCCCAAATGGCGCAGGCGCGATCAATGCTGAGATGTTCCAGGCAAATGCCTAGAAAAAAGGCAGCCTTATAGGCAACACCCGTCGTCACTACGGGCAAGGGGCGCGTTAAGTCCACGGAGAGCATGGATCCTTCAAAACGGTATGCTTTATCCGCCGGAACAGCGAATACCCTCGTCCGGGGCTTCAATCGGTACAAGCGATTTTAAAAGCTTCGCCATATGCAGGATCCCAACCTCTTTTGATCCGTCCTTTACCAGGTAGGTTTTATGCGTATCACCGCCGGACATCGCGATTACGGATTCTAGGTTGTCGTCGTGATCTACTTCACCACAGCACGAAACTTTTGTGCCTTCGGGTATATCTTCCATGACGGTGCGCACGCGCAGCACTCTGACCCGGTTTATGTCGCTAATAAAATCAATGATGTAGGGATCATTGGGTTCCAGCAGAACCGTTTGCGGCTCGGCTTGCTGGATAACTTTGCCATCCTTTAGGATCACGAGGTGATCCGCTAACTTCAGAGCTTCATCCAAATCATGGGTAATGAAGACGATGGTCTTGTGCAGTTCTTCCTGAAGTTCCAGCAAGAGGTCCTGCATATCGGTGCGGATCAGCGGATCAAGAGCGGAGAAGGCTTCGTCCATCAGCATCACGCCCGCGTTGGATGTCAGCGCGCGGGCAATACCCACACGTTGTTGCATACCGCCGGAAAGCTGGTGGGGATGGCTTTCCTCAAACCCCTGAAGTCCCACTCGGTCGAGCCATTTTCTTGCCTCAGGAATATACTCTTTATCGCTGAAACCTCGGATTTCCAGTGCCAGGGCGGCATTCTCAACCACCGTTTTATGAGGCAGCAGCGCAAACTTCTGAAAGACCATCGACATTTCCTCACGGCGGATGCGTCGAAGCATCTGCTGGCCGCACTCAATGAGGTTGTGGTCACCGAAGATGATTTTCCCTGCCGTGGGCTCGATCAGCCGGTTGATGTGGCGGATCAGGGTGGACTTGCCTGACCCCGACAAGCCCATGACGACGGTGATCTCACCTGCTTTAATATCGATATTGATGTCCTCGAGACCCAGGACGTGGCCGGTTTGTGCCATGAGATCGGACTTGTTCAATCCGTCTTCCTTCACAGCTTCAAGGGCGGTGTTGGGATCGGGGCCAAAAATTTTATACAAATTGCAAATGGCGATTTTGGTTTCTCGTTCCATGATTTAATCCCTAGTCGCGCTGAGCGGCGTTGATACGCGCGAGTGCGAGCTTCGTGGTCCGATCCAAGATCACCGCCAACAAGACGATGCCCAGGCCAGAAACCAGTCCGACACCCAATTCAAGGTTACGGATACCGCGTAGCACTAAGACACCCAACCCCGGCGCGGATACCAAAGAGGCGATGACGACCATGGCGAGACTCATCATGATGGTCTGGTTGACTCCAGCCATTATGTTGGGGAGTGCCAGCGGAATTTCGACCTTATAGAGCTTTTGGCGATTGGTCATGCCGAAGGCGTCGGCGGCCTCAATGACGTCCTTGTCCACCAGCCTGATACCAAGGTCGGTGAGGCGCACGACCGGTACAATAGCGTAGAGAATAATGGCGATGCCATAGAGCTTGGGCTCGGTGACGGAGAAAAGGAAGATCAACGGTATGAGATACACAAAGGGCGGCAGGGTCTGCAGCATATCCAAAACGGGTATCGCTGTTCGTTGAAGCGCATCGCTGCGTGACATGGCAATGCCGATAGGTACTCCGACCAAAACGCACAAAAAGGCACAGACAAAAATGACCGCCAGCGTCTGAATTGCGTAGTCGTAATAGTTTATGAAGCTCAACAGCGCAAAAGAAAGCGCCACAAACCCCACCAGCTTGACGGAGCGGCTTACAAGCATCACCACAGCCAACAACAACGGGATCATCAGCCACCAGGGCGTCTCCTGGAACAGCGAAAGTGTGCCGCTCAGGGCCCAACTGAGCGGTTGGGTCAGAGGATCGAGAACTAGGCTCAGGTTATCCTTGATCTCCAAAAAACCCTGTTCCAGGCCCTTGGTCAGCACCCGAGATTTCGGAAAGGCCGCACAGGCTTCGTGCAGGGCGTCCATGGAAGGAAATGGCAAATCCCAGAGGGATGGCGAGGGTATTTCCTTGCCGCCGCTTTGCGCCATAAGGTCTGCCATCGAGACAGGTCCGGCACTTCCGGTCCCGTCCTTATTACACCAGTCTTTCAGGCCTAAGCCGGAAAAAACGAAATCATATGTGGCCATGGGTCTCTTCCTCAGGAGGGATGATCAAAAAGGGATCATAAATGTGATGAGTCCCCTCTGACGCATGGGCGCCCGGGATTCACCTGAATGATTATGAATAGGTCACCTGTTACTTTAGGAGACCAGCAAGTTTGGCCTTTGCTGCATCATTCAGCCAAGCGGACCATACGTCCTTATAGGCCGTCAGGAAACGAACAGCAGCCTCTTCGGCGGAAGCATTGTTTGCTTCCTTCCAGGCAAGGATCGTGCCCATCTGCTCGCTGGTGAAGCTAAGTTTGGACATCATTTCGACAATTTCGGGTTCACGGTCGGCAAAGTTTGTTGTCACCCCAGTGATGACCGGCGACGCCGGGTAAGGAGATTTGCCCGGCGTTTCGCAATCCTTGGTCGCGTTACATTTATGCGCTTCCGCATCATAGGGACCCATATCGACCGGTACCATTTCGAATTTACCCAGCACTGCCGTAGGTGCCCAGTAGTATCCGAACCAAGGCTTTTTCTTTGCAAACGCTGCAGCAATGGAAGCAGCCAGCGTTTCGCCGGAGCCATGATTGAAGACCTCAACACCGTTCCCGGCTAGATCAAAGGCTTTAATCAGGTTGTCGTTTACAACCCGGCAACCCCAGCCTTCCGGGCAGTTGTGGAAGCGCCCACCGACCAATTGTGGATTCTTCAGAACTCCGTCTATAGTTTTCAGTTTCGGGTGCTTGTCGGCCAGATACTTCGGAATCCACCAGTTTTCTAACCCCCCGTCGGACAGCACATTGGCGATTGTTTTGACTTTGCCTTCCTTCTCAAGCTTCTGATAGATGGGTGCGGAGTTGACCCAGAGCTCAGTGGCAATATCCGGTTCCCCGGTAGTAGCCAGGGACGTTACCGCTGGTACCGTGTCAGAGGGCACCACGGAGACTTTGCAGCCGTAGCCCTGTTCCATAATGAACTTCGCGACATTTGTTACGACGGCGGCTGAAGCCCAATTCATCTCGGTGATTGACACCTTGCCGCATTCGGCGTGGGCGTCGGTAGTGGAAAATGCGAGAGCCGTGGCGGCAATAGCCACAGCGAAGGCAATATTGCGTTCCGCTTTTCTGTGAGTCATTAAATCGAATTTCCCTGTTTCTCTGTGTTTCTTAATGCGTAAAGCCGACATCCGGGGCAGCAGACGCTGCCCAAACATGGGATCAATGTTTTCGACCTTCGCACTGAGGGTAGGCCAGGGGAAGAATAGACACAAGGGCCCGATAATATTGAACTCATGTCGAATTCTCGAGATCCTGAAACAAGAGTTGGGTGCTGAGCAAAGGCGAGTCTTGATGATTTGGTCGTAGGACTTGGAAAACTTTTGACGCGCTCCCTAGAATTTCGATGGCTCCTGGAGGGGGCTTAGATTCGGTTTTCGGAACGACTTAAAAACTATCAGGTCGTAATGGATAAGCAGAAGCGCTGGCTCTGCTGGGTAATTATTCCGCAGTCTCGATGGTTATCAAGTTGCAGCAGGTGCCAGTGCCTGACCAGCCTTCAAGAATAGAGTGACAGAGATTGGTAATTTTGGACTATTAAAATTGATACAGAAGG
>CAJXEC010000023.1 GCA_913052165.1 uncultured Rhodospirillaceae bacterium
CGGCGCCGGGTGGCATTATGTCGTTTGCTCCTGCAGAAGCCCGATCTACTCCTTCTTGATGAGCCTACCAATCATCTTGATGCCGAGTCTGTTGCTTGGCTCGAGCGTTTTCTTCATGAGTATGAGGGCACGGTGGTTGCCGTTACCCATGATCGCTATTTTCTCGATAATGTCGCGGGATGGATTTTAGAGCTGGATCGGGGGCGGGCTTTGCCTTTCGAGGGAAATTACTCATCTTGGCTTGAGCAGAAACAGAAACGTATAGCCCAAGAGGAACGCGAGGAGTCTGCCCGTCAGAAAACTTTGGCCTCGGAATTGGAGTGGATTGGGTCATCGCCACGTGCTCGCCAAGCGAAAAATCGGGCGCGCATATCAGCATATGAAGACTTACTCGCTAAATCTCGTGATAAGGTGCCGTCGACATCACAAATCGTAATCCCAGCGGGTGAACGGCTGGGCAATCTGGTTATTGAGGCTGAAAAAGTCTCAAAGGCGTTCGGCGATAAATTACTTGTGCAGGATTTAGATTTTAAATTACCACCGGGAGGGATAGTAGGGGTAATAGGGCCTAATGGCGCCGGAAAAACGACCCTATTTCGTATGATAACGGGTAACGATGACCCGGATTCTGGTGTTCTTCGAATGGGTGATAGTGTCACACTGGGGTATGTGGATCAGTCAAGAGACTCTTTGGCAGCAGATAAAACTGTTTGGGAAGAAATTGCAGAGGGTGAGGCAGAGGTTGATCTCGGGGGACGAAAAGTCCAGAGCCGAGCCTATGTTGGCTCCTTTAACTTCAGGGGGCCGGATCAACAAAAAAAAGTGGGGCAGTTGTCTGGCGGCGAGCGTAATCGAGTGCATTTAGCAAAAATGTTGAAGTCTGGCGCTAACGTGCTCCTTTTGGACGAGCCAACCAATGATTTGGATGTGGACACGCTGCGGGCATTGGAGGAAGCACTTTTAGACTTCGCGGGATGTGCAGTTGTCATTAGTCACGATCGTTGGTTCCTGGACAGAATTGCGACCCATATTCTGGCTTTCGAGGGAGATAGCAGGGCGATCTGGTTTGAAGGGAACTATGAGGATTACGAAGAAGACCGGAAAAGAAGGCTTGGTGAGAAAGCCGATCAACCGCGCCGTATTAAATATAAACCCCTTACAAGGGGTTAGCCAATAACCCTATCTTTGAGTGCGGTTTCTAAGAGCTATTAACAAGCCGTCGACTTTCCCACCGTTTTGACTGATGATTGAGCTAAACTCATCTCTTTGCGTAATGGCCATACTAATGCCCTCGACTAATACATCAACGATGAGATGCCCTTTTTTATCTCTAACCCGCCAATGAACAGGGACTGTTCTCCCATCATTGAGGATAATTTCAGACCCCACCAATTTATCCCCACCTTTCAGTTCCCGAATTGTACCAACTTTAAATTTTTCCCCGCTGTAACCTGAAAAGCGAGTTGCGTAGGCCTTCACTACAAAATTTTCAAATAGCCGGATATATTCTTGTTGTTGGGATCTAGTGGATCGGCGCCAATAAACTCCCAACGAAAATCTTGCTAAAAGCTTAACATCAAAAGACTCGTTAAAAATTCTTCGGAATTGGGCCTCTCTCTCTGCAGAAGACAAATCTGCTTGCTGCAAGGACGCAATAGCCCTTTGTCCGACATCCTTAATAAACTCATCCGCTTTATCGGCCGCAGAAATTTTTACAGGCGTGATAAGGATCAGAGCCAGCAATAAAGTAGCTAGACCAACTGTCTTTCCAAAGATCAAATTTGATATGCCCCTAATCATTATACGATTTTAGCGTTGCTGCTCTATTTGGGCAACGCTCATTTATGCTCAGATTAAACGCAAAAGACCTAAATTTTTTAAAACAAGAAATATGTGAATAGATATTTACATATCTAAAAATTTAGATATATTTTGTTAGGAGTTCGGGACTTCCCAAGTGGATTTTAACCTGACTTGTTGTTAATTATTGAGTGTCGAGGGTTTAAACTTGGACAATTTGCTCACAGCGTTAAAGGCCGTAGCGGACCCTTCAAGGTTACGGTTACTGGCAATTAGTGCTAAAAGCGCGTTGTCGGTCTCTGAATTGACAGAGATCATGGGACTAAGTCAGCCCATCATTTCGAGACACCTGAAATTGCTTTTTGAAGCAGGATTGTTAGATCGATTTAGAGAGGGAAAAAGCGTCTATTATAGATTATCCGACGATGGATACCGAGAGGGCGATACAGCGCGTAAAATTTTGTCTCTTGTGCCTGTGAATTCGCCCGAAATAGAGCGTGACAGGTTCAGGTTAGAGGAAATTATTTCATCGAGGAATGTTCGGGCGGCGGAGTATTTTCGCCAAAACGCCGAGGATTGGGAATCGATCAGGTCTTTGTATGTCGACGAGAAAAAAGTAGAAGAGCTTTTGTTAGATAGAGTTCCTGATCATGTAGAGAATCTGCTCGATATAGGCACAGGGACCGGGAGAATGTTGCAGGTTTTCGCGGATCGTGTGGATAGGGGTATCGGCGTAGATAATTCATATGAGATGCTCTCTTTGGCACGAGCGTCACTCGAGCAAAGTGACATTCGCCATTGTCATGTTCGGTATGGTGATATCTACAGGTTACCGCTCATTGATCTAAATTTTAATATTATTGTCATACACCAAGTCTTGCGTTATTCGCAGGATCCAGCAGCTGTAATCGCTGAGGCATCGAGGGTTCTCCAGCCGAACGGCCTTGTTTTTGTCGTCGATTTTGCGCCCCATAGCGTCGAAGTGTTGAGGGAAAAGTACGCGCATCAATGGTTGGGTTTCGACGATAGAGAGGCTCTGAGTTGGTGCAACAAGGCTGGCCTTGCTATCAAAGAAACTCATGAACTACTCGGGGAACCAGTAACTCTAAAAGTTTGGATTTTAACGAAGCCTGAACCCCTCAGTCATCACACAGTGACTAGCGTCCAAGATCGGTTTGCCCGATCCAAGCAGGAAATATGGAAATGAGTTCCAATTTATTGAAAACTAGTGAACTGGAGGCACCGTTTTTGCCAAACCGGGCAAATGACTTAAGGGTTTCTTTTGAATTTTTCCCTCCAAAGACAGAGAAGATGGGGATTTCCCTCTGGAATTCAATTAAGAGAATTGAGCCGCTAAAACCTCAGTTTGTATCTGTTACGTACGGTGCGGGCGGATCAACACGTGCGAGGACCCATGAGACATTGGGTCGGCTATTAACGGAGTCCAGTTTGACACCAGCAGCCCATTTGACTTGCATTGGCGCAAGCCGGGAAGAAATCCAAGAGATAGGTTGTCAGTATTGGGATATGGGTGTCCGCCATATCGTTGCTTTGAGGGGCGACCCACCGGTGGGACAAGCAAACCATCAGCCCTACCCCGATGGTTACGCCTACGCTTCCGAACTTGTCACTGGATTAAAAAGGATAGCTAATTTCGAAATTAGTGTTGCTGCTTATCCGGAAACGCACCCCGAAGCCACCAGTGCGGAAAGTGACATAGATAATTTAAAGCGCAAACTTGATGCCGGAGCAGACCGAGCCATTACGCAATACTTCTTTGGTGTTGAACCATTTTTAAAGTTTATGGATCGGGTCACGTCGGCGGGGATAGAGGGTCCAATAATACCAGGGATCCTTCCGGTTCAAAATTTTGAGCAATTGGTAAAATTTAGCGCTTTATGTGGGACAAAGATCCCAGATTGGCTCAGTGATTTATTTAGCGAGCTCGATGACGACCCGGAGACACGAAAATTAATTGCCGCAACAGTTGCGGCAGAGCAATGTCGCCAACTTCAAAGTTATGGCTTTAAAGAATTTCACTTCTATACATTGAACCGGGCAGATCTCTCTTACGCTATCGCTTACCTATTGGGTTTTAGACCTGAGAACATCGGCTAATGCATACCAAGTCAAAAAAACCATTTAAACAGCGGTGCGCGAGTAACCGCCCCAGTCGGATAACACTTCTTAGGGAACGCCTACTGGAAAACATTTTGGTCATGGATGGTGCAATGGGAACAGAAATCCAGGACCGCAAGTTTGATGAAACTGAATTTCGTGGGGATCGCTTTCAAAAGGTACAATGCCCGCAAGCGGGTAACAACGATCTACTTATATTGTCACAGCCAGATTATATTCGACAGGTCCACCTTAGCTATCTGCGGGCCGGAGCAGATATAATCGAAACAAATACGTTTAGTTCGACCCGTATTGCCCAGGCTGACTATCAGATGGAGGACGTGGTATACGAGTTAAATTTTGAAGGAGCCCGGCTCGCCGGTAGTGCTGTCCATGAATTGGAGATGGAAGACGGGATTACCCGCTTCGTCGCTGGCGTCCTAGGACCAACGAATAGGACAGCTTCGCTCTCGCCTGACGTTGAAGATCCGGGTTACAGAAATATCTCTTTTGATATCTTAGTGCAGAGTTATCAAGAGGCTGCGACTGGGCTTATAGAGGGAGGCGCCGATCTCATACTGGTTGAGACAGTCTTCGATACTCTTAACTGCAAGGCGGCACTTTATGCAATCGATAAGGTATTAGAGGAACTTGGATGCCCAGAGATACCTGTCATGGTGTCGGGGACAATCACCGACCAAAGTGGGAGGACTTTAACTGGTCAGACCACCGAGGCGTTTTACAACTCAATCCGACACGCAAACCCGATAGCCGTGGGATTAAATTGTGCACTGGGCGCGGAACAGCTGCGCCCCTTTGTGGTTGAACTCTCGCGCTGCAGCGAGACCTTTGTCAGCTGTCACCCGAATGCGGGTCTGCCAAATCCCTTTGGTGGTTATGATCAAACGCCGGAGGAAATGGCTGAAATATTAGGGGAGTTCGCCAAAACAGGGCTCCTTAACATTGTAGGGGGGTGTTGCGGAACAACTCCAGCGCATATTAAAGCGATTAAAGGTGCTGTTAAATCATTTGGGCCCCGTAAATTGCCAGGCTTTGCTCAAAAAACGCTTTTGTCGGGTCTAGAGCCCCTGAACATCGGTTCGGACTCTTTATTTATCAATATCGGAGAGAGAACCAATGTCACGGGCTCTGCGCGTTTCGCTGAGCTTATTAAAAACAACCAGTACGAAACGGCTCTCGAGGTTGCTCGGCAACAGGTCGAAAACGGAGCTCAGGTCATAGACATAAATATGGATGAGGGGCTTCTGGACTCAAAGGAGGCAATGGAAAGGTTTTTAAATTTAGTTGCGGCGGAGCCAGATATTAGCCGTGTCCCCATAATGATCGACTCCTCAAAATGGTCGGTAATTGAAAGCGGTCTGAAATGCGTTCAAGGCAAGTGTATCGTCAACTCCATAAGCCTAAAAGAGGGGCTTGCTCCATTTATTCGGCAGGCCCAAGAAATAAAACGCTATGGAGCAGCAGCTGTCGTCATGGCATTTGACGAGGTCGGTCAGGCTGACACGGCAGATCGTAAGATAGAGATTTGCCAAAGGGCCTATAAAATCCTCACAGAGGATGTTGGTTTCCCTCCGGAGGATATCATATTTGATCCTAATATCTTTGCTGTTGCGACAGGGATCGAAGAGCACAACAACTATGCAGTTGATTTCATTACGGCTTCGAAATTAATCACAGAAAGTTGCCCCGGTGTCAGAATTTCTGGGGGTGTCAGCAATGTTTCTTTCTCGTTTAGAGGCAATAACGTGGTCAGAGAGGCCATGCACTCAGTTTTCTTGTTCCATGCTATCCGCGCGGGGCTTGGCATGGGTATCCTCAATGCAGGAATGATAACCGTTTATGAAGATATTTCCGAGAGGCTAAGGGATCGGGTAGAGGATGTAATTCTTAATAGACGGCCTGATGCGACAGAGCGCTTATTAGAGATCGCAGAAGAATTCAAAGGAACTGGGTCGCGAGTAGAGAAAGATCTTTCGTGGCGTGATAGTCCTGTTGCCAAGAGGCTTAGCTACTCTCTAGTCCATGGGATAAATGAATTTATTCTTGCCGATACCGAAGAAGCAAGGCTTGAGTCTAAAAGGCCACTGGATGTGATAGAAGGTCCCCTTATGGATGGTATGAATATCGTTGGGGATTTATTTGGAGAGGGCAAAATGTTCTTGCCACAGGTGGTAAAAAGTGCCCGCGTGATGAAACAAGCAGTTGGGTATCTAATCCCTTTCATAGAAAAAGAAAAGGGAGATTTGGGGGCGGCCCGGCAAAGCAAGGGGAAAATAGTGCTGGCGACAGTAAAAGGCGATGTTCACGATATTGGGAAAAACATCGTCGGTGTAGTGATGCAGTGCAATAATTACGAAGTTGTGGATCTGGGGGTGATGGTCCCAGCAGATAAAATACTTGACGCCGCTCGGGCCGAGAAGGCTGATATTATCGGGCTCTCAGGACTAATAACTCCGTCTCTGGACGAAATGATCCACGTGGCTTCCGAGATGGAGAGGCAGGGCTTAAACCTACCACTGTTAATTGGAGGCGCCACGACCTCGAAAGTTCACACGGCCGTTCGGATAGCACCAGCCTGTAGCCATCCGGTCATTCATGTAGTTGATGCGTCGCGGAGTGTATCAGTTCTCTCTAACCTTCTCTCTTCAGACCGTCGAGAGAATTTCGTGGGTGAAATCCAGAAGGACTATCGGGATCTGAAAACTCGTTACGAGTCCCGCGAGGACACTAACGGCGGTGTTTCGCTGGAAAAAGCGCGCGTTAACGCATTCAAAACAGATTGGTCTCAAATTAAACCGGTGAAGCCCACCTTTTTGGGGAAAAAAGTCTTTCATGACTATCCGTTACAAGATTTGACGTCGAGCATCGATTGGACACCTTTTTTTCAAACCTGGGATCTCCACGGTCAATTTCCAGGCATTCTTGAAGATCCAGTAGTCGGGGAAGTTTCGAGAAGCCTGTTCTCCGATGCGCAAAAAATGCTAGATAAAATTCTGAGCAAAAAACTATTGTCTGCACGCGCCGTGATAGGCTTTTGGCCAGCAAATTCGTTTGGTGATGACATTCTGTTGTTTGGCGATGAAACTCGTACAAAACAAAGCGCGGAGCTCCATATGTTACGACAGCAGGGAGAGAAAAGCGGTAACCGGCGCCCAAACTTTTGTCTCGCCGACTACCTAGCTTCAGTTGACAGCGAAGTAAATGATTATCTTGGTGCCTTCGCCGTGTCAGCTGGTTTTGGTATTGAAAAGATAATAGAAGAGTATGAGGCAGTGCATGATGATTATAGTGTGATCATGGTTAAGGCCCTGGCCGATCGATTAGCCGAGGCTTTTGCTGAAAGAATGCATGAGAGGGTTCGCAAGGAATTTTGGGCATATTCACCCGACGAGCAGTTGGATAACGTTGCACTCATTCAAGAAAAATATCGTGGTATAAGGCCAGCACCCGGTTATCCAGCGTGTCCAGATCATACGGAGAAAGACACTTTGTTCGCTCTATTGGAGGTTGAGGACAAAATTGGGATGTCACTCACGGAAAGCTTCGCGATGAACCCTGGCGCCTCTGTCTCAGGGTGGTATTTTTCCCATCCTGAGTCTCGTTATTTTGGGGTGGGAAAAATTGGCCGTGATCAAGTCGAGGATTATGCAGAACGCAAAGGTCTTAGCGTAGTTAATGCAGAGAAGTGGTTAAAGCCCAATCTTGCTTATGGGGCCTAGATAATCGGCGTGTATCTCCTCCCAGAACCTCAACCGTGACATTTTGTATCTTGCTAAAAAATGAAGCGCAACGTACCACCACGTCCGCAATAAACGGCGAAAGGTTCGGCTAACTTGCTTTTTATCAGCTTTATCTTAACTCGGTAGCATATGTTTCGACGGGTGGAGTCTTTTTCACTATACCCTGCTTTTTCAGAAACTTGGCAAAAGCCTCGTATCGCTCAGTACTCAGCGCACCAGGGCGTAACGCAAAGCGCGGTAAGGTGTCACGCCAGGCGAGACGATTAAGTTCATCATCAAGCTTTTCTCTCCCCTTAATGAATAAATCCCAGCTCTTTTTAGGATGATTGATTAGGTACTGGACACCTGCCTCTAGTGCCGCAACAAACTTTTTGAGTGCGGGCCGTCCTAGGTCTTTTTGATTGGCGACAACGATTAACTCGTCATAGGCCGGAACACCCTCTTCCTCAACGTAGAATGCCCGCCCCGCACGCCCCTTGAGATCCAATTGGTTAAGTTCGAAATTCCTAAAGGCTCCAATCACTGCATCGACCTTTCCGGAAATGAGAGCTGGCGAAAGGGCAAAATTGACATTTATCAACTCAATATCTTTCAGGGTCATACCTTGGCGAGCGAGCATAGCCGATAGCAGGGCGTCTTCAAAGCCTCCTACCGAGAAACCAACTTTTTTACCTTTCAGATCTCTAACTGACTTAATAGGTCCCTCTTTTAAGACTACAAGCGAGTTAAGCGGGGTTGCAACTAACGTCGCTATTCTTACCAGAGGCAGGCCTCGGTCGGCTTGAATATGGAGTTGAGGCTGATATGAGATTGCCAAGTCTGCTTTTCCTGCTGCCACCAATTTTGGGGGTGCGTTTGGATCGGCTGGAGCTTTAAACTCTACTAACAAACCCGCTGCTTTGAAGTAGCCTCTTTCCTGAGCAACGTATAGCGGTCCATGATCTGGATTAATAAACCAGTCCAAAAGAACCGTTAAACGCTCTGCCGCAGATGCTGAACATGGCATTAGCAGCGCAGCTAACAGAGCAGCTACTAAAGAGTTTTTTTTCATATTCTCTCCTTTGTCTACCCGGTCACCACCTAATGTAATGTCGCAGAGCAGCGTCAATTGAGAAATACAATATGCACGAAAATAGAGCCAAGATAAATAGTGCCGCGAACATAACCTCAATTTGAAGTCGCGCATTAGCATGGAGCATCAGGTAGCCAAGTCCAGCGCTGGAGCCAACCCACTCTCCAACAATTGCTCCTATAGGGGCAACTGCAGCTGCGACCCGCAGCCCTGATCCAAAAGCCGGCAAAGCGGCAGGCAACCTAATCATGATGAGGGTTTGTCTGCTTGATGCTCCCATAACCTTGGCTAAGTCGAGCCATCCCTTTTCTGTGCGCTTTAGACCATCATGAAATGCCGCTGTGACTGGGAAAAATATAATTAAGACAGCCATGGCGACTTTTGAAGCCACCCCATAACCCAGCCACAATACCAGAATAGGAGCCAGAGCAAAAACTGGTATGGCCTGGCTTATAACGAGAACGGGCATCAGCCAAGTTTCAGTGGGCTTCCATAAAATCATAATGAGAGCGCTTATTGCGCCAAGCATTGTACCAATGGTCAAACCAGCAACAATTTCGGCGAAAGTAATAATCGAGTTTTTTGCCAAAGTGTCGTAGTGAGTTTCAAAAGCCTCCAGCACGTCAGCGGGGCCTGGTAAAATATAATCTGGAACCCCACTGACCCAAATGATTGTCTGCCAGAGAAAAATAGTCCCTGTGAGTACCAAGATCACTCGGATGAGGTTTCTCAATTTAACCACGGATTTTCTCGAGAATTTCTGCTCGTCCCTGTGCCATGCCGGCGCCGTCTAATTCTCTTGGCCTCTTGCCAGAGGGCAGATCGGCCAGAATTTCTATTTTTGCGGGGTTTCCCCTCATAACCAGGATTTGATCCCCCATACGGAGTGCCTCCTGCGGATCATGTGTTACAAGTAAAACCGTCTTCCCACTTAATATTTCAGCGGCTAAATCCTGTAAACCTAATCTAGTAATGGCATCTACTGACGAAAATGGCTCGTCCATTAGGACAATTTGCCGATCCTCAAACAGGGTTCTCGCTAAAGCCGCTCGCTGGCGCATTCCCCCAGAGCACGAACTCGGGTAAGATTGTGTCTCCTTGCCTAAGCCAACTCTTTCTAGGAGATCATGCGCAAGGGCCAAGTTTTCAGGGCTGAAATTTTTTCGGAGCCGAGACCCAATCGACACGTTTTCTGCGAGGGTAAGCCAAGGCATTAATAAATCCTGTTGGGCCATATAGGTTATTTTTCCATCAGGATTGCTATCTCCTGCGAACACCAGCTCAGAGGCGGTCGCCTCATTCTCAAGGCCTGCAATCAAACGAAGCAAAGATGATTTTCCAACCCCACTTTGTCCCAATAAGCAGGTCCAACCATCCGTAACAAGCCTTATATCGATGTCATCAAAGATGACAGCCTTGTCGAAAGCTAACCGGGCGCCCTTAACATATGTCTCACCGAGATTTAAAGAATACATCGATTTACAAGTAGTCAATAATTATACCTAATTTATATTTTTTTAATTAATTTGATCACAAGTATATCCTCGTATTTTTTTTAAAGTCGAAGGAAAAGGTACCAATCTTTTCAACCCCTTTGAGTTATGTAATCTTACCCTTTAGTGAGAGCACGGTGTGTTCTCAGCCTCTCTCCTGCGATGAGGTCTTACCCTAGGAATTCGCGAGCATGCTTACCCTTGGCTCTGCGCCCCAACGTCGAATGAAAAAGTTAAGTTCAGCAAATTCGGGGGGCACATTCTGGTCGGAATAGCTAGGCGTAAATAGCAATATTCGAATTAGATGGCGACGCAGTTCGGGTTCCGGCCAATCCTCATAATCAGTACGACTGTGAACCATTAGATGGTTATTCAGAAATTGAATATCACCGGGCTTAAATTCCATATCCAGCCGAATGTCATTGCGCGAGGCTAGCTGGTTGAAATAGGCCATGGCCTCGATTTGCAAAGGGCTAAGTGGATCGACTTGCTCATATCTTTGGGCACTTTCCACATACTTCATTCCAAAGCGTGAGAAAAAGCGACCCTTGTGCATGGCGAAAGTGGGCGCCATGTAAAAAGGAGCGTCGCCAGGGAATTCCTCTCCTCTATGGTCGATTGCAAATTGTTCATATAAAGCCGCGAGCAAATCAGGTCTGGTTTGTAAAATTTGGTCATGGATGGTTACAGCACTTGAAATATTGCTTGTGCCCCCTGATTTAGCGACTTGAAGGCACAATAGCCCGACCACATCAGACTTATCACAATGGAAAGGCAGGTGAACTGTGGTTTGGTAGCCTCGAACTTTGTGGTTTTCATTCCAGTTCTCAAGGCCTGCCGCTTGAACGTGCCCAAGCAGTTCACCCATCATGTTTTGGGCGACTGGCTCTCCCAGATATTGGCTAATCCCCCAAAAGATTGCAGTGGATTTGTCTTCTCCCCATTTTGCGACCGGAAGACCTCTAATTAGTTTCAGTCCAGGGCCGTTTTCTAACTCGAACCTAATGGAGACCAGTTTTTTGCCCAAGCCATGAAGAGGGAAATCGGTTTTGGTGATATCGTATGTAGTTTTTCCCTGAGCTCTTGCATTTTCGAAGGCGTGCTCCAATTCCAAGATCTCCAATTCATTCAGGTGAAATATCCAATCCGCAGAAGTCTGAATCTTCGACCCCATCCAGGCGGCGGGGCCACCGACAGGATTGGTGGGTACGGAGATTTGTTTTGGCATGAGCTTCGCTAGTGATTGTTTACCTGAAGCGATTATCATATCGATTGCCCTACTTGCGCAATGGGTTACACCCCGCAATAAATAGGACTTATAATAATTGCGAGGATAATTTTGCGTAATCTCGAGTCTTTTTTTAATCCCAAGGGTGTCGCCGTGATAGGAGCATCCTCGCTGCCTGGTAAGCCAGGTCGAACTGTAATTGAGAATTTACAAGCAAATGGGTTTAAGGGAGCCATAAAGCCTGTAAATCCCAAGGGCGGCGTGATCTGTGGTTATCCCGTGAGTGCAAGTATCTTTGACTTACCTATAGGTATCGATACCGGGATAATTATGCTGCCTGCCTTTCAAACTCCAGAGGCGCTTGAGGCGTGTGCCAAAAAAGGTCTTACATCGGCCGTGTTAGCCGCCGGCGGATTTGCTGAGGTTGATGAGGGCGGTCAAGATTTGCAGCGTGAACTCTCCACGGTGATAAAAAATACGGGCATACGGGTTTTGGGGCCAAATACGGCGGGCCATATTTCTACACCCGGGGATTATACCTCTAGTTTCTTTCCGCTTGGGAAGATACCAAAAGGACCCATCTCTTTTGTCGCTCAGACTGGGAATTTTACCGGGGCGATGATGCGCTCGATCATCTCAGGGGAGCATTACGGTGTTGCTAGATGCGTTGGGCTCGGAAATGCAGTTGATATTGATGAAGTTGATATTTTAGAGTTTTTAGCAACCGATTCGAAAACAAAAACTATTTTTCTTTATTTAGAGAGTCTGCACAGGCCAAAAAAGTTTTTGGAGGTGGCGAGAAAAGTCACAAAAAATAAGCCGGTTATCATGCTAAAGGGAGGCACGACAGACGAAGGTGCCAGAGCGGCCCAATCTCATACCGCTTCGCTGAGTTCAGATGATAACGTGCTTGATGGAGCCCTTCGCCAGGCGGGCATCGTGAGAATCGACGAGTTTTCTCAGTTGTTTACGATCGCAAAAGGGGCAGCAATGATGCCGGTTCCTAAGGGACCCAGGGTGGGATTTGTGTCACCATCTGGAGCCTTCATCGTTCACATATCGGATATCTGCAAGGAAAGGACGGTATTAGAGTTTCCAAAGCCTATGAAGAAGACCCAGATGAGGCTTGAAGAAATTTCGCCGCCCTTTATTAAAATAACGAATCCTGCCGATGTTTTCCCTGCGGCCACAGTAAACGGGATGGAGTTTGCTTGGCGGGAGTCAATGAGAGCCCTGCTGTCGGATAGGAGGGTCGACGCCGTCGTGACGATCCTGATCCTCGCCGACGAACTCGGTAAAATGAATCTGGAATTTTTACCGGAGTTGGCCTTGGAGTTTCCAGAAAAGCCCATTTACGTCTCTTTTAGTGGTGATGAAAATAGTAATAGGGAGGCTTCCGCGTTTCTCGAGCCAGCCGGAGTTCCGACCTTCCCCCGTATAGAGGATCCGTTTAAGGTACTTGATGCAATGGCAAGGGCTCGTGAGGCCTTAAAGTAACGGTGTAATTATTACCCGCTTGCCTGTTTTAGAGGCATTTGCCGAGGTTATAGATACAATACGCCTAATCTTGATTGGCTCCGATATAGCATATGGCGATAATTAGAAGATATCCGATTCGTTTAATGGCATTAAAACTTAAACCTTTAACTACACCTCTTTGATCTCTAAAAAATGGTATCGCAAGACCTCACTAAAGAAAAAGAAAACCAAGAATCTTTGTTTCCAGAACCTCGGTATTTGTCAGTGCTCAACGAGGGTCAATTAAGGGCTGTCAAAGCGTTAGACGGCCCTGTGCTTGTGCTGGCGGGGGCGGGAACAGGGAAGACACGGGTGCTCACCACCCGATTAGCACACATTTTGGTTACTAAACGAGCATTTCCTGGCCAAATACTGGCGGTAACTTTTACAAATAAAGCTGCGAGAGAAATGCGTGAGCGGGTAAATGGCCTTGTTGGTGAGGTAGCAGAAAGTCTGTGGATTGGTACTTTTCACTCCGTTGCAGCCCGTATTCTTCGCCGACATGCGGAGTCGGTCGGTCTTAAACCTAATTTCACTATCCTTGACTCAGATGACCAAATCAGACTCGTAAAACAAATTATGCAGGCGGAAAACATCGATACTTCGCGTTGGCCACCGCGGAGCCTGTTGGGCATAATTCAGCGCTGGAAAGACCGCGGGCTGGCCCCTGGGAATGTCTCTGTGGCAGAAGCAGGGGATTTCGCCAACGGGAAGGTCTTGGATCTATACAGGGATTATCAATCAAGACTAATTACACTAAACGCTTGCGATTTTGGCGACCTTCTTTTGCATAATCTAAAACTGTTTACTGAACACAATGCCATTTTAGCTGATTATCAGCGTCGTTTTAAATATATGATGGTAGATGAGTATCAAGATACGAATGTTGCCCAATATTTGTGGCTTCGGCTTTTAGCGATGGAACACAGAAATATTTGTTGCGTCGGAGACGACGACCAGTCGATCTACAGCTGGAGGGGTGCTGAAATTGGGAATATTTTAAAATTTGAGAAAGATTTTGATGGTGCACAGATAATAAGGCTTGAACAAAATTATCGATCGACTCCAGAGATTCTTGCAGCAGCATCAGCTCTAATTGCTTACAACGCGGGTAGGCTCGGGAAAACATTATGGACTGAGGCCGAGAAAGGGGAGAAGGTATCTGTTCGAGGTGTATGGGATGGAGAAACAGAGGCACGGGAGATATGCGATGAAATAGAGGCAGTCCAAAGAGGGAACGTCTCACTGGATCAGGTAGCTGTACTGGTTAGGGCCTCTTTTCAGATGCGCGAATTTGAGGAACGTTTTATCACCATAGGAATTCCCTACCGTGTGATTGGTGGTCCGCGTTTTTACGAGAGAATGGAAATTAGGGATGCGATCGCTTATTTTCGGCTCGTTTCTAGCCCGACAGATGACCTCGCGTTTGAACGGATTGTCAACACGCCCCGACGTGGGATTGGAACGGCGACTTTGCAAACCATCCATCAACTTTCCCGAAGCACCGATATACCTGCATTGGAAGCCGTGCGGAGGCTTATTGAAACGGATGAACTTCGACCTCAAACACGTCGCGCTTTGGCAAGCTTGCTCTCAAATATTGACCGATGGCGGGCTCTTATCGACCAGCTTAATCACACAGAGTTGGCAGAAATTATTCTGGATGAGTCTGGTTACACAGAAATGTGGCAAAATGATAAATCTCCAGAGGCACCGGGACGATTGGAGAACCTGAAAGAATTAATCTCGGCCCTTGAAGAATTTGAATCTTTAACTGGTTTCTTGGAGCATGTGAGCCTGGTAATGGAAGCTGGAGAGGTTGATGGGGGGGACATGGTGAGCTTGATGACCCTTCACGCAGCTAAGGGCTTAGAATTCAATCATGTATTTCTGCCAGGTTGGGAGGAGGGAACATTTCCAAATCAACGCTCGATTGATGAGGGGGGTGCACCTGCATTAGAAGAAGAAAGACGGCTCGCCTATGTTGGTCTTACCCGAGCTCGTCAAAGGGCTTATGTATCTTTTGCTTCAAATCGACGCATTTATAATCAGTGGCAAAGTTGTATCCCGTCTCGTTTTATTGAAGAGTTACCAGCGGATCAAACGGATATATCTGCAGAAACTGGAGTTTATGGAGGCATACCTTCTCAGGGGGGCTATGCAGAGTCGTTTGCAGGGGGTGTCGATTGGGACGGTAAAGAGAGAGGGCCTGGTTTTGATCGGTGGCAACGCAACAGACGCGATCACACAATCATTGAAGGTAAGGCTCGAATAATAGATAACGTTACGCCTGATAAGAAAATACGAATAGGGGTAAGAGTTTTTCATCAAAAGTTTGGTTACGGTAAAGTGATAGCCTCAGAGAGCGGTAAGCTTGAAATTGAATTTGAAAAGGCGGGAATCAAAAAGGTGATGGATAGCTTCGTGGAACTAGCTTGAATACGAAGACCTGGTTTGCGTCAGTCATTCTCTCAGGTCCAGAAGAGGCTAGCCTTGCCGAGGGTGGCCTATCTGATAGTGCCTCCGCAGTGATAATTAGAGAGTATCAAGGCGGCCCTCTCTGGGAGTTACTGCTTCAATTTGATACAGAACCAGACCAAGAAAAAATTTGTGCAGTGCTCGGGTCAATGTCAGATCTTGGCAATTATAAACTGGCTGTTGAAGTTGATACGAACCCAAATTGGGTAGAGACGTATCGTCGAAATACTAAACCACTCAAAGCCGGGAAATTTTTCATCTATCCCTCTCACTTCGACGGACAAATTCCAAGCAATCTAATGACGATTCAGATGGATGCAGGTCTTGCATTTGGCACAGGAGACCACCCGACGACGGTAGGTTGTTTGCTTGCACTAGAAAAGTTGGCTTCGGAAAAATTTATTCCTCACAAAGTGATTGATTTAGGGTGTGGTACAGGGATTTTAGCTATCGCGGTTCGTCGTCTGTGGCCTAAGGCTCAAGTGACTGCTACCGATATCGATCCGGTCGCTGTTGAGACAGCTCATCGGAATATGGAACAGAATAGAGTGAGAGATAAGGTAGAATTGCGTATCTTAAATGGATGGCCAGATTATGAGGTCTTCGATCTTTGCATAGCTAATATTTTATCTGGGCCGTTGATCTCGCTGGCGACCGCTGCTGCTGCGGGATTGCCGCAAGAGGGGAGAGCTTTACTATCCGGAATTTTATCCTCACAAAAACATGAGGTCTCGACAGCATGGACTCAGGTGGGGTTTCGAACTCAAAATATTCTAGATAAAGATGGTTGGACGACGATTGACTTTTGTCGGAGGTAGATAATGCAATTCATGAGGGTGCGATTACCTGAACCGATGGCCATTTCCACGAAAATTATAAAAGGCGCGGAGGTTGGTGTATTTGGCCGCGGTAGACAAACTCTCTCCGGCGTGGACACTGAGAAAATCTCACTTTAAGAAAAGAGTTTAAGGTATTTAAAGGTGTAGATAGATGCAGAAGGGAAACCAAAACCAATCAAGACTTGTTTCGCTTCGAGCGGCTTTAACAAGAAATGGTTTGGACGGGTTCCTAATTCCGCTATCTGACGAGTATCAGTCAGAGTTTCCACCTGCTTGCTCGCAGCGATTGGCTTGGCTGACTGGATTTGATGGATCCGCAGGTATTGCAGCAGTTCTGATTGGGAGAGCAGCGATCTTTGTTGATGGTAGATATACGCTGCAGGCCAGAGAACAAGTGGACCCAGGTTTATTTGAACAATTTCATTCTACAAAACAACCGCTTACATCCTGGTTAAATAGACATGCTGCCGGAAAAACGATTGGGTATGATCCATGGCTTCACACGCAGGCCACCATTTCAAGAATGCAGGACGCGGTTAGCGCAAGCAAGGTCAGGTTAATCCCTGTCCCCAGGAATCCTATAGATGCGGTCTGGTATGATCGACCGTCGCCGCCTGAGGAGAAGGTTTTTATTTACCATGACAAAATGGCCGGTCGTAATTCAGCGGAAAAACGGGAACAAATTGCCCAACGCGTCAGAAAAAAATTTGCAGACGCGGCAGTGATTACATCCCCTGAGTCGGTTTCCTGGCTTCTGAATATTAGAGGTAGTGATCTTCTGCATACACCGGTGCCACTCTGCTATGTTATTATTCGGGCTGATAGCAAAGTGACTTGGTTTATTTCCCCGGATAGGGTGTCAGCTGATATTAGAGATCATTTAGGAACCGATGTAGAAGTTTTGGCTCCCGCGACCTTTATTGACGCGATTAAGGCCCTGGGCACGGAAAAGACTGGTGTCTTGGTACCCGATACATCACCGGCAATGGTCTCAGAGTTAGTGAAACAATCGGGGGGACAGGTGATAAATGGCTTAGACCCCTGCGAACTTCCCAAAGCATGTAAAAATACTGCTGAATTGGCCGGGATACGGGCCGCACATATCCGGGATGGGGCTGCCCTGAGTAGTTTTCTATGCTGGCTTTCTAAATCCGTTTTGGAGGGTGCGGTCGATGAGTTAGAGGCCGCTGAAAAATTATATAAATTCAGGGCTAAAGATAAAAAATTTCGGGGTCCGTCCTTTGATACGATTTCTGCTGCAGGATCAAACGGTGCGATTGTTCACTATCGTGCTAATAAAAAGACGAATAAGGAACTTACATCCTCTTCACTTTACTTAGTTGATTCTGGGGCCCAGTACATGGACGGAACCACTGATGTTACCCGTACCGTTGCCATTGGGGTGCCAACAGATGAGATGCGGGATCGTTTTACTCGGGTACTTAAAGGACATATTGCGATTGCAACGGCTCGTTTCCCGGCGGGCACTTCGGGTGGAGCTTTAGATAGTTTTGCACGGAGGTCGCTGTGGGAAATCGGGCTCGATTTTGATCATGGAACGGGCCACGGAGTGGGCTGTTTTCTTGGCGTGCATGAAGGACCTCAACGGATTGCCAAACGGGGCGGGGGTGTTCCCCTGCGCGCTGGAATGGTGATCTCAAATGAACCAGGTTTCTATAAAGAAGGTTCTTTTGGTATTCGCATTGAAAACCTTGAAGTTGTGAGAGATTTAAAATGCAAAAATTCTAGTAATCCTCAAATGCTAGAATTTGAATCGCTCACCCTTGCACCCATTGACCGAAGCCTTGTGGTGATCTCAATGCTGGATGGCAAGGAGCTATTTTGGTGGGAGGAATATCATAAACGAGTCTTAGAAGCTGTTGGGCCTTTAGTTGATGGTTCCACCTTAGTGTGGTTGAAAAAGGCCTGCCTTCCCCTAACCATCGAGGCCAGTTAATAAACGCCATTCCTGTTCATTTAAAATTGTTATGCCCAATTCCTTAGCCTTGGTTTCCTTAGAGCCCGCGCCCGGTCCTGCGACCAAAAAATCAGTTTTACGGGAGACAGAGCCCGATACTTTTGCCCCAAGTTTCTCAGCACCTGCCTTAGCTTCTGCGCGTGTCATGGTGTCTAGGGAGCC
Organism: uncultured Rhodospirillaceae bacterium; assembly: GCA_913052165.1. Taxonomy (GTDB): domain Bacteria; phylum Pseudomonadota; class Alphaproteobacteria; order MPNO01; family UBA2964. The sequence goes on from CAJXEC010000023.1 coordinate 18,448, forward strand.
AGTAAAAACAACCGTTTTTCCGGAGACTTCTGAATTATTAGACTCTGGTCTCTGGAAATCTTGAATGGTAAGGATTTCAGCTAGCCTATTTAGTTCGACCACGTTTCTGTGATCTGAAAAAAAATTGCATAGATCATCGGCCATGCTTATGCCAATCCCATCGATGGAACAAAGTTCAAAAAATGCGCCACCGACTTTTTCTGGTGTTTTGACTGTGCTAATGCACTCAGAGCGCTCCTTTGCTGCCAAGAGCATAGCGCTGATCCAATTTTGAAAGTTTTCGTAGTGATAAGCAAGAAGGTTGCTGGTCGCTTGTCCAGTTTGACGTATCCCAAGCGCAAAGATTACTCGGTCTAAACTAATTTTCCTGCAGTCTTCAATAGCTGTGAGGAGGTTGGAAACTGATTTTTCACCCCAGCCTTCTAATTCCGATAAAACCACCTTATGGTTCTTTAGGTCGAAAATATCCGAAGGGACCCTAATCCAACCAAGCTTGAAAAAAGCCTCCACTTGCTTGACCCCCAAGCCTTCAATATTAAATGCATCTCGGCTAACAAAATGTTTAAGCCTATTGACCTTTTGAAAAGGACAAGAAAATTCGCCAGAACACCTTGTGACGGCCTCGCCGGGGGCTCTGACTGTCAGGGTTTTCTGATTGCATGGACAGACATTAGGAAAAATATAGGGAGCAGAGTCCTTGGGTCTTGCCTCCAACACCACTTCGACAACTTGCGGTATGACATCACCAGCGCGCTGTACCCTAAGTGTGTCTCCAATTCTTATATCTTTTCTCTTAATTTCGTCAGCGTTATGAAGTGTTGCATTTGATACAACTACCCCTCCTACGGTTACCGGTTCTAGCCGGGCTACTGGCGTTAACGCTCCTGTGCGACCCACTTGAATCTCAATATCTCTCAATACGGTAGTTGCTTTTTCAGCAGGAAATTTATGAGCAATGGCCCAACGAGGGGCCCGGCTCACGAATCCCAGGCGTTCCTGGAGGTCCAGCCGGTCGACTTTGTAAACGACTCCGTCAATATCGTAATCAAGAAAGGCTCGTTGAGTTTCGATCACGCGGTAGGTTTCAAGGACTTCATCAAGATTATAGCAAACCTTAGATAGAGGGTTGACCGGAAAACCCCAGAGGGACAGTTGATCATAGAACTCTGATTGGGTACGCCAGAATTGATCGCTGACCTCTCCCCAAGCGTAACAGAAAACCCGGAGGGGACGTTTTGCAGTCTCTGCGGGGTTTAATTGACGCAACGAACCAGCCGCGGAATTTCTGGGATTAGCGAAAGGTGTTGCACCGTTTTTTTCTCTATTTTGATTAAGTAGGGCGAAATCCGAGTGGTTTATATAAACCTCTCCTCTAACCTCTAATACGTCTGGTGCTTGTCCCGAGATGCGATCCGGGATTTCCATTAAGGTGCGAAGATTTTCGGTGACATTCTCTCCTTCAAATCCGTCGCCACGGGTTGCCCCTCTTGAAAAATGACCTCGTTCATATCGCAGCGAAATTGATAGCCCATCTATTTTTGGCTCAACGATAAGACCCAGGGTATTCTTGGAATCGAGGTTAAGAAAACGATGAATGCGAGCTAAAAAGTCCTCTACATCGCTTTCAGTAAATGCATTACCGAGGGATAGCATTGGTACGTGATGTTGAACTTTCGAAAATCCCCTGCTCGGTGATGCGCCAACCCGGCGGCTGGGGCTATCGCTTCTTATTAGTTCTGGAAATGCTGTTTCAATATAGTCATTTTCTCGTCTTAAAGAGTCATACTCCGCGTCTGATATAGTAGGTGCATCTTCCTGATAATATCTCTGGTCGTGCTCTTTTATCGCAATTGCGAGCCAAGCGAGTCTTTTCTTTGCTTGGTTATGATTAAGCTTGTCTGGCTTTTTCATGCAAGTATTTCATGGTTTCAAGAGGCTATCCGCTGCTGCCAAAGCCTCATTGGTTACTTTTGAACCAGATAACATTCTGGCTATCTCCATCCGGCGGCCTTCTTCCGTTAAAGGTGTTGCTCTGGTTGTCATATTGTTATTGGTCCCGGATTTCTCAATTTTTATGTGGCATTTAGCGTATGAGGCAACCTGGGGCGAATGAGTAACAACTAGTATTTGGGTGTCGTTGGACAGCTTCGCCAATCGTTTTCCAACCGCTGCAGCGGTGGCTCCTCCAATCCCAGAGTCAACTTCGTCAAATACAATTGTTGGAATGGCATCGGCATTCTGGAGGGCGACTTTGATTGCAAGTAAAATACGCGAAAGTTCGCCCCCCGAGGCAATTTTCCCAAGTGGCCCCGGCGCTGTACCAGGGTTAGTAGAGACCTCGAAACGAACGGAGTCTAGTCCATTGGGTCCCCAATGATCCTCTCCTAGTTTCTCTATAACCGTTACGAGCTTTGTTTTTTCCAATTTTAGGGGCTGAAACTCAGAATTTACGGCTTTATCTAATTTTTTTGCAAATTTTTCTCGAATATTGTGCATTTCTGTCGCCAAGCTATGAAATGCGCTTTTTGCACGGATTACTTGGTTTTTAAGATTTTCAATGTGTCCCGTATCGTCTGCAATCAAGTCTAATTTATGCTCAAACTGCTGAAGTAGTCCTGGTAGCTGGTCTACTGAAACTGAATGCTTTCGAGCCATCGCCCGAAGTCGAAAAAGGCGATCTTCGCAGGCTTCAAGCTGTGAAGGAGCGACTTCAGAGGCTGCTAACGCACTGTTAATTTCAAATTCTGCTTCTTGTAGTTGCTCTGACGCTACATTCAACTTTTCGAGAATTTCCTGAAAATGATTTCCTAGTGGATCGGCTTGGCGGCTGAGTGCGCGTATGGCCACTCGAACCTGCTGATCAGGTGCCGGATCTGAAACTAGAGCAGAATTTGCCATATTCAATGCTTCGATAATTTTCTCGTTATTGATAAGTGAGTTGCGGGTCTCAGCAAGTTTGTGCTCTTCACCAGGCTCAGGATTAATTTTCTTTAGCTCCTCTATAGAAAATCTGATGTACTCCTCCTCGGCCCTGGCTTCTAATAGGGTGGCTTTCGCTAACCGATATTTTTCCTCTGTTTCTGACCATTCCTGGTAAGCCTGTGAGACCCGTGAGGAGAGTCTTTCGGAATTAGAAAAGCAATCAAGGGTCGTTCTGTGATTAGTTGTATTCAGAAGACCTTGGGAGGCAAATTGTCCCTCTATTTGAATAAGATGTTCTCCCAAATCCCGAAGGAGACCGACGCTTACTGCGGTGTCATTAACGTAAGCACGGCTGCGTCCATCAGAGTCGATGGTGCGTCGAAGAACTAAGTATTCACCCGTTGCCAATGGTGGTAGGCCACTTCTCAGGACAATATCTTTGGTTTTAGATTTTTTATTTAAGTCGAAGGTGGCCGTGACGGAAGCGCATCCAGTCTTTGAGCCCGGCCTCACAAGCTTAGCGGAGCCTCTGGTTCCCAGCGCTAAGGCCAGAGAATTAAGGAGAATAGATTTTCCTGCACCAGTTTCCCCTGTAAAGGCACAAAGGCCTCGATCAAAAGTAAGAGATAGAGTGTCAATTAGGAGTAGGTCTGAGATATCCAGTGAGACCAGCATGGGGTGACCAGCTAGAACAACCAATCCCAGGCGCGTTTCAAAGGCGTCTGGCTTTTTTCTTTTACATTGGAAACCTTAGGTTTAAAAAGCGAGTATGAGTCAGAATACCAGTTGCTGCTGGGATAGTTGTGTCCCAGTATTGATGCTACCCTAAGTGCTTCTTCTTTTAATCCGATAGATAAATAACACTCAGCTAATCTATGCAAACTCTCCGCAGCATGGGTTGTCGTTTGGTATTTATCTATGACTATTTTAAAACGGTTGATTGCAGCGAGATAATTACCTTGTTTTTGATAATAGCGGGCGACAGACATTTCCTTTCCGGCTAGATGATCACGCGTGAGATCAAGCTTGAGCTTTGCATCGCGAGCAAAGTTAGAGTCGGGAAAACGTCTTATGACCTCTTGGAGAGCCTGAAGTGCGCGGGTGGTATTTGTTTGATCTCGTGACACATCAGAAATTTGCTCGTAATAGCTTAAAGCCTTTAAGTAATATGCGTAATCGATATCTTTATTCCCAGGGTGAAGTTGGATGAAACGGTTGATCGTAATTATCGTGTCAGTGTAATTGTTCGCCTGATATTGGGAGTAGGCAGTCATAAGTTTAGCTTTGGTGGCCCATCTTGAATAAGGATGCTGCCTTTCTACTTCCTGGAACAGCCTGCTGGAATTGATCCAATCGCGATTTTCTAGCGCTAAAACCGCGTTATTGTAAATTTTACCAACGCTTTTATCGATGTTAATTTCTTTCTCAGTGGTACCGCAGGCAGCCAGAATAATGGTAAAAGAGATTGCAAGTATCTTTTTGAATAGGATCATTGAAGTTTTGTTCCGTGTCCGATCTGATAAAAATAACCAAGTTCGACAAGAATGATAACAATATTCAGCGTTTAAAATGATTGATGCAACTATGCGCCAACAATATCAAGACCAAATAATGAATTTAGAGAAAAATGTAACTAGGTCTCGACCATTTTTAATGGGTTATCTCGGCGAACAAGTTGCCTGTTCCAGGAACCACTGCGGCCGAAAGCTCAGAAATACTCCAAGTGTCTGTGTTACTGAATAGAGCACACAGCAATTCGTGGTTGAGGGCGTGGCCAGATCGTACCGCGTCAACCTGACCTATTATGGGCGCTCCAGCTAAATAGAGATCCCCCACACAATCAAGTATTTTATGGCGAACAAATTCATTATGGTAACGAAGGCCGTCTTGGTTGAGGACATTGTCATCCTCTATAACAATCGCATTATCTAACGAACCACCCAGAGCCAGCCCTGCTTTTTTAAGCGCATCGACCTGACAGGCAAAGCCAAAAGTTCTCGCAGAAGCTATCTCATCTTTGAAGGTTCCATTTACTAATTTCATATCTAGCGCCTGACTCGCTAGTGTTGAGTTGCAAAATTCAATTTCAAAAGAAACCCCAAACGTGGAAGCTGGATTTAGTGAGATCGAGCTATCTTTATTACCTACCTTGATTGGTTTGTTAATCATTATTGCTTTACGACGAACACTTTGAAGGATGACCCCCGCACTCTCTATCATGGAAACAAATGGCTCAGCACTGCCATCCATGACTGGTACTTCCGGGGCATTAATTTCTACAAGGATGTTATCAATTCCACATCCCGCTAAACCAGCCATTAAATGTTCGATTGTACTGACATGATGTCCCGCTTCGTTTGAAATTGTAGTAGCGAGCTTAGTTTCAGTGACATTTCTCCAGGAAGCGTCCACATACCCATCTTCTCCAATATCGGAACGAACGAAAACAATCCCGGTGTTCGCCGCGGCCGGGTGTAAAGTCATCTTAACCTGGTTGCCGGTGTGAAGGCCTATTCCTTGGCAAGATACTGATTCCTTCAGGGTTTTTTGTTGGGCAAACCCACGTAGAAGGGACCCATCGTAATCTTCTGCTATGCTATTTTTGTCGTTACTTAAAGGCATGCCTGTATGACTATCCGATATTTTTTGACAAAGGGCTTCGATCTGTAGTTGATAACAAATAGTCTCGGTGCGATGACCACTGATAACTAGTTTCCCACCAAGAAATGACTAATTATCAAGTCTCCGCGGCGCTATCAAATCAACTATTATTACAGATTATTACCGCTTCTCTCTTGGTCGATATATACCTCAATAGCGTGGAGGCAATTGCTCCCATTTGTTTCTTAGATTTTAATTTGCTTGCCTTCTCAAGAACGCTGGAATGTCCAGCAAATCCTCCTCGGTTTCTACAGATGAGGTCGAAGTTTCTCGGGTTATGCCAATAAGGTTTCTTTGCTCTAACACCTCTTCAGATGGGTTAACCGGGCGGTTTGTATGAGTGGATTTTTCTGCTGTTTGTTGTTTGAGGTTAGTCTCGGGAATAGGATTCGTTTTATCACCTGCCTTGTCTGGGGAAGGTCTGATGTGCTCTGTCTGGCGAGTTTTCGCGACCAGTATCGGTTCTTCGTCGGCCTGTCCGTCAATTTCAGGGATGAATGGACCCTTTTCTTCAGAAGAAATTTTACGTAGGGCCGGGTCAGTGCCTGAAATTGTAGCTTTATTCTTAACACCCTCAATCTTTGTTTCAGTTTCGGACGTCGTGTTCCGTGTTGGCCAAGCCCCTTTTGCAATGCGACGGAATAATGAAGGCCTCGATTTGTTCGATGCATCCGCTGTTGAATTTAGTAATTCTGCTTCGCGAAATGGATCCGGAGAAACCCGGATGTCTAATTTATTTGGGCTTACTACTGGTTCCGGGGGTATGAAATTTTCCGCTGTATCAACCGTTTCGTTGCTTCTATCAGGCAGCCCATCCGACAGGGATTTTTGTTCATCTGACGTTTCATCGTCCGAAGATAATTCTTTTTCATTAGAGCCCAATAAGTCTAGTTTTGGAGATCGTGTTTCCTCGGTGTCTTCAAGAACGAGAGAGGGTTGAACCTCTCTCTTTCCACCAACGCTGAGTATCGATCTAGATTGGGTGTGGACGTTAACATCTATCCCTGTGGCTACAACTGATACTCGTAACTTACCTTCAAGGGCTGGGTCCAACGCTGATCCGAATATAATATTTGCTTCTGCATCGACTTCTTCGCCAATCCTATTGGCCGCTTCGTCTACTTCAAATAAAGTCATGTCTTGGCCTCCAGTGATGTTTATCAAGACGCCCCTGGCACCTCTCATCGATACATCGTCAAGCAAAGGGTTTGAAATTGCTGCCTCCGCCGCCAGTCGGGCTCTGTCGTCGCCTTCTGCCTCACCGGTTCCCATCATGGCTTTGCCCATTTCGCACATCACGCTCCTGATGTCAGCAAAATCTAGATTTATAAGCCCCGGGACAACCATTAGATCTGTGACGCCTCTAACTCCAGAATGGAGAACGTCATCTGCCATGGCAAATGCATCCGCGAACGTAGTTTTTTCATTAGCGATTCTGAAAAGGTTTTGGTTGGGGATGACAATTAACGTATCCACAAATTGTTGCATTTCCTCTACACCCGCTTCAGCAATTTTCATACGGTTGGTGCCCTCAAATTGGAAGGGTTTGGTTACCACCCCTACGGTAAGCATTCCCTGTTCTCTGGCTAACCTGGCTATTACAGGAGCCGCCCCTGTACCTGTCCCTCCTCCCATTCCCGCAGCGATAAAGACCATGTGGGACTCACAAAGGTGCTGCGTGATCTCGTCTATAGCCTCCTCTGCGGCGGCCCTACCCATGTCAGGTCGAGCGCCGGCCCCCAACCCATGTGTTATAGCTACTCCCAATTGAACTTGGCGTTCCGCATTGGACTGTGAGATCGCTTGAGCATCGGTATTGGCTACTACAAAATCTACGCCATCTAACCTATTGTTGATCATGTTGTTGACTGCATTACCACCTGCGCCTCCGACACCGAAAACTGTGATACGTGGCTTTAGCTGAACGTCTTTTTTTGGGGCAGTAAAATTAATGGTCATAGTAATCTCCGTATCAGAAAAGAATAGCGTTGAGAGGGCAGCAAGCTACCCTTATAGTCGGGTTTGAGGGGATTCGAATCACTAAAAATTTTCTTTAATCCACTGCCCGAGCCGGCCGAACCGCGCACCGGAATGGGCAGGTTTTGACCCTACCGGGTCGGTTGTATTATCTAAGTATCTGTCGACTGCGAAGCGCAGCAGCCCAGCTGCAGAGGAAAATCCAGGGCCGCTTGTAGCGTCCGCGAGGCCTCTTACCCGCAGCGGTCGTCCAATACGAACCCTCTTTTCCATCACTAGTCCGGCCAGTTCTGCGGCTCCTGCAAGTAGGCTGGCACCACCAGTCAGGACTAGTCGGCGGCCTGCAGTCTTGGTTAAACCTGCAGTATCTAATCTCGCTCTAATCATTTCAAAGGTTTCTTCTAGGCGAGGTCGAATGACCCCATTTAAAAGAGACCTTGGAACATGATTGGGTCGAGCTGGGTTGTGCTCGCCTATGAGAGGTACATCTAGGACTTCGAGTTCATCAGAAGAAGAAATTACAGCGGAACCATAGAGGGTCTTCATTCTCTCAGCCTGCGTGATGGGTGTTGATAGACCACGGGCGATGTCATTGGTCACATGCTGTCCACCCAGGGCAATGCTATCAGTGAAAATAAGTGCCCCGTCATAAAATACTGCGATTGATGTGGTTCCTCCTCCCATGTCAATAATGGTGGCCCCGAGGTCAATCTCATCTTCCACCAGGCAGGCAAGGCCTGAAGCATATGGCGCAGCAACGGCACACTCTATGTCGAGGTGGCATCTTTCGATGCAACTTGCGAGATTCCGTAAACCAGCTGCCTTTGCTGTTACCAAATGCATGTTAGCAGTAAGTTCCTCAGCAAACATACCTCTGGGATCTCTAACTCCCTTGGTGCCATCGACGCTATACCCCACAGGAAGGCAATGAAGCAGTTCTCGATCAAAAGGTTGTTCAATTTCTCCGGCGCGACCCAGTAACCTGCGTATTTCGTTCTCGGATATCTCTTTGCCTGAAACAAAACAGGTGGCACTGTAATTTTGTGAACTCAGATTACTTCCTGCAACAGATAAAAGTACCTCCCGAATTCGTTCACCCGCCATTTCCTCTGCGGCACTGACAGCGGTTAAAATAGAATTTTGAGCGGCTGCCATATCAACAATCGCCCCACTTTTTATGCCCAATGACGCGTGATGTCCCACCCCAGAAATACGTATTGCGCCATCATTGTGAGCTTGTGCGATGAGGCAGCATATTTTGCTGCTTCCAACATCTAGCGCAGCTATGAGTCCAGTTCGTGTTTTTCCGGATCTGCCCATTATTATTCTCCTGACCAAGTCATGTATTCTTGCCAGCTTGCTTTATAATCTGGCGTCCGTGAGGTCCCATCCTTACTATTATTCTGTCAGGTAGGCGCAAATCGATCATGTTGATATCCCGTGAGAGTAAGGTGTATTTTTTATTCATCCGTGCGAGCAATTGCCATGCTTGATTCGGGTTC
>CAJXEC010000024.1 GCA_913052165.1 uncultured Rhodospirillaceae bacterium
CTCCTAAATATAATGTACTTCCTCTCCGTGCTCGCCTCATCAATCATCGTCGCTATTTCGGCTGCCATATCATCGCTTACACGACCACCATTTTCAGGCCTATTGATCGTGATGTATGTGGCGCCCCCCCTCTTTTCATTTAATATTAGACTAGACATATCGCTTCTCCTTTGTGCCCCACCATACTCTAAGTAATTGACGCTGGTGAACAGCCATGGGAAACCGATAACCCTTATGACTTCTCGGTGATGAGCCCTAGGCACACCATTCACTGCATCAGCTATTGAAGAACCAAATACGGACCAGAATATTCGTAAATCTCGGACGACAGAGTCCTTTTAATAAGTAATTTCCTCTCCGGAAAACCTGGTTAAAGATAAATTTTGGTAATGCTAGCCCTTTTGAATTTCCTTCCAAATCTTCTCGGAAGTTAATGGCATATCCAGGTGGGATACCCCAAATTTAGTTAATGCATGGCAAACTGCATTGACAATGGCGGGCGGCGCTGCAGTGGTACCGCCTTCGCCGCCACCTTTAACCCCGAGAAAAGTGCTCGCAGCGATTACCTCATTAAACCCAAGTTTGAATTCTGGAATTCCCTCGGCCCTTGGGATTGCATAATCCATAAAAGAGCCACTTTGCAACTGTCCCTCGTGGTCATATACACACTCCTCCATCAAAGCCTGACCAAGGCCTTGGACAATTCCTCCGTGGGTTTGACCATCAACAATCATGGGGTTTATAACGCGGCCGACATCATCAATCCCGGTATACCGAACCAACCGAATCATTCCCGTCTCCGGATCTATCTCTACTTCCGCCACATGACAGCCATTAGGATATGCAGGCAGAGGAACCGAAATTTCTGCGTTCGCTTTTAAGGGGCCCGATAATTGGGTCGGCAAACTTTTATTATTCTCAGCCGCCGATGCCACTTCAAAGAGACCTACTCTACGATCTGTCCCGCTTAAGACAAAGTGGTCGGTTGTGAATTCAATATCATCTGATGCCGCCTCGAGAATATGAGAGGCTATCAGCTTACCTTTTTCGATTATGATATCTGTAGTTTTTTTGAAAAGATGCGCCGCCAATCGCATGGACCTCGAGGAGTGAGACCCCGAGCCAGCAGTGACGAAGTCTGTGTCACCAGTCCTCAGACATATACTCTCAAATGGAATATTTAGCCACTCGGCTACGACTTGAGCGTAACTGGTCTCATGGCCTTGCCCACTGGATTGGGTTCCAATAACCAGCTCAACAACACCATCAGTTTTGATCCTCATCTCCGCACGTTCTTGGGGGTAACCCGTGGCGGTTTCTATATAATTAGCGAGACCAATACCCCGAAGCATTCCCCTAGATTCTGCCTCTATTTTACGATTTTCAAAGCCACCCCAATCTGACTTCTCTAAGGCTAGGTCCATTGAAAGTCCAAAGTCCCCACTATCATAAGTGACCCCAACCCCGTTTTTATAGGGTATCGCCGCGGGATTGATGAGGTTTCGTCTTCTAATCTCAATTCGATCTATTCCGATTTTTTCCGCCGCAAGGTCCATTAGCCTCTCAATTACAAACATGGACTCAGGCCGTCCTGCGCCGCGATAAGAGGCGCTTACTGTTGTATTGCTTACAATCGCCTGGGTTTCAATCGTCGCCACCGGGATATCGTACACGCCGTTATATACTGTGGGCCCCCTAGCGATCGGAACATAAGAGACGGTGTGGGTCCCAATGTTTCCAATATTTTGGGACCGCATAGCCAAAACGCGTCCGTCCTCATTCATGGCAATTGAAGCAACTGTCTTGAGATCCCTGCCCGCATAATCTGAAAGAAAGCCCTCAGTCCTTGAAGAGACCCATTTGACGGGGCGCCCGACACGTTTAGCCGCCCACATAACGAGTGGGAACTCAGGATAGGTGTGATTTCTCGTTCCATAGCCCCCACCAACGTCTCTGGAAATTACCCTTACCTGTGATTTATCTACCCCAAGAGTGGTGGACAATTCGTTCTGGAACCGGATGACCCCCTGCCCCCCCGCCTCAAGCAAAAACGAACCATCATCCTCACTGTACTCGGCAAGAGCTGCCCTCGGTTCCATCGGAACCCCCGTGACACGCTGATTGATAGTTTCGAGTTTTACTACATGGGCAGCCTTAGCGAATAACTGCTTGGTGAGCTGCACGTCACCCTTCAAGTCATCTACATTGAGATTTTCTGGGATTTCATCCCAAAGATCATCGCTCTGGTCTAATAAGTTGGAGAAAGGATTAGCGCTTGCCTTAAGATTTTTTAACTTCAGTGAGATTAGCTCAGCAGCGTCCCTGGCTTTAGCCTCGGTCTCCCCAACGACGACAGCCACTATTTCGCCGACCCGTCTTACCCGGTCAAAAGCTATAGGCCAAAGCGGTGTATAAAAAATATCAGTGCCATCCCGATTTTTAAGCTCAACATCTTTTGGGTTACCCCAGGCCGGCATGGGATGGAGCCCGTCACCTCGCCAATCCTCTCCGGTAAGGACTGCCAAAACGCCGGGAGACGTTTTTGCTGCTTCACAATTCAGGCCAACCAATAATGCGTGTGCGATATCACTGCGGACCATGATCGCATAGGCAACTTCGTCCCGCGTTTGATCGTCGCTGTAACAACCCGCTCCTCGCAGCAGACGGTTGTCTTCAGCTCGAGGGATCGCTGCGCCGATGAGATTGCTAGACGTCATCGAATGGGCCACCAGGCAGATCTCTAACAGACGTATTGGGAGCGACATCGGAACGTCGATATTGAGCGGAACGGCGCCCATTTTCCAAGTAATCTCCCTGGGTTGCTCTTTTCGCCATTTCATCCCACTCCGAGTTCCAATCCCCCAAACTATAACCGTGCCATGGGCTCTCCGGCTTTAATGGGGGAAGTCCTAGTTTGTCCCACAAGTCTCGAGCAGCCTCCATATATTCCCGTTTGGGAAGAGCAATTGGAGGCATATCCGCCTTTAAGGTTGCGTCAATTAAACATATAGACTCCTCACCGTTTTTGGTCCGGGGGTCCTTCGGACCATATCGGACTTTGTGTTTCAATATTTGAATATCCAAGGCAGGATTAGACCGATATGCCAAAGCCCAAAAGATCGAGTCGCCATTCTCCGGATCAATATCTTCATCAACCGCGATAACATATTTCCCAATAGCTGCCGCCAGGTTTGAACAACCGTAAAGAGCTCTCCAAACCTCGGTTGTTGGCACACCTCGCTCAACTTGAATAAATAAAATTTTGCGGAGGTTTGTAAGCGCCTCGTGTAAATAGACTCTCTTTACGCCCTTGATGCCGAGTGTGTCCCGTAAATGTGACAAATAAATAGGCTCGTAGGCTATGCGCTTAATGACGCTAGACTCTGAGGGTGTCAATTGAGAAATAATCGACGTGAAGACTGCATCTCTTCGATGGGTAATGGCTGTAACTTCCATGACACAATTGTAGTCCTCTAAAGCTACGTGACCGTGGCTTTCCGCAAAGGGCGCCTCCGGCTCTAAAATTTCAACATCAACAAGTCCTTCAATGACGAGCTCGGAATCCGCAGGGACTAGTAAGTCTACAGTCTTGCATTTGACCTGCCGAATGGGCTTTCCAGCGAGGCCGCCCGCCACGGCCATCTCTTCTACCCCGACCGGGAGTTTTTGTGGCCCGACATACGCCACTGGCGGAGGACATCCAACAACAATCGCACAGGGCATCTTCTGTCCCATTTTTTTCCACATTTCCCAATGGGTGTGGCCCTCCGCACCGCCTGGTCTGGCAACCATACGAAGTGCCAGCCGATCTGAGGCCTTAAGGCCTGCACGATACGTGCCCATATTTTGGGTTCCTGTCTCAGGATTTCGCGTTGTCACATTGGTTGCAGTCAGATAGGGCGCGCTATCGTAACCCGGAGTAGAAATCGGGACGGGTAATGCGTCTAAACCCTTGCCTTCACCTCTCAGTTGATCACCTTCCATCGTGATTTCATGGCAGGGAGCGTTTTCGACAGTTACAGGATCAATTGGATTGGTAATCGCGTCATTCCATCGGTTCCCGATGTCTTCTGATGGAACCCCCATTCCAATCGAATAAATTGCCGGATTGGTGGAGAGTGCACCTACCACAACAGGCATATCAAATGTTCGCCCTTTGCTATCTGTTACATTATTAAAACGAAATGCTTGCCGTTGGTTTTCTGGAATGCCGCCTCGAAATTGCCATCGAACCAGAGGATGGAGCTCTGTATCTTTATTTACGGGCTGATTAATGGTGGTCAAAAGACCTTCCGCCTCAAGCGCTTCTAAATGCTCGTGAAAATCTTTATACCCTTTATCTGTTCTCGATGTGACCATTTTTCTCACCCCTTGCTGAGCCAAAAGTTAAACCCCAAAGATTTCTAGGCACAATAGCCATTGAGAAAACCCGAAAACACGATGCTAGCCTCGGCGGTTAAACTTGAGCTTCCGATATAAGCCCCTCCGCCTCCAGAACGGGTAAAACACCCCCCGCGTTCATGGTAAGTAACAAGGAGTCAGGAATGGCGTTTGCGGAGAGCACCTCACCAGACATTTTATTTGTGATAGAAAAGTCCTCAAATGAGACTGCCGCCTGATCACCCTCATTGAAGGTATTGGATACGCCAGGACATTCCAAAGCTAAAAACCCCCAATTTACGCAGTTCCTAAAAAAAAGCCCATTAATACTGTCAGCCACCAAGCAACCAATGCCAATGTTCCTGAGCGAACGCGCTGCGGGTCGAGATGAACCCATCCCGAAATTCCGACCCGCGACAATTATGTCTCCCTGGCGAATTTCTCTAATCCACCCGGGCCGATTTGCTTCAAAGACGACCTCCTTTTGTTCTTCTTCGCTGAAATATTGTGCTCTGCCAGGCAATATCAGATCTGTATTAATATTCTCTGGAAACTTCCACACTTGGCCATTCAGGATTGGTCTCTCCATTGTCATCAATTCCCTATATTTCGCGGGTCAGTTATCGACCCACGAATAGCCGAAGCTGCAACCGTCGCAGGCGAGGCCATAAAAACACGAGAGTCCGGATCACCCATTCGTCCCTTAAAATTTCTGGTACTTGCCGTGATACAAGTCTCCCCCGCAGAGAGGATCCCTAAGTGACCTCCCCCGCAAGCGCCACAAGTTGCGTTTGTAACCACAGCACCTGCATCCATAATCTTTTCTATGTAACCTGCCTTCAAAGCCTGCCTATATATGCTTTGACTACCAGGGGTCACAATAAGCCTGACATGCTTGGAGACAGTTCTCCCACCAAGCATGTCGGAAGCGACGGCCAAATCATCAAGAGTGCCATTCGCACAACTCCCAATGAATGCCTGATCGATCCTCTCTCCTTCCAATTCTGCGGCGGGCCGAGAATTATTTAATACCGCGTCTGGCAAGGCCACTAATGGCTCAATTCCAGCTAAATCAATAGTATTGCGCCGGTGATAATTTGCGTTTGGGTCGGGATACTGTTCTTCAAATTCAACACCAGGATTTTTACCCCTTACATATTCCAACATAACTGGGTCTGGCTCAAATGTTGCAAACTCTGCCGACAACTCCGCCGACATTGTCGTAATGGTACGACGCGCATTCATTGATAAGTTCGGTAGTGCCGGACCACCGAACTCAATATTCATGGTGGCGTGATCTCCATAGACATTAGCAATATGCAAAATCACGTCTTTGGTTGAAGCAGGCGCTGAGAGATTGTTTATTAAATCATAACGCACCGTCTCGCCAACCTTGAACCAAGTCTCTCCTTTTGTGACAGCATAGAGCATATCGGGTGATCCGGTTCCTCTCGCGGCGCAATTAAAAACGCCGGCAGAGCAAGTATGAGAGTCACCACAAACGAGAACAGTGCCCGGCAGTGCGTAGCCATGATCTGCAACCAAAACGTGAGAAATGCCTTGCTCTGCTCCAACATCGTGAAATCGTTTTATGCCAAATTTTTTTACAAATTTGCGTCCTGTACTATGAGCCTGGGCAGACATTATATCTTTGGCGGGTACCCGGTGATCGAAAACCATTACGACCCTGTCTGGGTGCTTTACCTTTAAAATATTTCTCCAGTTTGCAGGTATCAAATTATTGTCATAGAGAATGGCAGTCCCTACTTCTACCACCACCAAATCCCCTGGCTTGACCGAAGCCTGATTAGAATTTTTTGCAAGGATTTTCTCGATCGCGGTCATTCCCATATTTAATCTCCTGGAACCTCAATTCCCGCCGGCAGGTACCCCAAAGATCGATCATATTTGGCAGCAAGTTTAGCGACCGGAAGGAATTCTTCCTCCATCTTCCTGAGACCATCAAAGCCAATAAATTTATGGATATCCCCAACCGGGTGATTTTTAACCAAATCAAGGAAATCGACCTGCGCCGCTACGTCACGTTCCTTAAAGTCATGCATAAATTCCCAAATTGCGTGGGTCCCACATCGCAAAGCACCGGTGGCAAAGCTAACCATTGAAATACCGAGGTCCTCTAATTCCTCTAGTGAGAGCAAGGGCGACAATCCGGTACGATTAAAATGAATGGGGCACTTGAGAACCGATCTCACTTCCTCGAGCTCTTCTTTGCTGACTAACCCTTCTGGAAAGATCATATCTGCCCCGGCATCAAGGTAAGCTTTACCGCGTTCGATGACGTCAGACACACAACCATTCGTGACACCCCGTGCATCCGTCCTCGCTATCAAAACAAAATCTCGATCCAATTCATCGCGAACCTTCGCAGCTGCGCGATACTTGCCGACTGCCTCTTCAACAGAGATTATTTCTTTTCCGGCAACGTGACCGCATCTTTTTGGAGCCACTTGGTCTTCGATATGAACCCCAGCCAACCCTGCCTTGATAAATTCCTCGACCGTCCGAATGACATTTATAGCATTCCCGTATCCGGTATCCGCATCAGCAATCACTGGAATATCGACGGCATCCGCGATATATCGAGACATCATAATCATTTCACTGCCTGTCAAAAGCCCGACGTCCGGCTTTCCCAATAAAGTTGCTGAAACGGCATATCCAGACACTCCACAAGTTTTAAAGCCAGCTGTCTCTATGATTTTTGCGGTCAAGGCATTGTAAGCGCCTGGCTTTACCAAAACGTCTCCGCCTTTGAGCAGGTCGCGAAATCTCCCCGTTGCTTTTTGCATAACCATCTCAAGTCGCTCCCTGGAAAAATCGTGTTCTTCCTTTTCAACTAATTCGAGAAGATACAGTTTACCGTCAGATGTAACTCTCTCCGGATCTCTTTTTTTAGGAGATTAGACCCGCCGGATCTGCAAGACAACGGCACGGAGATCACTCCGTTGACCGTTTTTGACAAACCCCTTATCAAAATCTACACAAGATAAGTTAGAGGGAGAGAGAGCTCATGCCAAACATTGATGCCAATGGAAATAGGTTTAATTATGAGGTATCCGGGCCCGAGGGTGCGCCATGGATTACTTTTTCAAACTCCCTTATGACAAATCTGCATATGTGGGATGAACAAGCAGATTTACTCTCTCATCATTGGAGAGTCCTGCGATATGACCAGCGAGGTCACGGTGGCTCATCTGCAACTACCCCACCCTATGATTTCGATCTTTTAGGGGAGGATATCATTGCGATTTGGGACTTACTTGGCGTGGAACAAAGCGTTTTTTGCGGTCTCTCAATGGGCGGTGCGACAGGGCTTGGCCTTTGCTTAAATCATCCAGAGAGAATACGGGCTTTCATCGGTTGCGATATGCCTTACCAGGCTTCTCCAGAATTTGCAGCGCTCTGGGACCAGAGAATGCAAATGGCTCGTGAAGTTGGAATAGATGGAATGGCAATGCCTACGGCAGAACGTTGGTTTGTAAGCGATTTTGTTGAAAACCCCCAAAACAAGCAAGTAATTGAAAAAATTTGCACCATGGTGAGAACAACTTCGATGGATGGATATGTAGGTTGCTGTAACGCCCTACAAACAGTTGCTTACGCCGATAAAATGGGGCACGTAAAGGTACCCACTTTTTTTATTTCGGGTTCAGAAGATCCAGCGGCAAACCCTAAGGCAATGAAACCATTGGTTGACGCAGTGGCTGGCGCAGAAATCCACATCATTGAGAATTGTGGACACATATCAAATATGGAAAACCCCAAGAGCTTCAATGGAGCAATGCTAACCTTCCTCAATCAACTCTGAAACACGAAATAGGAAAATGTAATGAGCAACAAACAACCAGTTGGAATACGCCGTATCGTCACAGGACATGACGAAAGCGGAAAAGCAGTTGTCATAGCCGACGGACCTACACCTGGAGTAAAGACCACGCCCAATAGACCCGGTGTTATCTTTCATAACATGTGGACGACCACCACCGCTCCCGCTCGTTTCGATGAACCCAAAGAGGCGACAAGCGTCGACCTCCCACTGCCACCGCCAAGCAGTGGTACGACTTTTCGTTTGATCGAGTTTCCACCAGAATCTCAAGTTGAACAAGTAGATGACGAAACAGCCAAAAAAGCTTTCCAGGAATATGGCGCCGATGGCGCATTGCAGCACGGTGAAGCGGAAGAGGATCATTCCAAGAATAAGCACGCCTTCATGCATCGCACAGAGACTGTTGACTATGCAATTTGTTTATCTGGAGAAATGACCATGCTCCTAGACGATTCTGAGGTAGTTATGAAGCCGGGCGATGTAATGATCCAAAGAGGTACCAATCATGCCTGGGCAAACCGAGGCAGTGAATATTGTACCATGGCATTTGTTTTAATTGACGGCGAAGGCAAGCGCGGCGCAGAGTAATGATTAAAATCTATCACAATCCGCGGTGCAGTAAATCTAGAGCGACGATGGAGTTGCTGGAACAACGAGATGTAAATGTTAAGGTAATACGATATCTTGAAACGCCCCCCAGTGCTGAGGAACTCGAGCTTTTGTTGTCTAAATTGGGCATGGAACCTCGAGATCTAATGAGAAAAGGCGAAAAACCCTACAGAGACCTGAACCTCGAAGAGGACACCAAAACGCGTGCCGACTTAATAGAAGCTATGGTAAAACACCCAATTTTGATTGAACGGCCGATAGTCGTAAACCATGAAAAGGTAGCCCTAGGCAGACCACCAGAGAACGTTCTTGGCATCCTCTAGGCACAAGCAAACGGCGGCTCCAATGGCTCAACGCCATGGCGAACCAACTCAAAAATTTGGAATGAAACTCCATGATCCTTATGCGTGGTTGCGTGATCAGGACTGGCAAGGGGTAATGCGCGACCCCTCAAAACTTTCAAAAGAAATTCGAAGTTATTTAGAGGCGGAGAACAATTGGGCGCAAGAGGTGCTCGAGCCGGTCGAGGATCTTAGAGAGACGCTAACTAACGAACTGCGCTCAAGAATAAAAGAACAAGACTCCACTGTGCCTACAAAAGACGGGCCCTGGAGTTACTTCAGAAGATTTATTCCAGGTGGACAGTACCCACTCTTTTGTCGAGTAGACTCAGAGCACAACGAGGAACAAATCATTTTGGATGGAAATCTTGAGGCCGAAGGGGAGACCTTTTTTTCTGTTCATAGAGCTCAACATTCCCCCGATCATAGATATTTTTGTGCAGCTATAGACCGAAATGGATCAGAATATTGCAGCATCGAAATTCAAGAGATAGTCACCGGCCAGATTATCGACGACAACATCAAAAATGCGCAGGGGGATTTCGTATTCTCGGCAGACAGCAAATTTATTTTTTATACCTTGCTGAACGACAATCACCGTCCTGCAAAGGTTTTTCTGCATGCGCTAGGCAATACTCAAGATCAAGACACCCTGATTTTTGAAGAAGATGATCCAGGATTTTTTGTTTCTGTTACTAAAAGTGCTAGTGGGCGATATGCGATTATTAGCTCTCATGATCACGCGGACACTACTGAAATACTCTTAGTGCCTGCCGAGGCCCCAAAAACGCCACCTGATCTTTTGTGGCCACGTCAACATGGCGTGTCATGCGACATAGCTGATCATGGAGATAAATTTTTCGTTCTGACCAATGAGGGGGACGACTTTGATTTTAGGATATCTGAGACACATGCTAAAAACCTACGCCAAGGGCATTGGACCACAGTAGTTCCCCACGTGGAGGGCCGATTAATTCGTAGCATGCTGTTATTCAAAAACTTTTTGGTTAGACTTGAACGTGAAGACGCTACGCCCCGGATAGTAATTATAAATTTAAGCGAAAACAGGGAATTTGAGATTGATTTTGATGAGCAAGCCTATGACGTCAATTTAATTCCTGGGTTTGAATTCGATACCTCAAAATTAAGGTATTCCTATTCATCACCAACGACGCCCACCAGAATATATGACTTCAATATGGAGACGGGCGAGCGCCAACTTAAAAAAGAACAAGAAATTCCCAGCGGTCACAGTCCTGACAATTACATTTGTGCCCGTCTCACCGCAACTTGCAATGATGATGGGACAAAAGTTCCGGTAACGGTAATTCATCGAAAAGATATTAAACTGGATGGATTGGCTCCGCTTTTGCTCTACGGATACGGCTCTTATGGCTATTCGATGCCCGCTAATTTTTCTGCCAATATTTTTAGTTTGGTTGATCGAGGTTTTGTTTATGCGATCGCCCATGTTAGGGGCGGGACTGAATGCGGAAAAAAGTGGCACTTAGCGGGAAAATTAAGATCTAAAATAAATACTTTTGTCGATTTTATTGCCGCTGCAGAGATGCTCGTCAGCAAAAAATATAGTTCAAAAGGGAATATCGTTGCCCAAGGAAGAAGCGCTGGAGGTATGCTAATGGGGGCTGTCGCGAATATGCGTCCAGACCTCTTCAAGGGTATTATTGCGGAAGTCCCTTTCGTAGACGTTATAAATACGATGTCGGATGAAACCCTTCCACTTACGCCTCCCGAATGGGTCGAATGGGGAGACCCGATAAGAGATCGAGAGGCGTTTAAGTATATGGTCTCTTACTGCCCATACACGAATATCTCCGATCGAGAGTATCCAAATATTTTGGCAACAGGTGGGCTCACTGATCCCCGAGTTACCTATTGGGAACCAGCGAAATGGGTTGCAAAACTTCGGCACCACAATAAAGCTGATAGCAAAATTATCCTCTGGATCAATATGGACGCGGGACATGGAGGCGCCTCGGGGCGATTTGACCGCTTGTCCGAGGTAGCCCTCTCTTATGCATTTGCACTCATGATCACCAACAAAACGGCTAACTAACTTGGTAGCATTTAAATCCAAGGAAGATGCCCGCGAAGACGTTTGGCAGCGAATGACAAATGAGAGAGTTGCCCTCTTTCCATTTCCAATAAAAGGCCGCATTCCCAATTTTAAAGGTGCGAAGCGAGCTGCCAAAAATTTATTCGAAGTTGAACCTTGGAAGACTGCAAAATATCTCAAGATTAACCCTGACTCGCCGATGAGACCCCTGAGGCTTATGGCACTGGAGCGGGGAGTCACATATTTTATGCCAACACCGCGTTTGGCCGGTGGATTTATGAAATTTGATCCCTCGAAAATACCACATAATTACCGAGCAGAGGCGACAGCTTTATCATCATGTGAAAAATGGGCGGAGTTTGTTACGCTCGAGGAATTGCCAAAGATGGACGGCATCGTGGCCGGTTCAGTAGCGGTAACCGCAACAGGATTTAGGTGCGGAAAAGGCAAAGGCTACAGCGATCTGGAATATTCGATCCTACTTGAATTGGGTCACAACCATGTACCCGTTGCCACGCTAGTCCACGATACCCAATTAGTAGAGTTATTCCCGCGAGAATCTAATGATTTACCCCTGTCAGTTATTGCAACACCGTCAAAGGTTATCCGTGTAGCCAATCCGCCTCCACCCCCCAGGGGTATTGAATGGTCAAAACTAAGTGAGACTGAGCTGAGAGAAATGCCTGTTTTACAAGAACTCAAACACAAAATTGAGCTTGGAGGGACTTAATTTACCTCCGCTCCCACAATAACAGTTGCTGCCGCAATGACCGCAAGATCGTTCCCTCCATCTTCAAGAACATTGAGACCACCCTTAACCACAAAGACCGAAACGATCTCAAAAAGCAAACTATTTTTCACCGCCTTAACGTCGACTATTTCGGGTTCCTGTACCTCCACAGTGACATCAATGAATACCCAAGCTTTACCGAGGTCCAGCGCCCTTATCAGTGAGAGGGAACTGTGGTGAACAGCGTCATTTATGGCTCTAATAGAGGTATTCTTATAATCGCCACCATGCAGGTTATTTCCCATTCCAATTTCCAAAAGTAAACGTTTAATCGATAGTGAATTCAGAAAGGTTTGGTTGCATTGAACTAATCAAAAGATTTTCTTAAGCTGAGGAACTCTGATGTCATAGGGTTAGAACAATGAGGTCTGTTGCAGAACAAGTATTGCTATTTTGGTTCAGGAACGCAGACCTCTCGACCAACATTCCAAAGTCTCCAGACTGGTTCAAGGCTTCAGGGACATTCGACCAAAAACTAAAAGACAAATTCGAAAAAATTCATTGCCAAGCCATCCTCGGCAAACTGGATCACTTAGTGGACACAGCGGCTGAGTGCCTAGCCCTTATTATTATACTTGATCAGTTTTCAAGAAATTTGTACCGAAACTCGCCGAAGGCTTTTGAAGCTGACTCAAAATCTCGAGAAATAGCTAGGACCGCCCTCGCCAATAACTTTGATAAGGAATACAGCAATTGGCCAAAGATATTTTGCTATCTGCCGTTTGAGCATAGTGAGGTTTTAGAGGATCACGAATTTATCTCGCCCTATTTTGAAGCCTTGGAAGGTAAAGAATTCGAAAACTCCCGCAAGACAGCGCGAGAACATATGAAGGTTATCCAAAAGTATGGGAGATATCCTCACCGTAACAATGTTATGGGTCGGATAAATACACCGGAGGAAGACAAATATTTAGAAAATCCACCTCTTTGGGGAAAAACCAAAGCTGAGGCCGCTGAAATTTTAAAAAGAAGAAAAAACAAAAATCGGGGCCAGGCCTCCTAATTAATCCTTAGCTGGGATTGGCGGTCCCTCGCCCTCTATTTGGATGCGATATCCAGATCTGACATTTGGCAAATAATCATTTATCGCGCGATGGTGAGCGCAGCGATTATCCCAAAATGCGACTGAATGTGGTTCCCACTTAAACCGACAAGACCACTCCACACGTTCACAATGCCGTTTGAGAAAACGCAGTACCGACTCACCCTCGTCTCTGGGCACGTCATTGATTTTTACGGTGAAGGAGTCATTGACGTATAACAATTTGCGTCGAGTAACTGGATGGACCGCAACAATAGGGTGGGTGGCCTTCGGCGTTCCCGTTCCAAAAATGGGCTCTCCATCATGAACGGCTGTGAGACCAGCGAGATATTTTTTCATCCTATCTGATAGACCATCGTAGGCGGCATACATGCTCGCAAATCCGGTATCACCTCCACCATCAGGAGGAAGTGTGTGGTTGTACAAAATACTAGCCATAGGTGGCACTAGAGCGCACGACTGATCAGTGTGCCAGACATTGCCGGAAACATCCGGCGAAGTCTCATCAAAATGAAATTTTCGCACTTTAGGGTTGCCCGAGAGCTTCGAGTTTGTACTTACCCCCACATGTTGTCCCAAAGTCCCAAAGTATTCGCCGAGCCGGATGTGATCTTCGAAACTGATTTCCTGTTCACGAAAGAAAAGCACAAGATGATCATAAAACGCTTGCTTAACTTCCTCCAACTGATCCGCTGAGAGAGGTTTCTTAAGATCTATTCCAAAAATTTCAGCACCCACATTTGGCGTGTAGGGCTTCACAATTATGGTTCTATATTCCCGGGCTCGTGTTCCACCATCCATTGCAAACTCTCCAGAGGTTTATCGACTTGCAATCGTTCACGAGAGAATATCAATTTTGTAGCTATCTTGGAAGAAAGATAGGCTTTCCCTGGTTACGGAAGCAGGGAAAATCATGGTCAAATTTAAAAAACAAAATCCTGAGACAGCAATAGGCTCAACTATTCGAATACAGGGACACCCACTGTAGAGGTAAAACCCGCTCCCAAATTGTAGTAAAAAAAAACCTTTAGCGAGACACTTTGTCATTGCCACCACTAGAATGCCAGACTTACGAAAGACCGCTTATGTTGACAAACCACTGGCTTAAATAAAGCTCATTAATATCAAGCCTAGTGGCCAATAACGAATGTAGGAATATGGAAGTGGGTATAGCTGCGGGCCTGCTTGTCGTCAGAAATAAACATTTTTTGAACAATGACCGGCATACTACAGGTTGGTCTCACCGGTCTTCAATCGGATGATAATCTAATAGAATTATTGGCCAAAATCGATCTTCAAGGGAGCGAATTATTGGTTTCTGTTATCTCTACTATTCCCCGACAGATCGAAATAGTGCGCTCTCTTAAAACTGCATGGCATGCAGGGTCCTGAGCGATATATATCGAGCGATGCGTCTCATTGAAGACGTAGTTAAAAAAATAAATGGTAAGTACCAAACTTGAAGTAAACCTGAGCAGTTCGTTAAATTTTCGCAGAAATCGAATTTCCAGTAGAGGCGATGTGCGGGGTTGCTGCCGTCGGCAGAGCCACCAGTAACGTCGTACACACATCAAAGAAAAATAGACCAGGCTAAGCCAAAATCTCGTCAGTTAGACTAATCATTTTGTAGGAGTGAAAAAGTAGAGGACGTTGCGATCTCAAGTGCTTCAAATGTAATAGTTTTATAAAGTTACCAAATATGTGCTCGGACTATGTGCCGGTACGATCCTCAGAAACACGCGCGAGAAAGTCGACGATAAGAAAATATTAAAATACCAGAAGAAATTCCGGTCCGTGTTTTTTAGAAATGATCTAAAAATTTGACTCAAGGCCCTGCTAGCACATGATGTTTCTACCGATCCTATAAACACTCTCGCCGATTTTTTTTGAGTGCACTCAGGTGAATCACTTAGGTCCGATGGCTACTATTTTGTATCCCGTAATGTTATGGCAAGTTCTTATGCGGGTAAAATTTTACTTAACGGAGGCGCCGCTACAATTTGGAACAAAGTATTAGGCCTGAGGAAACATAATTCGGAATTTTAAATAATGCTAAACCTCGTCGTCACTGGTCCCGGGTTCAGAAACCGTGAAACGTCGAAGCAACCGTTCTTGCTCTCTCGGAAAGTCCTTCCGAGCATGATTTACACTTCGATTATCCCAAATGATCAAATCACCCGGCACCCACTCATGCGTGTATACAAATTCCGGGCTTTCGCAGTGATCTAATAAATCTAACAGAAGTTCTTCGCTCTCTTTTTCCTCCAGGCCATTGATCCTGGCCGTCATCAGCCGGCTCAAATAAAGCGACTTTCTTCCAGTTATGGGATGCGTGCGAACTAGTGGATGTTCGGCGTAAGCCTCAGCATTTTTGGGGATGTCCTCGCGTCTCGTCTTGTTATAATTAAAAACGTGGTTCGCGGTTAAACCCTCGAGACGCTTTTTCGTCTCTTCCTCAAGGTGATCATAGGCAGCCGCCAAATTAGAAAACATTGTTTGCCCCCCGGAATTGGGCACCTTAATCGCGTAAAGCGATGTTGCGCGGTATGGGTTCTCTCGATGTGATCCATCGGAGTGAAAATGCATCTCACCGTCAGGTAGAACGCCAATATGCTTGCCATCGCGTTTGATATTACTGACATACATCACACCCCGAGTGGATTGTCGTTCATTTGGATTATCAGTTGGACGATGAGGCGAACGATCGACTTTTCCAAATAAGGAGGCAAAATCCGCTTGATGGTCGGCTTCAATTTCTTGATCTGATAAACACAGCACCGAGTAATATGAAAAGGCCTCCCTCAAGACATCCCCTGAGGAGTCATCGACAGGCAGCCGAAGGTCTAAACCTACAATTCTCGCCCCGAGGACCTTGCTAAGCGGTTCTATCGCGATATTCTGTGCTTTATCCATGGGTTTGTACCTGTGCTGTATCCTAGATATCCTAGTGCAAAATATATTGGATCGACAATAATTTAGGGAGAAAGATATGGCCACATGCCGCGCCGCAGTAATTACAGCCCATGAAAAACCGCTTGAGATTTGGGATGTAAATATTCCCGATCTCGACCCCGGTTCGGTTCTGGTAAAAATGGTCGCATCAACCTTATGTGGAACTGATGTCCACCGATGGCATGGACCACTTCCAAAAAACGACACACTACCGATCATTACCGGCCATGAACCGTGCGGAGTCGTTGAAGAAGTTAGTGGTGAGAAAAATGACATTCTGGGCAACCCAATTAGAAAAGGTGATAGGGTAATTTGGTCGTATGTTGCCTGCGGATCATGCTACTACTGCTCAATAGCTGTTCAGCCCTGTATCTGCCGAGGGCGCGCTAGTTGGGGGCATAATCGCTGCGATCAACATCCTTATCTGCTGGGGTCGGTTTCAGAGTACATGTACGTCCCGAAAGAATGTCTGATTATCAAAGTGCCGGATCAAGTTTCAAGTGCTTCTGCAGCTGCATCCGCTTGCGCTTACAGGACCGTCATGCACGGGTACGATCGGCTCGGTGCAATAAAGGACCACGAGACCGTTGTCATTCAAGGCTCTGGTCCATTGGGAAATTTTGCTGCTGCAGTTGCAAAAGACCATGGCGCAAAGAAAGTTCTTGTGATCGGCGCACCAGCGCATCGGCTTGAGGTTTCAAAAAGAATGGGAGCAGATGACGTGCTAAATCTCGAGACGACCCCTGATCCAGTTGATCGTCGGGAATGGGTACTCTCCCATACAGAGGGACGAGGCGCCGATATAGTCATGCA
Source organism: uncultured Rhodospirillaceae bacterium (assembly GCA_913052165.1). GTDB lineage: Bacteria > Pseudomonadota > Alphaproteobacteria > MPNO01 > UBA2964. Next base: position 16,852 of record CAJXEC010000024.1, read on the forward strand.
AATCGCAAACAATGCCGCCGTGCCGGAGGGCCTGACAATGCTTAGAGATGGAGGCCAATTTTTAGACATTGGAGCGGGGGGAAAAGGACAAATTCCTGTTGAGAGAATGCCTCAGCAAATGACCTACCTCACCGTGAGGTCAGGGGAGCCAAGGCATTGGCTACAAGCAGTTGATTTTTTAGCATCTCGCGCAGAGAGGTACCCATTCGATGACATGATCAGCCGAGCGTACAATCTAGAACAAGTGAATGAGGCCATGAATGCAATGGCAAATTTTGAGGTGGTCAAACCTGTTATAAACTTCTGATTATCTAAGGAAAGTAATGAATGGCTTTTTCAGTTCGCAGAGTTGTAACTGGTCACGATGAGCATAATAAAGCTGTTGTGCTCATTGATGAGGAAACCACTAACGGCTTAACTAAACGGCCTGGGCAGCAATCCACAGTTGTGTGGGCTACAGATCGCGGAAACCCGGACCTCTCACGATTATGTGATATCTCACATAGTGTCCAACAAACCACCGTACCAAATGGTAGCGTTTGCCGAATTTCGCGTTTTGACCCTGGCGTCTCACCTCGCATGCATAGAACAGAGAGCATTGACTATGCTATTATCTTATCAGGTGAACTGGACATGGAGCTTGATTATGGGAAGGTTACCAAACTGAAAGCGGGTGACGTTGTTGTTCAGCGTGGAACATTACACAATTGGCAAAATAATGGTACAGAACCTTGCTACGTCGCCTTTATCCTAATATCCGCACCCTTACCTGAAGGGCTTGATGCCGAAGGATAAAGTGCCTTCAAATCGTTGCGGTCGCTAATTGTATCAAATTAGAACGGACTGAAGTGAAACCAGTATCTTTAAAATCTGGGCGCGATGGTAGTCTCATTGTTGCAAGTGACGATCTCTCATCTTACCTGAGGATTAAAGTCATAGGCTCTAAATGGCCCTCGATATCTGTCAAAATGTTGAGCCTGAATTACGAAATCGTTATGAGTCTCTATGTTCTGACCCGAGGGCTGCTGCTGAGGAGTCTGACGCATCTAGGTGCGACAAAACACATCAACTTGTCCTAATCGCTAACGATATTTTGTTCAAAAACCAAGTCCCTGAAAAGCCAAGCAATGGGTTTGGCTTTTAGCAGTCCAAGCCACCGACCTCCTTCTCGCCAGTCGTCGGCACACCTGACCCTCTCGGAGATGCTTGGGATGGACCAAAGCTCCGTAGGGTGGCAGATGTCTCAATCAATGGACAGAAACTTAGCAACCCTAGCGCCGGCACGGACATGTATTTTGATTTTGCTCAGCTAATTGCGCATTTAACAAAGCCCAGACCGCTCAATTTCGGCAACATAATTACCTCAAGAATTATTTCAAATGAAGATCGCTCGAGAGGCTATTACTGCCTTGCAGAAACACGGATGATCGCACCCATCGAAACGGCTTCTCCCAAAACCCCTTCCGTTTCGTTTGGAAATACCGTTTCAATAGATATGTTTGATGCATCGGGAAATTCAACATTTGCAAAGATCGAGCGTGTAGTCCAACGACGCGAGCTAAAATAAAACAGGTCTGCTTCAAGCGTTTGCTGCGAACCCCTCTTTAACCCTTGATGTTTTCAAACGAGGCTACGCGCCCAAGCAAGGATCTAAAGTTGGAGAGTAACCTCAATCTGTTCTCACGAATATCACTCTTATCGGTGTTGACCGTAACGTTATCAAAGAATAGGTCCACCGGCTCGCGGAGAGCAGACATATGAGCCATCGCAGCGGTGAAATCTTCAGTCACTAGGGCCTGATCAACACCCTTAGCCGCCTTTTCAATCGCGTCAGCCAGGCGTCGTTCAGATGTCTCAACCAAAACCTCGGGAGAGACCAAGCCCTCGAAAAAGACCCCATCTTTTTTCTCTTCAATTTCAACAATGTTGGTTGCCCTTCTGTAACCAGCCAACAGATTTTTTCCATCCTTAGTGTCCAGAAATTCCTGAAGTGCACTGACTCGAGAGACAATTCGAAATAGATCATCTTCGTTCTTTAAGGCAAAGACTGCATCTATTAGATCATGCCTGACACCCTGAGAACGCAGGTGTACCTTCAAGCGATCCGAAAAGAAAGAGAGAAGATCTTTGCATGTTCCATCGTCATTAGTCTCGGCAAATTGAGCTAAAATCTCCCGGTCCGCGGCAGGTTTTCTGTATTGTTGCCGCGCCATCAAGAATATTTCGTTCAAGGACAGGCGCAATTTGTTTTCCAGCACCATTCGGATGATACCAAGCGCCGCTCTGCGGAGCCCGAAAGGATCTCTGGAGCCTGTCGGTTTTTCATTGACCCCAAAAAACCCAACGAGTGTGTCTAATTTATCCGATATCGAGATTGTCAAACTGATACGATCATTTGGACAGGCGTCATTTGGACCTGCAGGTGAATAATGCTCGGCAATTGCGCGAGCGACATCTTCATGTTCGCCATCAGCCAAAGCGTAGTGGCGCCCCATGATCCCTTGGAGCGATGCAAATTCTCCCACCATTCCCGAAACCAAGTCTGCCTTACATAGCTGCGCCGCTTTTTTTGCTTTTTCAGCGTCAGCGTTCAACAAAGGACCAAGCGCTATGGCCAAACCTTCCAAACGTTGCACTTTCTGGGACAGAGAGCCTAATTTTTCATGGAAAATCATCCCATTTAACCGAGGTAATGACGTTTCAAGCTTTTGCCTTCGATCTTGATCCCAGAAGAATTTGGCATCAGACAGGCGTGCCCGCAAAACTCTCTCATTCCCGGAGACAACAGCTTTGCCTCCATCATCGGGATCGATGTTCGCCACCACCACAAAATACGGAGCCAGATCTCCACCATTTTTTTTAACCGAGAAGTATTTTTGATGGGATTTCATCGAAGTCATCAAAACCTCATCCGGCAGATCCATAAATTCTGGATCGATTCGACCAAGCATCGGCACCGGCCATTCCACAAGGCCTGACACTTCCGACAATAATGCGGGGTCAGAAACAATCGAACAACCGAGCGCTGAAACTAATTTTTCTGCCTCTTCAATAATGGTTTTTTGGCGCCTCTCTGCATCTAATATAACCCTGGCTTGATTGAGTGACTTTTCGTAATCATCAAAAAATCTAACCTCGAAAGGGTTTGGAGAATAAAATCGATGGCCCCAGCTTTGCCCAATAGAAGAGACTTCATTTTCTAGTTCAATGTGAACAGGTTCGCCATCCAGAATACACATGACATTTTTAAGTGGCCGGACCCAACGGAGACTGCCCTTACCCCAACGCATCGACTTCTGCCAAGGAAACTTGGAAATAACACTTGGCAAAATTTCTTTAATTAAATCGAATGTTGTCCGGCCTTTTTTTTCTATGGTTGCAAACCAGAACTCGCCTTTGCCCGCCTCCCTGACCTCGCAATCTTCGCGAGTTAGATTATTGGCCGCTAAGAAGCCGTCCAGAGCTCTCGCCGGAGCATCGCGCCTCGGTCCACGCTTCTCTTCTTTTACATCCGGTTGCGAATGCGGAAGTTCATCGACAACAAGTGCAATTCGCCTCGGTGTCGAATACGAGGCACAATTATCAAAGCTTAACGATGCGTCTTTCAGCGATGTACAAATCAAATCACGCAAGGCAGCCGATCCCTGTGACTGCATCCTCGCGGGAATTTCTTCCGAAAAAAGTTCAATTAGGAGTTGTGGCATAAAAGTTATCCCGGTTCCCGACTTTTAAGCCAGGCCTCGCAGCAACCTCTAGCCAAGGCTCTAACCCGGGCAATAAAAGCGGCCCTCTCAGTCACACTGACTGCCCCCCTCGCGTCCAATAAATTAAAAAGGTGGCTAGACTTAATACATTGGTCATAGGCCGGAAGTGGTAGTTCAAGCTTTAAAAGGTAGGCGCATTCGAGCTCCGCATCTTCAAAATGTTTCCGCAGTCGATCTGTATTCGCATGCTCAAAGTTAAATGCGGAAAATTCTCTCTCAGATTGGTGAAAGACGTCTCTGTAACTGACACCAGACCCATTAAAATCTAAATCATAAACGTTTTCTACACCCTGGATATACATCGCAAGCCGTTCCAAGCCATAGGTCAACTCAACGGCAACCGGGTCGCATTCTATACCACCAACCTGCTGAAAATAGGTGAACTGAGTGACCTCCATGCCGTCACACCAAACTTCCCAGCCCAGCCCTGCTGCGCCTAGAGTTGGACTTTCCCAATCATCCTCGACGAACCTTATGTCATGCTTCAGCGGATTAATACCTAAAGCATCCAAACTTTCCAAATAAAGCCCTTGGCTGTCTGCCGGCGACGGTTTTAAAATAACCTGATATTGGTAGTAGTGCTGCAAGCGATTGGGATTTTCTCCATATCGCCCGTCTGCGGGTCTCCGCGAGGGTTGTACATATGCTGCTTTCCAGTCCTCCGGTCCCAAAGCGCGCAAAGTAGTCGCTGGATGAAAGGTCCCCGCACCGACTTCTAGGTCGTAAGGTTGCAAAATTACACAGCCTTTTGCGCTCCAAAAGTGATGGAGCCGGAGGATCAAATTCTGGAACGAGTTTTCAGTTTTTGCAGATGCTGGCATTCGTTGGTTCTGGTGAGCAATAGTTGCTGGAACAACCTAATCAGGGCTTCTTGTCTGGTCAAGAAATCTTAAATTACCGAAACACATTTAAGTGTGAGGACATTTGGGGTCCATACAATCAGCATTTAGAGCGACAATATAGACACCGCATACATCGCACCTCTGTCCTTCAAACTCAAGGTTTTTCGGAACTTCTTTTGGTTTTCTTATGGAGGAGATAAAACGAAAACCAAGGAGCACCGCGACAATAATTAAAGCTAATACAATAAGCTTAAAAAGCATGATTCAGAGTCCGAAGCGTTTCCAAACCGACCATTCCTCGAGAGCGGAGAAAAGGACCAAGGTTTTCTGATACAAACGTGTCTCGCCCCCTCCTAAGAACCTTTTTAAGGGGCTTGGTTTATTGCCAACTAATTTGAACTTTGTCTTTTCGCCCAACCTTTTTTTCATAACCGTCCGGAGGTCACCCAATCCATCGATCAATCCTAACTCCTCAGCACTCTTTCCGGTCCAAATATCGCCCTCGAACAGCTCCTCACCTTCCGATTCAAGCTTTCCCCCTCGGCGACCCTTTACGTAATTTTTAAAGCTCTCATGGATCTCATTCTGCAGCGAGGTCAGTTTTTTCACCTCTTCGGGTTTCTCTGACTGAAAAGGATCAAGGATTGCCTTGCTCTTTCCTGCGCTATGGACCCTCCGCTCAACCCCAATTTTTTTGATGGCCTCCACGAATCCAAAACCAGATGAAATCACTCCAATAGACCCGATAATCGAGTTTTCATCGGCAAATATTTCATCGGCTGCGCAGGCCAACCAATAGCCACCGCTGGCTGCGACATCCTCTACAAAAGCGTAGACAGGAATGTCTTTCTCTGTTGATAGGGCTCGGATATGGCCCGCTATCAAAGAGGATTGAACTGGTGACCCTCCAGGCGAATTAACAGACAAAGCAACAGCTTTTAACCGCTTTGTCGAGAAAGCCTTCTCAATCGTTTTTTCAAGACCACTGTGTGTGAGCCCGCCGGAACCTATAGGGCCCATGCGTCCAATGACGCCGTGTAATCTTAGCACCGACACGACCGGATCCGGATTTCTAAAACGTTTAAGGGGTAGGAATTTTAGAAAAGCATCAATCATAAAGTAATAATACAATTAGACCCAGAAATGACCAAACCTCAAATTTTAAAAATCTAAACTTGATCCTCCTTTTAAAACCGCCTCACATGCCGAGGTATAGGTACCATCCTCCCGATGAATTACCAGACCGGGCAGCAGTGTCATCGGTGTCTTTACCCCTTTCCGCGCCCTGACCAGAACGCGCTTTGCGGACCTCCCTGGCTTTGGCCATAAGGGAAAAACTTTGATATCCCCAAATTCGAGCATGAGAGCCGCAATCGCCAAGTGTAATTTGTCCGCGCGCCAGACCAGTGTGAGAGTTCCCTTTCTTTTTAGCTGCAAATGAATTCCTGTAATCCAATCACTTATATCAGTCATGCCGAAAGTTTTGGCTATTGCAGTTTCTCTTTGTTTTGGGACCCTGCCCTCATTTGCACCTATAAACGGTGGGTTGGCCATTGCATGATCAAAGGGTCCTCTTAGCATCGGAGGAGGGGGACCTCCAATATCGCCAATCATTACTTGAACGTTTTTCTGGAGTTCGTTTAGCCTAATGTTATGGCCAGCAAGGGTGACCATACTAGGCTGAATTTCTATCCCTGTAATTTCGCTCCCTGGCACTCGATTGCCGAGACATATTGCCGCAGCGCCACTTCCGCTACCCGCCTCAAAGACACGGTGACCACTTGACGCAGGCACTGACGCGGCCATTAACACCGTGTCAATGGCAACCCGGAAACCCTCTTTCGGCTGGCAAATTTGGATTGAACCTCCAAGTAAATAATCTTCTGTGAGGCTGGCGTCCTTCCAGCCCGCTAAACTATTGGATTTTAACGCTTTATCTACCAAGGTGTTTGCCTTCGCCTGCCTCGATTAACACGTTTTTTGCGGTCCTAAAATCGAGTTCAGCAACAACTAACCTGCGGGAGATGGCTCCGGCACTGCCCTCCAGAATACTGGTGTGCATATCGAAAATGTTGGAGCCAATTCCAGCGTCTGTCAGCAAAGCCTGAAGCCAAGATAGCAGCACCGGGTCATTTGTTCTGACAAGCTCTTTCATTCTGCTCTCTGCAAGATATAAGTACCAATATTCTACCACTACCGCTCTTGGCGAATAATCGTTCCAAGACAACACAACTGAAAGAGATCAATTTTGGCCATCATAGTCAATCTGGACGAAAAACGAGAAGAGAACCTTAAGCCCTCTCTTGATAGGCTTTTTGACCTTACGCAGGCTGATATTGAGACGGTAAACGCCGTTATAATGAAACAGATGCAAAGCCCGGTAATGCTTATTCCGCAGCTAGCAGGGCACATCATCGCGGCTGGCGGGAAACGCCTTAGACCTATGCTCACATTAAGCTCGGCAAGGTTATGTGGTTATCAGGGAGATAGGCATATCAGCTTAGCGGCCTGTGTAGAATTCATCCACACCGCCACTTTACTTCATGACGACGTCGTAGATGAGAGTGATTTACGCCGCGGCATGGCCACAGCAAATACAGTTTGGGGCAACAAATCAAGTGTCCTGGTCGGAGATTTTTTATTTTCTCGTGCCTTTGAATTAATGGTCGCCGACGGCTCATTAGAAGTCCTAAAAATATTGTCTAATGCCTCTGCCGTAATTGCAGAGGGAGAGGTTCACCAACTCGTCACGGCCAATGACACAGACACCACCGAAAGTGACTATCTGGAGGTTATTGGTTCTAAAACAGCGAAGCTTTTTGCAGCCGCAACAGAGATTGGCCCCGTACTTGCCGAACGCCCAGATCAGGAGCGTTTAGCTCTACGGGCGTTTGGTCACAATATAGGCATGGCCTTCCAACTTATTGATGACGTTCTTGATTATTCGGCCCCACAAGCCTCCCTCGGCAAGACCGTGGGAGATGATTTTAGGGAGGGTAAGATTACCTTACCCGTGGTACTTGCCTTCCGCGCAGCAGATGATCAAGGAAAGGCTTTTTGGAGGCGAACACTTGAGGACATGGAACAAAAGAAAGGTGATCTAAAGCGGGCCACACAGATGTTGGAGATGAGCGGCGCTATAAGAGCTACGATTGAGCGTGCACGTGAATACGGGGCTAAAGCTCGAGGCAATCTGGATACGTTTCAGGATACCCCCCACAAGCGAGCTCTCATTGAAGCCATAGATTTTGCGGTAAATCGTTCATATTGAACCACTCGAGACCTAAATTCTCTCGCCATACCTTAAAGCGAGAAAAAATGAAGACACCTAAAATTAAGACTGACGCGCCCTGAAACCAGACTTAAAAATTTGGCGACGCTGGATGAGGTCCCAATTTCGAGTAACTTTTGATGGGGGCCCATTCAGGACCCGCGCCCAAAGAAAGCGTGGTCCCTCTCCTGATTCTATGAATGTCTTAGCCTCATTCATCTGATCCGCAGAACTGATAGTCATCACCTTTGGAATCCCCGCCCCCTCCGCCATCATCGACAAGTCTGTATGAAGCGAGGTATGTCCCCATTGCCCGCCAGTCTCTCCATGGCACCCGTTGTCAATACAAATGATGGACAGGTTGGTTGGTCCCATCGAAGATACGGTCGCCAACGAGCCTATCGCCATCATAAGCTCCCCGTCTCCAGTGACACAGATAAACTTATGATCAGGAGCCGAGAGGGCGGCACCCAATGCCGTGGTCACCGCAGATCCCATGGCACCACCCATCGCAAACACATTTTCGGACTCTCCAGTATGGGCGCAGACGTCTTTTGCTGGTCCAGCGAGCCCCGTTATAAATAGATATTCATCTGGCTTTGGAAAAAGAGCTGGTATCAAATCACGCCGATTTAGTGTGATGTCTGTCATCAGTTTACCCCTCCGCCAAAAGGCTTGGCGCCAAGAAAACGCTGGGACAAAATTAGAGCCATCGCCTGCCCTGCTTTGAACGCACCTCCTATGGCAGCTTCCAGGGCATCACCGAGATCAACATCAGTCTCGACACGAATACATCGCACACCCATCGCCTCCAGAATAGGTTCTACCGCTTGTCCCATCGGATATTGCCAAGGGTTTTGCTCACCATAATCTCCCCGCATGGTTACAACCATCAATAACGGAAACTTCGCCCCATCTATAAGGCCTAAAAAATTTGGGCAATTACCCACACCAGAAGACTGCATACAAACCACGGCTTTTTTTTCAACGAGATCGGCTCCAGCGCAAATAGCTATTCCTTCCTCCTCAGAAGTCAGAAGGATTGGTTTGGTTGCATTACTCTCCTCAGCCATCTCAATTATAGCCTTATTGCCTGCGTCGGGAACATATCCAAAAAGTTCAACACCCTCTGCGACAAGTCGATCAAATATTTTACGCGACCAATCTTCGCGCACTGATTTACTCATAGAAGACCCTCTTATGATAAAATTTTATCTCGTCTCAAACTTGTGTCCGCAAGTTTTGTATTCTGACCTCGGACGGGATTGTCAACCGCCTCCTCTAAACTCAAATAAGGCTTCCACTCCTCCGGGGGGCGGATATCACTTCCATCCCATCTAACTTTGTCCAGGGCATAAAACACCTCTAGACGATGACCATCAGGGTCCCTAAATTCCACCGATACCTGAGCCCCAGCTCTGCGGCGGCCATCAAAATCAACCTCGACCCTGTGCTCCTCCAGATGCTCGCGTATCTTAAAAACCTCATCAATTGTCGCCACCTCGAAAGCGATGTGGTGCAGTTCTTCATGAGGTGTGGGCCCTTTAGCCGTCCCAACAAGTCCAATGCCGTGGTGGTCTTCATTAAACCTCATGAAAACCATCTTCCCTTTCTGCATGCTCTCTGGATAGACATCGGAGACTTTGAAGCCCAAAACCTGTGAATAAAATTCAACAGATCGCTCCACGTCTTCCACAATCATAACAATGTGACCCATCTTAAAAATATTAAAGGGCAGGTTTTCTGGGGGCCCAATCCCCTTTATGCGTTCTATCTCGGGATCATTAATAGCATCTAAGTCTACGTTTCTGATGTTTTTGATACGCTCTTCCATTTTGGCCCCCAAACTTTTTTCAACGGACAAATAGTTTTTTAACTATGCGGTTTTTTTCATCTCTCGCCCAGAGGATCCTTAGAGAGTCGATCGAATAAAATTCGAGAATAAAAGCCATTAATGCTCCGGATTAAAATCAGGTTTCCCGAGGTTCAAGACTGCAGAAAATAATTGAAATTAATCACAAGCGAAATCCTCATAAGAGACGGGATAACAGGGAAGCTATTGGTTCAGATGCCGACCCTAAAAATCGACGACTCAACATTCTTTTTCCATCTAAAATGACCGCTAACACCTCTGACTTTCTGTTTATACGAAAAATACTCAGATAGTTCACTCCAAAATGATAGTCAGGCTACAAACAATGAATAAATATTCAGCGTTATCAATCACTAATAGCTATGACCTCCACGCTCCAAACACTCTGAATAAATTCGCATGCATTGCTAGTTGAAAAGAGCAAAGGGATAGAAACTAGTAGTGCAGAGCAAACCATCGAGTTTCAGCCCGTTTTGGGAAATATCACAAAGGCGCACAGAAATCGATTTCGCAGCCGCCTCACACACTTCCTAACGTTCGGAACTCTTGGACCCAGAGTCGAAACCTTCTACTCGATATCGGACTTGCTTAGAAATAGCAGCAAGTCTATAGACTTAGCCCAGTCGGAGCGTAGCTCAGCCTGGTAGAGCACTGTCTTCGGGAGGCA
>CAJXEC010000025.1 GCA_913052165.1 uncultured Rhodospirillaceae bacterium
CCCATGTCCTGCCTCTAGCGTATCTGCAAGATGATGGGTCCAATGATCCGCCTCGCGGTGCCCAACGGCTGCAGCAACAGTCATTTGGGCCATTATGGTAGCACCGCCCCGGCTGATAAGGCTCTTGTCCGCTAAGATAACTTCCGCCCCAGACCGGGCAGCGGAAACTGCAGCATACATGCCAGCACCGCCAGCCCCAATTACAAAAACGTCCGTTGAAAGTCGTAACATACCCAATGCTCAATAAATATTTTTGCGCAATCTATCTCATGGCTGCTTATTGCACCAGCACTTGCAAATTGCCTTTCTAATATCTAATAAGTAGTATCGAGTTTAGCGAGGGAAAGCATTGGTTAGCGTAAAACAAGACCTAATAAACACCGCACAGCCTTATTGGGATGCAGAGGCGGAAATAGCTCGCCGCTTCTATAAAACAGCTCAAAAAGAGGACCACGTATTTTATCTCCGGGCCCAACTGTGGAAAGAACTTAATCCGGTGGATGGATTTTTTAATGGCCTGCACCGTGAGCTATCAAAGGCCGTCGACATGTATCCCAAAGTCGGAAAGACAATCGATAGGCATGATTACCTGTTCTTGTTAGAACAGTTAGTATCGGAATATAGCCACTTTGTCCTCTTAGCCGACATTCTTGAAATGGTCCAAGGGCGTAAGCTCTCTAAAAGGGACCTGAAACAAATGCCCGAAGAAAAAAAACTAGGCGACCTTCGAAGAAGGTATGTCCAGCGCGGAGGGGCAATCGGAAAGGCTGCCGTTGGTTTCACGGAAGGGGGCGGAACAGCCTTGTTTCGGGTAGGGAAGAACCTGAAAGGAGATAAGATCAAAGAAATGACAGCGAAGGCTATGAAAATAATTTGGAAAGATGAAAAAGATCATTATCTAGAGCAGGCAGAAATCGCCTCCAAATTAATTTCAAATAAAAAGTCCCTTAAAAAAATGAAAGATGCAGTAATCGATGTTAGCTTGCAACGCGTTTGGATGAGGAACGAAATGTTTCGAGAACCGATGACCGCCGCTCAGATCGAAAATTTCATCAGCCGTCGCCAAGATCGCCTCGCTTAAAAAGCCCAAACGCTCAGCCATTAAGAGCGACAACTCCCGGCAGCTCTCTTCCTTCTAGCCATTCCAAGAATGCTCCACCTGCTGTAGAAACATAGGAGAAATCATTAACGGCCCCCGCAGCAGATAATGCTGCGACAGTGTCACCACCTCCAGCGATTGTTAACAGATCGTTAGATCGTGTCAGTTCGGCAGCAACCCTTGCGACCATATTGGTCCCCTTATCAAAGGGCGATATTTCAAATGCCCCCATCGGACCGTTCCAAAGTAATGTTCTGCATTCTTTTAAGCTTTCCGACAATGCTATGGCCGAAGCTTCCCCAATATCCAGGATCATCATATCTGTTGGTACAGCGGCTATTTTAACGGTCTGGCGTTGGGCACCCTGTTTAAATTCTGATGCTATCACAACATCAGAAGGCAAAATAATTTCAGACCCTGCCTCATCGGCTGCAGCTAAAACTGACCGTGCCGTGTCGGCCAACTCTTTCTCACACAAAGAGGCTCCGATATCGGTCCCTAGCGCGTACAAAAATGTGTTAGCCATAGCTCCCCCAATAGCCAGGCGATCAACTTTTTTGACAAGGTTCGTTAGCAAATCCAGTTTGGTGGAAACTTTAGAGCCACCAACAATAGCAGCGACAGGTCTCAACGGGTTACCCAACGCAGCATCTAGCGCTTCAAGCTCAGCCTGCATAAGCCTTCCTGCCGCCGAGGGCAGACATCGCGCAAGGCCAGCCGTGGACGCATGCGCCCTATGCGCTGTAGAGAAAGCATCATTCACAAAAAGATCACCTAAGTCAGCAAGAGCCCCCACAAAATCCTGGTCATTGGACTCCTCCCCAGAATGGAAACGCAAATTTTCAAGCAAAATTATATCTCCAGGGCCGAGCGAATTAACTGCATTTAACGTATCTCGCCCAATACAATTCTTCGCGAAGGTCAACTCAGTATTCAATTTATTGGAGATAACCGACACTAGGGGTTCAAGCGACATTTCTTCTTTGAAAACCCCATTAGGCCGACCAAAATGCGAGAGCAACACCACTTTGCACCCCATATTTGTAAGTTCTTTGATTGTTGGTACCAACCGTTCAATTCTTGTTGTGTCGGTCACTTTTCCATCGTGAATGGGTACATTCAGATCAACTCTAAGTAGAACCCTCAAACCCTCCTGCCTGCTTTTGAGTAATGGCAGGCTATCAAGCGTATGGTATGTCATCAAAAAATTATTTCCGAATTCGCCCCAACTTTCCCATAGCAACTGCGGTATCACTCATACGATTAGAGAAGCCCCACTCATTATCGTACCATGAAGCAATGCGACAAAGTTTGCCTTCAACCACCTGAGTTTGAGTGGCGTCAAAAATCGAGCTCGACGGATTGTGATTGAAATCACTAGAGACCAGGGGCTCATTGTTGACTGTCAAAACATCTTTCAGGGGCCCGCTTTTAGCGGCCTTAGCTATTGCAGCATTTATCTCCTCTGCAGTGGTTTTGCGTTTTGAAGTAAATTTCAAATCAACGATAGAAACATTTGCTGTTGGCACCCTTATAGCGGTCCCGTCTAACTTACCGTTCAGTTCAGGCAAAACAAGACCCACTGCTTTGGCGGCACCAGTGCCAGTGGGTATCATTGAATAACTCGCTGCTCGGGCGCGCCGAAGATCACTATGCAAGGTGTCTTGTAAGCTTTGATCGCCCGTATAGGCATGAACAGTTGTCATATATCCCTGCTGAATTCCGATGGCTTTATTGAGGACGGCAGCAACCGGCGCCAGACAGTTAGTGGTGCAAGAGGCATTTGACACAACTTTGTGAGACTTTTTTAACTTCTTATCATTTACACCATAGACTACTGTAATATCTTCTCCAGTCGCGGGAGCCGATATCAAAACTTTTTTAGCCCCAGCAACAATATGAGATTGGACTTGCTCTCTTTTGGTAAAAATTCCGGTGCATTCCATCACAACGTCGATATCGAGCTTATCCCAGGGCAAATTAGCAGGGTCCCTCTCAGCAAAGACCTTGATCACGCCTCGACCACAATCAATTCCGGTCTTTGTAACCTTAACCTTAGACGGAAATACCCCATGCATTGTATCGTATCTCAATAAATGGGCATTAGCTTCGACGCTGCCCAAGTCATTGATGGCCACAAACTCAATATCTTTACGACCAGATTCCATCGCTGCACGGAGCACCAATCGCCCAATCCGACCAAATCCGTTAATCGCAACTTTTACAGCCATAAATTCCTCCTGAACCAAAATTTATAAATTAGCCCTAACCGCGTCTACTACGGCATCAACGGTAATACCAAAGTGATTATATAAAGCACTGGAGGGCGCCGAGGCCCCGAAACTAGACATTCCTATGAAGTGACCGTTTGCACCAATTAAATTTTCCCAGCTCTGCTTTACCCCCGCCTCAATGCCTATCCTTAAAAGATCCCTTCCCAAAACACTGTCTCTGTATTCATCGGTCTGCGCCTCAAAAAGTTCCATGCAGGGAACTGACACGACAGAAACACCTATCTTCTCCGCCCATAACTTCTCCTGCGCCTCAATTGCCAATGACACCTCGGATCCGGCAGCCAATAAAACGGCGATTTTTTTCCCTGACGACGGAGAAATTTCATAGGCTCCTTTACCGCAGAGGTTTTCCCGATCTGCGTCTTTCCGCAGGAACGGAACTTTCTGCCTTGTTAGGGCGAGCACCGAGGGTGTGTCAGACTCCTGTATCGCAATTTCCCAACATTCTGCAACTTCAACTGGATCAGCAGGCCGCATAACTAACAAATTCGGCATGGCCCTCAGGGATGCAAGCTGCTCAATCGGTTGATGAGTTGGGCCATCTTCTCCCAGGCCTATAGAGTCGTGTGTCATCACGTAAATCACATGCTGCTTCATTAATGCAGAGAGACGCATCGCAGGCCGTGCATAATCGCTAAAAATTAGAAAAGTTCCACTATATGGAATTATTCCACCATGAAGAGCCATGCCATTCATAGCAGCTGACATTCCTAGTTCCCGAACCCCGTAGTGCAAGTAACGCCCAGAGAAATCTCCAGCACTAATTGCCCCCATATTCGGAGCGCGCGTATTGTTTGATCCGGTGAGATCAGCAGATCCCCCAATTATCTCCGGTATAGCCTTTAAAAGTACCTCAATGACCCGTCCTGAAGTCTCCCGGGTAGCTTTTTCAGGCTTCTCCAGTCTGAATGCTTTTTTTATCTCAAAGATAGAATCACGCCACGCCTCGGGAAGATCTCCGGAAATGACACGCCTAAATTCCTTCTCTGTCCCATCATCTAATTTCGATAACCGCGCCTCCCAGGCTTCTCGTTTAGCGTGCCCCCGAGAGCCGGCTTCGGACCAAATATCAGCGACATCTTTGGGGATTTCGAATGGCGGGTATGACCAGTCTAATGCTTCTCTTGTCGCAGCGATCTCCTCTTCTCCTAAAGGCGCTCCATGCGACCCAGAGGTCCCGCCCTTGTTTGGGGAACCGAAACCGATTGTTGTGCGGCACGCTATTAGGGCAGGAGCATCAACCGCTAAAACACTATCTATTGCTTGAGCAATAGAGTCCGGATCATGACCATCTGCCTGCGCAGTCTGCCAGCCGTAAGCAGAAAAACGCTTGAGCACATCATCTGAGAAAGAGAGGTTCGTATCACCGTCGATGGAAATTTGGTTGTCATCATAGAAAACCACAAGCTTTGATAGCTTAAGATGTCCGGCGAGAGAAGCAGCTTCATGACTAATACCCTCCATCAAATCACCATCGCCGCACATCACCCATGTTCGATGATCGACAATTTCATTTCCGAACCTTTCGGAGAGCAGCCTCTCCCCGATTGCCATCCCAACCCCATTAGCCAGACCCTGGCCCAAAGGGCCCGTGGTTGTCTCAATACCAGCCGCCAAACCATATTCAGGATGACCTGCTGTTTTCGCGCCCAATTGACGAAAATTCTTTATCTCATCGATTGTAATATCATTGAATCCACAAAGATGCATAACCGCATACTGCAACATCGAGCCATGTCCCCCAGAAAGGACGAAACGATCTCGGTCGGGCCAATCGGGCTGTGCAGCGTCGAATTTAAGATACTTGGTGAAAAGCACAGTGGCAACATCTGCAAGCCCCATCGGTGCACCTGGGTGACCAGAATTAGCAGCTTGCACCGCATCCATTGAGAGAACTCGTATCGCGTTTGCTAAATGGGAATGGTTTACAGTCACTGAAAAAATCTCTTCTAGCTAAAATAAGCCTCCGCTTCTCCACTCAAGCGAATGCTTTAATAACAATACACATCACACAGATAAGGCATAGTAACCCCCGCTACTAGGCCAATTATATCATTAAAGGGTACGCGAATCGCCGGGTTTAGGGGAGTCCGATGAAGTCCTAATCATTAGATTATCGCTCATTTGTTAGCAGTGAGGCGCCCAACATTGCCCTACGCTTTAGCCATGGGCTCGGTCGGTAGCGGGGATCACCATAGAATTCAAGCATAGTGTCAAGTATTTCCAGTAACCGTGAAGGGCCGACTTGATCTCCCATTGTCAATGGCCCTACAGGATAACCTAGCCCCAGCCGCACAGCTTTATCAATATCTGCTGGTGATGCAATACGCTGTTGCGCGATATCGCACGCGATATTTGCAATCATTGCTATCGTTCTCTGTATAACAAAACCGGGGCTATCATTGATCATCGTTACGGCATGACCATCAGACGCTAGAACTGCATGCATCTGATCTGCAAGGGTCAGATCCGTGACTGGAGAAACCATCAAAGTGCGACGACCTTCGAGACCAAAAAGCATATCGATAGCGAAACTTCTCTCTGCCTCGACACCAGCCTGAACCGCACAACTGGTTACATCGGCCCCGAAGGGAATAAAAATACAAAGACTATTACTAGATGGTCTTTTGCTATCGTCGATAGCCACATGTTTCGAAAGTGCATCAACAAGCAAACTTCGGCACCCTTCGTGACGATTTTCAATCCATACCGATTTTGGAAGATCATTGGGGACAATTGCCGGAGCAGTAACTTCCTTTAGATCATCCTCATAGCGGTAGAAACCCCTCCCCGTTTTACGACCAAATAGTCCTGCGGCTAATCGATTACGGATTAGGGTCCCTGGCCGAAACCTCGGCTCTTGGTAAAACTGATTATAGATTGATTCCATTACAGGGTGAGATACGTCCAATCCGGTCGTGTCCATTAATTCGAATGGTCCCATTCGGAATCCTGGACCACCCTCCCGAAGCAAATCATCAACCTCAGAAAATCGCGCTATCCCCTCACTGACAATCCGTATTCCCTCTGTATACAATCCGCGCCCAGCATGATTGACCAGAAAACCCGGAGTATCCTTAGCATTAACCGGCTCATGACCTACACGCTGAGCAAGCGCACTTAGTATCTCCCCAGTCTTTTCAGAGGTTTCCAAGCCACTGATCACTTCAACTAACTTCATAAGTGGTACAGGGTTAAAAAAATGAAAGCCTGCAAATCGTCCGGGGTGAATGAGCTCTGCTGCTATGGCTGTAACTGAGAGAGAAGATGTATTACTTGCTAAAATGCAATCTGCAGGAACACATTTCTCGAGCGAAGAGAAAACTTTTTTCTTAATTTCAAGATCTTCGACGACAGCCTCTATAACCACGTCACAGCTATTCATCGCCTCTATTCGATCAACAACTAAGATGCGACGAATTGCTGAACTCGCATCCCCCTCAGATATACTACCTTTCTCTACCGCCCTCGTGATCATTTTTGCAGCAAATTTTGAAGCATCGGACGCCGCCCCTTTTCGAGTATCAAATAGCAAAACTGATACACCAGCTGTTGCCATTATCTGAGCGATACCCCGTCCCATTACTCCGGCGCCAACCAAGCCAACGGTATACTTTTCTGACCGGGGACTTCTCATCATGTTCGCCCTCTCCAGTATTTCTGGATTACCATTCTATTGAAATTATCAAGATAGCGAGAAGCCTCAATATAAAATGTCATCATATATTTCCTCCACGGACTTAATCTCATTAGCAAACACACAACTTTGTCCCACCGATAACAAATTTCGGTGTCGCCGTTTTTGATAGGCATCACGCAGATTGCCCCTATGAACAAATTTGCGATATTTCTCAAACTCATTTTCTTGGGTTTCTTCCAAAGCTGGCACTTTACGGGCTGTTTCATTGTCCAACACACGAAGATTGTCCTGAAATTGTTACAGTGAAATGCGAGTATCCGAGGAAACGGACTCGACCACGCGTTTTTTGTATGAAGTCAGGGCCCATATCTCGAAAGCCACAGTCATCCGAGAGCCCAAAAATATGCCATCAGTGCCCAAGGCCAGAGCCGCGAGAAGTTGGCGACCAAATCCAACTCCCCTGCGAGCACCATTGGGACATCAACAGCATTCGGCACCACTCCCTCGTGTACCATGGTGCCGACCGTATCACGGCCTGGATGTCCACCAACCTCTGCCCCTAATATCGTGATTGCATCTAAACCCGCGGGGACTGCACTTTGAGCATGACGTAAAGTGGTGCACTCATGAATGGCTTCCTGACCGGCATACTTAATTCGCATCATGAAAAAATTACAGCGAAAATCCTGCTGTCTTGACAAACGGGACCTTCTCTTAAATTGATGAGTCTTACATCCGAGTTAAAACAACATTCGCTAGGCCACTTGAGTAAACTTGGCTCCATAACGTAAGAAGCCCTCTTGATCATACAAACGACGAACTACTGCCCTTACTTTCATTCCTATTTTGAGCTGCTCAGGATTAATATCAGTGAAGCGCACCATGACACGAGGACCTTCCTCTAGCTCTACAATCCCACAATAAACATCACCGGTCATAGTTTGTTCCTCATCAAATTCACTGGGCGCACCGCCTCCGTTTACAACCGAGAATGTGTAAATTTTACCTTCGCCTGATAAAGGCACTCGTTCAAATTTGTTCTGACCGCACTTGATACAAACCGGCCTCTGGGGATAAGCCAAAGTTCCGCATTGATTGCATTTGCCGGCTATCATTCGCAGCCGCTCATCGATATTGGATGAGTAAGTCGGAAGAGAAATGTAGGATGTCATCCTTTTCCTCCAGTCCTAGAACTAAGCAACCGCTTATGCTTTAGGTAGTCAATGTAGTTTGCGACTCTCCCGCATTTGATTAATTCTGAAAATTTCCTACCTTTGCGGCGATTCTCTGAAAGCCCACCTCCCGCCCTGAAGGCAACCGCAGTCGCACCCGCACCCACACCCACCGCCAATACCGTTTCATTGGCTGTCATAATATCAAGCGTTGCAACCAGAGCGCACGGGGCGGCGGCGGCCCCGGCATCACCAATCTCCGTCCAAATCTTATCGACAATTGCCTCAGAGTTTCCAAGCAAACGACCAACGCCGCGCGTAAGTCCTGCATCAACACCTAGGGCCATTCTTTTTGGAACATCACTGGTTGCAGTCAGCTTTCCAACCTCTTCAATACTAATCAAATTGTCTCGAGTGCGAAGTTCGAGATCCGAAATCATTTCTTCGCCTCGACGACGGAAGCGAGAGCCAAAGGTTTCATGCGTCACGCTAAAACATTTCAAAAATTCGGCAACTGGCCCATCAGGACCAATCACGAAAGCTGCACCAGCTGCCCCTAAAGCATGCTCAAAGGTCGCATCGGGCGGTGCGGTTGGCGCATCTGCCACAACCGCTAAAGCGGATCTACCGTTATTAGACTGACAATACTCAATAGCGGAGTTTATTGCCTGCATACCCGCTTGTGGTGAGCCGCTAATCTCTGTCACCCGGATATTTTTATAATCGAAAAGTGCTGTGGCTAGAGTGGCTGCAGAGGGCTTCTCATCAAAGGGCGGAGCGGTAACCCCAAAAAAAAGCGCGCCAATTGCCGGTTGATTGTTTCCAAGTCGCCCGAGAGCAGATCGGGCAGCATCAATTCCCAGCGTCACAGCGTCTTCGTCGTAAGAACAGAAAGCCTTCTGAACCATGCCACGGGCCCCACAAGCGCCCCAAGCCTCCTTGTATGCTGTCGCAGGGAGCCTCAAGGCGGGTAAGGAGGCCCCATATGAAATAATTCCCACCATATTTATTCTACCGCCTTAAAAATATGCACTGCGACCGCGGCACCGGAGCCACCAACATTATGGGTTAGTCCGTAACGGGCTCCTGACAATTGCCTTTCTTGAGTATCAGCCCGCCCTCGTAATTGGTTCACAACCTCATACACTTGGCCAGTCCCTGTAGATCCTATCGGATGACCTTTAGCAATCAAACCACCAGAATTGTTAACAGGTCTGGCACCATCACGAAGCGTTGCACCGCTTTCAATATAAGGTCCCGATTTACCCCTATCACAAAAACCAAGATCCTCGTAAGCTAGGAGCTCCGCGATAGCGAAACAATCATGGACTTCGGCAAAATCGATATCATCGGAAGTAATCCCTGCCGTCGTATAAGCCTCTTTGCCTGCTTCAAACGCTCCCTTTAGCATTGTCATCGATGGCCGATCATGAATTGCGACATAATCACTGCCAGCACCAGAACCGATTACCAAAACGGGTTGATCTGTAAAATCTCTTGCCATTTCCGCGCGGCAAAGAATCGCCATGGAGGCTCCATCGGTAATTCCACAAGCATCAGAAAATTTGAGTGGACTGGCCAAATTTGGGGCAGCCATTCCCTGCTCCAGGGTCAAGGGTGCCCTGAACTGCGCTTTTGGATTGGCCACAGCATTATTTCGGTTTTTTACTGCCGCCATAGTTATATGTTCTTTTTTTGTGCCAAACTCATGCATATGCCTACGCGCCATCATGGCGTATATTCCAGCAAAATTAGTTCCAGCCAGCCGTTCCCACTCCACATCACCTGAAATTCCAAGCCAGAGCCGATTTCTCTCTCTCGGCAAATCCGACATTTTTTCAATCCCAGCAGCCACCGCTACTTTTGCTCTGCCCGAGGCTATCGCGGATACAGCATCTCGCAATGCGAAACCCGAAGATGCGCAAGCATTCTCAATATGTCGAGCACCTGCACCGACCATGCCGCATGCTTCCATCATCATTGGCGCAAAGTTACCAAGTTGCGCGCCGCCTGTAGAGAGTGTTCCAACAAATGCCTCGTCAACATCTCTCGGATCCAGCCCCTTATCAACATCGGCTAATGCCGCCAAAGCCGCCTCATGAAAAAGTTCTTTTAAACTTTTCTCAGGGAACATCCCGTACCGAGTTTGCCCTACTCCAATGACAGCGACATCCATCATTCTATTTTTTTCCTCTTTGGAAATCTGGTCTTCGTTTCTGAAGAAATGCCGCTCGTCCCTCCGCCAGCTCAGGGCCAACAAAAGCTATAGATTGTGACAATGTTTCTAATTCCAGCGCCGCCTCTAGAGACTGGGGTTCCATGACCAAATGCCGTTTAGTCAAGGCAAAAGCATGCGGCGGTGAAGAAGCCATTTCACGGGCGATTTCAACCGCGTGCCTCTCAGCCGAACCCCTCTCAACAACTTCATCCGCCAACCCATTTTTCACGGCATCAACACCCGTCCATGTTGTCCCTCTCAACAGAATTTGACGAGCACGAGCCCACCCCACTCTTCGGGGAAGAGTAAACAAAATCCCGTAATCTGGGGTAAGGCCGACTTTAAAGAAAGGAAAACCAATTTTGGCATTATCGGCGATTACAATCGTGTCAGTCAAAAGACATATCCCTGCGCCAGCTCCCATAGCGAAACCCTCAACAGCCGACACAATAGGTTTTTCGGCCTCGGCAATTGCCCTGACTAGCTTGTGATTTCCCTGCATGCGTCTCCGACCGGTCTCCGCATTTATGCCGAACATCGAGTCAATATCGCCGCCGGAGCAAAAGTGTCCGCCCTCGCTTCCTAAAACGATTGCTAAAACGTTTTCGTCGAACAAACAGGCAGAGATGGCTTCTAAAAATTCATCCCTGACATTTGGAGCGATTGCGTTCCGTTTTTCTGGGAGATTTATTGCTAACCTCACAATGCCCTTGTGAACAAATTCCGAAATTATGTGCGCCATCGCTCACCGCACATCTTGATTCTCCAAAGCTACCTTTATCGCGGACATCAAATCTTCGATTGTAACACCAGCGAATTCAACCTCATCATCAGCAAGGAATTGGTCGATTTTGCCACGTATTACATCAAACTCCGCCTCCACCCCAATGAGCTGCTCCTCTAACCAAGAGACTGACTCGAGTGGCCTTGGATGCCAATCCCCATTGATAATCGCTCTAATTATTTTATTTTCGCGCAGAGCAAGCGTGGCCCTGATCAAACCGCCAACAGCTTTCGATCGACCATAGCCCACTGTATCACCGTTCCGAAGGATAGGCTGAAGCAGAGTGCGTTCTGATTTCGCAAACAACCACTCCTCCGACCCATACAATGCACGAAACTGTCCGGCGTACTCCTGTTCTAGCTTCGTCGTCCGTCCCAACGTCAACCCTTCTCCAAACGAGCACATCACAACATCTCTGATCATCGCCTCTAACTCTCGAATATCAAAACTCCGGCCTGCTTCTCTTTCTAAATATGTGAATCTTGAACTCAAATCTTTTAATTCTTTATCAGCGACCTTCTCGGGCGGCATAGGAAGCACCCGACCTGCAAACCAAGTGTCTATCGGTTTGATATTAATAACTATCCGAAAAGTCATCACTCCGTTTTCTATTTTTAAAGAGGTCGGAATAAGCTTCCTTCCCTCTACTTCAATGTCATTCAGGGGCCTGTAAGACGCTGGAAATCCGTAGCGCTTGCTCAAGGTTTCAGCCATTGCACCGAGTATCTGCGGGAATGCCTCAGCGTTTTTTTGCGGGACCTTCGCGTGAGTTGTCGGTAAGAAATAAATCAGAAAAGCTGACCCTGCACCGGCGTAGACCGCGCCCCCCCCGCTTGGACGGCGGCGAAAATAAACGCCCTCAGAAGCGCATAGTTTTAAATTCAGTGTTTGCTCAGGATCTTCGTTCATTCCAATGGTCACGGAGTCCGAGTCAAATATATTCAAAAAAACGGTCGGCGGTGAGCTGCCCTCGACTACGGCACGCTCTATCGCAGGCGAAATTGATACAGAAAAATCTGCGTAAGAATTCGTATCCATTAGCAGACGCCAAGGATCAGCCATCAGACTTTTTTCTTAGATCTATTAGGATCGGCCCTTCTTCCCACTCCTCGGAGATCTCTAGGATATCTGGAGCAACTAATGTCTGTGTTTTAAATCTGTTATGTATTTGTTCCAAACTGGCTTGATCGGAGCTGCCATGTATCAATAATTTTATACTATCTAATCCACTTTCAGGGGTTGAGATGATCAACCGATAATTATTTTTGATGCCATCAATCCCCACCAAACAAGATTTGACTTCAGAGGGAAATATTTTCACACCCTTCGCTTTTACCATTCCATCGGTTCGACCAAACACAACGCGAGGCAGACATTGAGTTCGACCAAAGATTGAAGGTGTCTCAATTTTGACCGTGAGATCCCCAGTTCGATAGCGAAGAAGTGGTTGGGATTCTTTGCGGATATGCGTGAGAACTAACTCGCCCCTCTCACCATCGGCAACAGGACAGAGACTTTCTGGGTCTATCACCTCTGGGAATACGAGTTCATCAAATATGTGAACACCGATACCCCCCGGGAACGTTCGCGCCACAGGGATAAATTCTGACAACGAAAAACTGTCAACTAACATGGTTACGGGCATAGCATTGGCAACAGAGGCGTAAAGGTTTGGATTACCTGTGAAGATTTCTCCACCCGCAAAGAAGACTTTTGGAGCTGGCAACCCTTCCTCAATCAGCCTAAGCACAAAACTGGGATTACCAGCCACGATGTTAACATTATTGGCCTTGCAAAGTTCCACAGCTCTGGATGTTTCTCCCGGACCGAGGGGAATGCAGGAAACTCCGTGAGCTTCCATCTGACTTTGATAAAACAATCCAGCAACAAATAGATGATAGCCAAAAAAAACAGCGCAAACATCTCCAGGTTCTACACCACAGGCGTCAAGGTGGGAGCGAGCCGCAGTAATTAATCGGTCCAGATCACGCTTGGACTGCAAAATAGGCAAAAGCCCATCTCCCGTGGGGCTCAGATTTATCCGAACTGGTTCCGTACCGCCAAAGGCTCCGTAACCAGGTTTTTGCATTTCTCTCACTAGGTCCTCTCGGGTCATCAACGGAACAGAAGAAAAAAAGTCATCTGGACCAGAGACTTCTCGAGGAACCCGGTGTCGGTAAAATTCATGCGCCGAAAACCTATCAAGCGCCTCGTTGATGGAGTCCAATGGGAATGTCATGCTTCCGTTTTAATTGGATGAGCCAATAGCAGCAAGTATGTCTCTAAAGATCTGAAACTGCTTAGTTGGATATTTTTTGACGGATAGCTGATGCGTTAGACAACAAAGATCTCCCAATCATCAGCGAAAACCTGATCACTCTAGCAGCTCGGCGCCCACAGGAAATACTATATATCTTCTAGTTTCTCTCAGCTCGAGCGGCCGTTTCTCGGAGTCGCTCTTCATTCAAAGGTAATTTATTTCCTAACCAGAATCCAAATAGAAGGTGATCATTCCAGGCATTTTCTGTCTGGGGGTGAACCAAAACATCTAAGCCATGTCGGTTAACTGATAACCATTGAACGAGATTATCAAATTGATGATTTTCAAACGCGACTTGATACATAGCATTTAGGTGCGGGCCAACAGCCTCATCATGCCAACGTCCGACCTTAGCATCTGGAAATTCGTTTTCAATTTGCTGTCGAATAATTGCGGCTACTCCCTTTGTATTAGCGGGATCATAATAGATGTGCGCATGCCAACCCTCTATTGCATCCACCGGCCGATTGGGAAAACTCATTTTTGTGATCCAAAAAGTTAATTAGACATCAATTATAACTAAGTAGACAAAAGATAATCTCTTTCCGTCAAGCTTTGTGTGGCTTGCAGAAAGACCAAACGTGGGCCAAATTCTTAGAGTAAAGGTTAATAATTTTTCAGGAGTTACTGATGAGCTATGTTATCCCTTCATGGGGACTGACTAGTCTGCCGGTAGTGGACAATGAGGACCGGTTCCCGGTGAGGCGTATCTATTGCATTGGCAGAAACTATGCGGAACATGCCAAAGAAATGGGTATGGACGAGCGTGACCCACCTTTCTTTTTTATGAAACCCACCGATGCAATAGTCCAGAATGGGGCAAAGATCCCTTATCCCCCCCAAACAAAAAATTATCATTACGAAGGAGAGCTGGTAGTCGCAATCGGCGGATCTGCAAGTAGTATCAGCGTCGCGGATGCCAATAACTGCATTTACGGGTACGGGGTTGGTCTCGACATGACTCGTCGAGACGTTCAGATCGCTGCCAGGGAAATGGGGCGCCCATGGGATATGGGAAAGGGTTTTGACAACTCTGCGCCATGTTCTGAAATTTTACCTGTAACTAAGATAGGTCATCCTGAGGAAGGCCGTATTCACCTAGCAGTAAATGGGGAAACGAAACAAGACGCTGATATTAAAGATATGATATGGAATGTTCCAGAGAGCATTTCATATTTGTCAGGGTTGGTAACGCTCGAAGCAGGTGATCTGATCATGACGGGAACACCAGCAGGCGTTGGCCCTGTCATCAGCGGCGATACCATGGTTGTGTCTGTTGAAGGGGTGACAGAGCTAACCTGCACAATAGCGTAAGAATTCGCGCGTCACCGTGTGACACCACTCTGTAGAGTGCGAAAAACTATACCTTATAAGTTGACATAAAAGAGTGTCTTCGCTGTTAAAGCAGCGGGGACACTGTAGGCTCTTTTGTAAGACCGATGTTCCAAAATTTATTCCCTCATCACAAGGCCCCCCCCGAGCCTCGCGTTCCATGCAATATCAATGGGGGTCGTTATGGGTAAAATTGCAATAGAATAAACTGCAGGTACACGAAAAAAGCACAGCGTGAGAGTCGGCTTCGTTCCACTGCTCTTTTCCAAATGAAAATCCAAATTAGATAAAGGGAAGGTGCTGGTAACTCTGGGTTAAACTGGTCTTATCAGGGGGTCTCTCGGTGGATTACACCGGGCGAGGGAGATAACAATCGTCATTCCTATAGTGGGTTGATATAGGCCTGGGAAAATAATTCACGTGGATAGTCGAGTAAAATAAGAATGCCAATAAAGAAGCTGTCGAACGGCGGCCTATTTTTTACCAATTCATTAAGATTAAATCAGTGCGTAACGTTACCGCGACGTTCTCTGTATAGACCCAACTTCTCTTGTGTACCTTTATCAGAAAAACTAAAAAGTATGGCATCATCAGAGTCCGGCTCGTGATGATGAAGTAGCCAACCAGGTACGACAAAATGATCCTTGGGCCCCCATTCAAATATTGAGTCGCCGATAACAGTCTTGCCGGTCCCCTCTACCACAGAATATATCCAGGTGCCGGTGCTCTGGTAATCTTGAGTGGAAAATCCTCCCGGCAAAAGTTGCAAATAACAATCTATTGTAACCATCACCGGTTCACCGGTATTGGGGTTAATATACTGGAGCTTAATACCATGGCAGGGATCAAACTCTTTGGATTTTTTCAAGTTGATCAGGGCTTTCTTGGAAACATCATAAGGATAATGAAACACAGGCGAGTGAGAGCCCTCGGCTTGATAATTCATGGGCCTCATATTCGCTCCAAACCGAGCGATATTATCGTAATCGGGCCGTCCTTCCGGGTGCAGTTCTCCACCATTGTAAAGGTCGGTAAACATCGTGCCTAATGCACGGATCAACGGAATATCGAGCCCATCGAGCCAAACAACAGGATCGGAACCGACATTGCCGTGATCATGCCATACCATTGATGGAGTAAGTATTAGGTCCCCTACCTTCATGGGAGCTTTCTCTCCATTTATTGCAGTATAGGCACCATCACCCTCTATGATGAACCTCAAAGCCGAAGGAGAGTGACGATGAGTGCCAGCCACCTCTCCCGGCATTATTAGCTGCAGGCCCGCAAACAACGAGTCGGCTGCCGCCGTTTCACCTTTCAAACTTGGATTCTCGAGGATTAGAACGCGACGTTCTGCTTCCTCCGCGGTAATCAAGTCCGCTGTTTCCATGAGACTGGGACGAATTGCTGAGTAGCGCCAAAGATAGGGTGCTGCCCGCATCTTCGGCTCCTTGGACATGAAAGTGAAGAGCCTCTCCCATAGTGGTGCAACGGCAAGGGGATCGATTTTTTCATAAAATTCTGCTCGCTCTGGCGTGACTTCAGGACGAGAATGCAATCCTCTTTCAGACATATATGTGTCTCCTTGAGATTTCCCATAAATAATGCAGTAATCGGGGTAATCGAGCAATCTCCACATCCCCTAAAAACACCATAAAATAGAGTAAAAAAGACCCGTGGGATAAAAAATTTTATTCAGACAAGCGCCGCAAAGAACTCGACGCCAGTTGACATTCCGACTGAAACCGCTCCAATCCGAGAGGCGCTCCCCAATACAGCAACAAAAATGCCATCCCCAGCTTTCCCGGATAAGATGCTCAAACTCTATGAAGAAGCGATCCCGAATAAAATTTTACTACACCGCCTCGGTTTAGTGCTCCAAGGCTTCTGGAAGGCTCTTACTAATGGTATCGACTCTGGGAAAAATTCAAAACTGACTCAAAACCTTTTCTCCAAATAACTGGACAGACTTCTTCGCCTCCACATGAGGTAACGTGGTGAAATTAATTTGCAATGACGCTTCATCGAATCCCCCGCATTGACGATCATATTCATGGGCAATTTCCACAATATCTCCAGGCGTTCCCACCCAGGCCGAACATTTCTCCATCTGACTATCTAGATCTTCCTTTTTAAGTCCCTCTATGAGCTTGCCATAGCCCTTATAATCATTTGATGTCTCTCCACCTATCCAACTACTCGCAGAGTCAACAAGCATGTCAAAATATTTTTTGATCGGGGCGCGAGCAAGATCTCTCGCTTCTTCCCTATTTTCATGACATAACATATGGAATGCTAGCATGCATCGTGGCTCATGCTTATGACCCGCAGATTTCCAAGCTTCCCTGTAAATACCGAGCAATTCCGCCATCTGACCGCCCGCGATGGGTATCCCCATTATCCAGTTACCAGCCCGACCTGCTTTTTCAAAAGAATCCGGAGTAGCAAACGCGGCTGTCCAAAACTGAGGCCGAGGCTTTTGAACGGGACGAGGCAGAGAGGTGACATTCTCAAAATCATGAAATCGGCCAAAGTGGCTAACGTTCTCATTCTCCAAAAGTAGAGTGAGTTGTTCCACTCCTTCATCAAATCGTGCGACACTCTCGTTAAGCTCTACTTTGAAGTGGCGAAACTCCTCTGGTACGAACGCTCTTGCGATACCCACTTCTAATCTGCCGTTGGAAAGACCGTCCAACATGGCGATTTCTCCGGCTAACTTCAATGGATTGTTGAAAACCGGGAGTACAGCTCCGGTGACGATCCGCGCCTTCTTGGAAATCTGAGCCGCAGCGCTCAAAAACACTATGGGGTTTGGGCTATACCCACCATATGGGTGAAAATAATGTTCAACTGTTCGAATGTGCGAGTAGCCGTATCGATCTGCAAGGCCAACTAACTCAAGACATTCTCCAAAATACTGACTGGCCGACTTTTCTTCCGGCTCAACGCACGGAAAAAATTGCATCCCGAATTCCATTTCATCCTCCTTGACTAGACCTAAATAAAGCCTAGGCCTGTTGCACAGACTAGCCCAGTTTCTTGAATGACGGAAACAATGCCAACAATACACCTCACACGAGCTGTTACAATAAATTGCTCTGTCTATCCATAAATACGGATTTCTCATTCAACTGACGCTTCATCTTCATGTTGATATCAGGATATTGGACAGTTTCTGAAGCGGAACGGGAACCTACCTATATGTACTTTTCTGGTTCTGAGGACCTATTAATTAAATAAACACCGTTTTGAATTTTAGAGGGAAACCGACGGTTTTTCCTTCAGGTAAAGTCCGTTCACCATCATGGCTCAGCGATACGACTTCTGCCGAAATGAGCAAAACGAACTCATCCTCATTCTCATGCCAGTGCCTTTGTGATGACCAAGTCCCTGGAAGAATCTCAGCTAAGTTGACACCGAACTAGCTGATACCAAACGCGTCGCCGAGTGCTTTATCAAAACTTGATTGGCACAGTTCATTACAGGAAGACGGAAAAGTTGACCCATGACAAACTGAAAAAGACGAAATATCGCTAAAAAAATTTTATATCTGGCATATTAGTTCCGTATATATTTTTAAAAATTCCAGAACAAATACACCACCCTAAAACCCGAGAGATTATTCTTGTGATACTCAGTGAATGATGATTAACCAATCAGAATTTTACTAATAAAAAATCTGAAATAGGGCAGGTAGACGCTGCAACTCCCTGGTCCATAATGTGTCTGTGAAAAGAAATTACACGGGGAAACGTTCAATGACACGCATGAGTGGAGGAGCCGCGATCGTTAAATCGCTCCGTAACTACGGCATTGATACGATGTTTGGTATCCCTGGAGTTCAACTGGACCATTTTTTTAACGCACTTCACGATGAGGGCAATGCCATACGTTTCATTCATAATCGGCATGAACAGGGCGGTGCCTATATGGCTTTCGGTCATGCAATCTCAACAGGAAAACCAAGCGCGTACGCCGTAGTGCCAGGACCGGGCTTTCTAAATGCTTCCGCAGCTCTAAACACTGCATATGCCTGCAATGCGCCAGTTTTATGTTTATCAGGTCAAGTCCCTAGTGATCGGATCGGCCGAAAATTAGGAGCACATCACGAAATTGATGACCAACTCGGGGTCATGCGAAAACTCACCAAATGGGCCGACCGCATAGAGCACCCCTCCGAGGCACCCCATGTGATTGAACAGGCCTTTGGGGCAATGTTATCGGGTCGACGACGGCCAGTAGCAATTGAGTGTGCCCCAGAGACTCTTAAAGAGGTATCCGAAGTAAATCTCCGCGGACCGATCGCCCCACCGGGTCCTCCCAAACCTGACCCCGCCATGATCGAACGGGCCGCGAAAATTTTAGGCGCGGCGAAAACACCAATGATTTTAGCAGGCAGAGGTGTTTTTGATGCCTGCGAGGAGCTTCAAGCAGTCGCGGAAATGCTCGAAGCTCCTATAAGTATGTCCCGAAATGGCAAAGGGGCAATCCATCCTGACCACCATCTTGCAGTGCCCGAAGCACTGGGCCACCGATTATATGCCGATTGCGACGCCGTTCTTGCCGTCGGTACCAGGATGTACGAGCAATATTATGGTTGGGGCGTCGAACCTAGTTTAAACTTGATAAGAATGGACATCGATGCCAGTGAGATAAATCGTAGTGGCGAACCATTGGTCGGGATTGTAGCCGATGCTCGTGAGGGTTTGGCGGCCTTAGCAAACGCCATTGCCAAACATAATATCAAGCGAAACTCTCGAAAATGCGAACTTGCGGTTGCTAAAGCGGAGATTCAAACAGAGTTTGAGAAACTCTCTCCTCAATGGGGATTTATCTCTGTTCTCAGATCTGAGCTTCCGGAGGACGGTTTTGTTGTCGGCGAGTCAACCCAGATGGCTTATATGGCCCGAATAGGCATGCCATTTTTTAAGCCACGAACTTATGTTTCTCCCGGTTTTTCCGGCACACTCGGATATGGCTTTCCGACTTCATTGGGTGTCAAAATCGGGAACCCAGAAAACCATGTGGTTTCCATCAACGGAGACGGGGGTTTTCTTTTTGGGAGCAATGAACTGGCTACAGCGGTCCAGCATAATATAGCCACCGTTACTTTGGTCTTTAATGATGGGGCCTACGGCAATGTCAAACGGAGCCAAATCCATTCATACGGCGGCAGGGTCATCGGAACTGAGCTGCATAACCCTGACTTCGTAAAATATGCGGAAAGTTTCGGGGCGCAGGCTTTCAGAATTAATACACCAGAAGAGTTGGCAGAAGCACTCAAAAAAGGCTTTGATCATAATGGACCAACACTTATCGAAATTCCGGTTGGAGAATTACCGAGCCCTTGGCACTTAATGCACTTACCCAGAGTGAGAGGAATATGAAGTTGTTACCAATAATACAGGTCTAGAGGAAACGATAATCGAATAACGTTAGAAAGACGAACTTATTTCAGATGGGGTCATAATCAAAAGATCTTAAACCCAGGAAACACTTTCTTGGAGATCTTATTAAAGAACAACGAAAAGGAATAATGATGACTTTCAATATCATAGATACCACCATAGAAGATATCCACGCCGCCTTCGAAAACGGATCTCTGACATGTAGAAAGCTTGTGGAAAGTTACCTAACCCGCATTGATCAAATCGATCGGTCGGGGCCAACTTTGAATGCGTTTATTTGTACCAACCCCAAAGCTCTAGAAGAAGCCGATAGGCTGGATAAACTATACCTAGAAACCGGTCCAGTAGGACCACTTCATGGAATTCCGATAATCTTCAAAGATCAAGGAGATGTAGACGGAATGCCGACCACCCTGGGTTCTGTTTTATTTGAGGGCTACGAACCAGGAAGGGATTGCACCGTCGCCGCCAAATTAAAGGCAGCTGGTGCAATTATTATTGGGAAAGCAACTTTGGGGGAGTTAGGTGCCGGTGATACCCATGGAACACTTTTTGGCTCGACCAAAAACGTTTACGACCCCCTTCGAACTGCAGGTGGATCTTCGGGAGGTACTGGGGCTGCAGTATCCGCGAACCTCTGTACAGCAGGGATTGGACAAGAGGGGTTTGCTAGCATTCGCAGACCCTCGATTTGGAACGGGATTTGCGGCCTCAGGCCAACAGCTGGATTAGTCTCCAGACACGGCGTGTATGCTGGATGGCCAATGGTAAATGGATCACTGGGACCAATGTGTCGTACCGTTGACGATGCTGCGAAAATAATGGACGTAATTGTAGGCTATGACCCCAAAGATCCCGTGACTGCTCGAGGAATAGGAAACGTACCACGCAGTTATAGCGAGGTTCTCGATAAGAACGCTCTAGCAGGAGCCCGTATTGGAGTAATGCGTGCTTCTATGGGTTTTAAAGCAAACCCTGATGCTGAAGATTTTGGCCGCGTCACAGAGGTGTTCAATATAGCTGTTAAAGAACTAGTAAATGCAGGTGCAGAGGTAATTGATCCGATTGAAATCCCTGAACTCCAAGAATGCTTAGCGACAAGGACCCGAGACGTCAGTGAAGAGGACGAGTCTTTTGAACGATGGCTAGCAGGTCGCCCGAATGTTCCTTATGGAACTCGAGAAAATGCTATGGCTTCCCCCAAATGGAGTGAACTACGCCCCAACACCAGGGCCCGCTGGGAGTTTTCCTCGACCGCTGAAGATCGAGACCGTTATCACACTGCACGAGAGCGCCTCACGACAAATTTACTCAACGTCATGGCAGAACATAGATTAGACGCCATTGTTCACAAAGCCGTCGAACATGAACCAACCCTTATCGAAGAGGGAATTCGTCCACCGTATAGAGATCAAGCTGGTGCGCCTCATATCAATACTTTCCTAATTTACGCGGCGTCAGTTGTTGTGCCCGCTGGATACACATCCGCGGGTCTCCCTGTTGGCATCACTTTTCTCGGGCGAGCCTACGATGATCACAACATGTTAAGGTTAGCGTACGCCTATGAGAGGGCCACTCAACACAGACGAATTCCAAAATTCGAATAAGTCTCTCATATCAAAATTTAGGAATGCTATTTAAGAGCATTTAGCACGACCCGTTGGCAACTTTGGTGAGGCGCGCGTTCTTACATAAAAACGGGCCGCTCAGTTAAGTAATGCGCTCTCATCGAAGGTCGAAAGACCTCCATCGTCTCGCGATTTAAATCAATAGGAGGTTCCTGGCCCTCAGGGATTAGTGGCTGATATTCAACTCCTGCTATTTCATCAGCAAATGTTGCCTTTGCCCTTTCAACCAATTCAGGAACGGTCAGCAGGTCTAATACCGTTGCAGCAAGGACTTTCGCACCCACAAAAGCACCTTTGTGAGCGATGGACGTTGTGAGTGCGGCACCCCCAGTCCAATGATGGAAAGCAACACCGGGAATATTAGACGGAAAACCGATACGCCCCATGGGTACTTTCCATGAGATATCACCACAATCATTCGAGGGCGCTCGTTGTTTGGAAGGTCCATTAAGGGGTCTAACCTCGTTTAGCAGTCCCAAAGGTTCAGCCCCAATTTTCTTTTGGATGGTCCTCGCAAAATCATGTTCCTTCTTTGTCCAGTCTGGAGCACCGACTATATCCATATTGGACTTAATTACCTCTGCGAGACCCTGATTGGTTCTAACTGGCCAAACGGCGCTCATGATCTCACAACGAACTTCGGTATTCGTCATCATCGCCGCTCCCTCGGCTATTTTTTTACCCTGCTCAAATACAATTTTAGCGCCTTCAGCATCAGGTGCTCGGAAAGTCCACCAGACCATGGTTTTGGCGGGAATAGTATTAGGTTGATCTCCTCCTTCTTTAATCACTCGATGTGCGCGCCACTCAGGCTTCATGTGCTCACGAAATTGAGCCATGCCCATATCCATCAAAACGACAGCATCCAGGGCATCGCGTCCATTCCAAGGCGTTACCGAGGCGTGGGACGTTTGACCAAAAAAACGGAAGTAAGCGCTAATAGCAGCGGAATGGGTGAGCCCATACACTGTCCCTAAATCACCCCCTAAATGATCATGAAGTGCGACATCGACATCATCGAACCACCCGTCACGAACATAGTAGGGTCGTGAAATCAGTTGTTCTTCTCCCGGGGCTCCAAAGATCTTTATGGTACCCGGCAAATTATATTCAGACATCGCTCTAGCTGCTGCTATGGCTCCAGCCACTAGGACCGCCGCATTACAATTGTGACCTTCACAATGTCCGGGTGCGAAAGGTGTAATGTGAGTGGGTTCAAAGACGCCACTGACCTGCGAATTATTAGGATTGGCATCATATTCTGTGTGTATAGCAATTACTGGGGAGCCAGTCCCATAGGTTGCACAAAACCCCGTCGGAAATCCTGATATCCCGCGCTCAACCCTAAAATTCTCCGCGTCTAAAAGGTCACATAGCAGCCCGGCACTCTCGTGCTCCTGCATACCTAGCTCGCCAAAATAAAAAATGGAGTCGGAGACGCAAGCAATGGCTTTTTCGTTTTGATCAATAAAATTAAATGTGAATTGCTTCATAGACGATTTCGTCAACACGGCCTCCTTTCATTGACAGACTCGCTTGCTTAACCTGCGCTGCAGGAACCTCCACCCAGAACACAAAATTTGGCGCAGTGAGGATGGTTTAATGAGACTTCTCTCCAAGATTCCTCAACTGTTTCTCCCAATTCAAACTGCTTATCATAGGGGAGTAAAGTACAAGCCACCAGCGAGGGGTTGGATGCTCCTTTGCGTTTAACCAACATTCGCGATGTCGCACACATTAGGCTTCCCGGATCTACACCCAAAATATCCCAACAGGCCGAGGTTATCTCTGGAACATCAATCTCTTGGTCCATTTCTGGAAACAAAGTCAAAGCAACAGGGTCGTGCGCGTCGATTTTAATCCCCTGTTCACTAAACATCTCGGAAAATCCTTCGCGCAATTCATTTTCGTCCTGGTTCCATCGCGTGCGACCTGCAATATCAAATTGAAAATTATTGTCAGATAAGAACTTGATACCCTCAAGCATCGATGCCCACGAACCTATTCCACGCTCTGCCTCATGAGTTGCCTGCTCATAGTGGTCAATTGAAATACGGAGTTTCAACCGATCACCGAACCAATGATTCAAGCCAAGCAATTGATCTCTTTTATTCTGCATTGGCTTCATCGCGTTGGTCAGGATCAGAACCTGAAATTTTCTTGAGAGACAGTCCTCAAGCATCGCTGTTATTTCTGGATTTAAAAAAGGTTCCCCGCCAGTAAAACCGATCTCAATGGTACCAAATTCTCCTTTTTCAATCTCTTCAAGAAATACCCTGACTTCTGATGCCTTGAGATAAACCAACCTATCATTGCGAGGACTGCTTTCAATGTAACAGTTAGCGCAGGTAATATTGCAAAGGGTACCGGTATTCACCCAAAGCGTTTTAAGTCTTGAAGGTTGTACAGACGCTCTCTCTTCACCCGCAATCGTAAAAAACGGATCAATAAATTTTCTTGGATCTAGGCGTTTTGTGGTTCTCATCAGACTAAATTCACTAGCTCCAAATTAGTTTGGGACCTCAACTTTACCTCTATAACCATGATTTAGTTTTCAATGGGCAAATTCGGATCATTGCCCCAATCGGACCACGACCCATCGTAGCCACGAATTTTTTCAAATCCTAAATGCTTCAACACAATATAAGTATGAGAGGATCTATGGTGAGTTTGGCAGTGAACAATGACTTCTTTATCTTCTGTGATCCCAAGATTTTTAAGGATCTTTTTCAATTCCTCAGAAGGCTTTATACGCCCCGAATTATTGGGATCCATAGCGAGAACCCAATCCATGTTTGCGGCGCCTGGAATATGTCCTCCTCGAGCAGAACGTAAATCAAGGCCTGCGTACTCAGCCTGACTACGACAATCGAGGACAACAACGTCCTCATTCTCCAAATTTGCCAAAATATATTGACTGTCAGCAATCCTCTTTGGAGATACGGATACTTTATATTCTGAAGAAATTGGGTCACAGGAAGTTTGTTCGACTGGCAGCCCCTCTGCACACCAGGCCGGGAGACCGCCATTTAGCAAAGAACATTTTGTATGCCCGACAACATCCAAAGTCCATAAGAGACGGCAGGCTTTACCTGTCCCTTCTGAATCATAGGCTACAACATGCCGATCTGGACTGATTCCCATAGCTGAAAAGACATCAGATAATTGATCCGCGGGCGCGATTAAGCCCATAGCCGGAGGTTTGGGTCGCAAAAGGGTGGAAAACGGAAAGTTGACTGCACCAGAAATATGGCCTGCCGAATAAACTTCCGGAACATTTAGATCAAGTAGCAATAAATTAGGGGAGTCGAGTGCAGCATACAAATCGCCTGGTTCACCAATTAGGGGCAAAAGGGGTTCATTCATGGATTTCTCTTTTCCGATCTTTATTTTCCCGACTTTAAATTAATGGACCTTTTCTGTTTGCACACCCCAATAAGTAGCTCGACTAATCAAAAATACTGCAGTCAAGCCCCAGTGTAGACGCCGAATGGTGGGCGTAATCAACAAGAAAATTTCCGAGAGACCTTCAAGCTAGGACCCGATGTGGCCAAGGTTTTTTAATTCCTCATCTATTTTCTTTAACCTTTTTGAAGCCCAATACCAAACCCCAAGGCAAAGTATGCCTGCGGCGGCCAATGGGACCCGAAGCCCCAAAAGATCGGCTAGCCCCCCAACAATTAGCGCTCCGATTCCTGCAAACCCGATCCAAATCATCCCGTACAGGGCAAGGACACGACCTCGCATATGATCTTCAGCGACTGTTTGTATCATTGTCTGGATACAGGTTGCGTAAGTAGAATACTGGAATCCAACACACCACATGCAGCCTACAGCCACGTAAAAATTCTTTGTGGTTGCAAAAATCAGCAAGACAACCATGGTCCCGAGGAGGGTGTTCGCGGTAATTTTTGCCATCCCCTCCAAGCGACCACGCTGCGCTATCCAGTACCCTGCGCACATGGCACCTATCCCCATGGCGGAAGTGAGCATTGCCAAACCATCCACACCCCGATCAAACATTGCACCTGAGGCCACAGGAAGTAACTCAACAAGCGGCCGCGTCAGAAGTGAGGCGCAGGCGAGGATTCCCAGGAGCGGCCCTATCAAACCGTGATTATAAATATATCGGTATCCAGCAATGATTTGACCAATAGCACCATCACTTCCAACAGGTTCACTCGCTGTATGTTTGGGAGCATCCAATAACCAAAATGAAATCAAGAACCATAAATAGAGCAATGCGTTCGCAGCAAATATTGTAGTTTCTTGGGTAAATTGCAGAGCGACACCAGCTACAGCCGGTCCTATAAACCTGGCACTATTCCAAGAAAATCCATTGATAGCTATTGCGGCACTCAGGTCCTCTTTCGAAGTAAGAACCCCAATTAGAGTACTCCTGACCGGCTGGAACATCGCATGATCAACTCCAGTTAGAAAAGCAAACAAAACCAAAAGCTCAATTGTTAACAAATCTGCAAAACCAAGAGTTGCGAGAGCTCCGGTAACGAAAATATTTGCGGTGGTGATTATCTTGCCAAGCACTAATCGATCGAATCGATCGGTGAGATACCCAGAGAAGGGAGACAAGAGAATGATGGGAATTAAATCGGCAAATCCCAGAAGACCGACATAGAAAGCGGAATCAGTCATTTTCCAAGCGAGCCAACCGAGCGCTGTCCGCTGAGCCCAAACCCCAATTTGCGATGGAAAATTGCCAAGAAAATAAATTAAAAAATTACCATGGGAAAAGGCACGCTTTAACCCACCGGGCCTTCTGGCTTCACTGGCCACGGATAAAACACCCCATAAGAATTTTGAACATTAGCTAATAATAAGACTCCGCTTTGCCTTTGTCGCCTTACCAACTGCGTAAAACGTTATTGCTCCACTGAGGTCTTGATCTGCAGAAAATAACGTAATCCATAAGCACAGATCGCGATCCCAACCAGGGCGAATAACGCGGTTGGCATCGGCAAACCAAAGATCTCTCCAAACAGGCCAATCGCAGCTGCACCGAAAGCAATTGACCCAACCCAAAGAAGCCCAAAAATCGACATAACTCGACCGCGCAATCCGGGATCCGCTGAGCTTTGAACCATAGTCTGAAATGCCGTTCCAATCAGCATCTGTGATCCCCCGAAAACAATCATGCATCCAATTGCAATGCTAAAATTCCTAGTAAGGGAGAACAAAACAACCGACGCGCCCATCACTGCTACTGAGGATAGGCCAATTTTTAATAGGCCCTCAATTCGTCCTCGCCAACCAATCCAAAATCCCGAAAACA
>CAJXEC010000026.1 GCA_913052165.1 uncultured Rhodospirillaceae bacterium
GCTTAACAATTTTGACGTCTGATTGGGCCTGATGGTCATAAGAGCTAACGCAAATGGTATCAATTAACCGTATCTCCAGTTCACGGGCGACAATTGCTGCTGGCACAAGACCACCTCTGGTGATCGCAACGACTTTATTCCAAGATCCCATCTCGGACAGGCGCCATGCCAAAGCTTTAGCATCTCTGTGCAATTGATCCCATGAAACCACGAATGATTTTTGGTACCGATCGTCTTGTGCAGCCATGTTTAAAACCCCTTACTTCAATGATGCTTGTTTTGTGCTTTCGATGGATTCGAACCAGAGGCCAATTAATTTTCGTTCTGAATTCTCCATGTAGGAAACATTGCTCGGGGGCATCGCGTTGCTTAAATAACTACTTATGTAAATTTGCTTTGCCTCCGCCTTAACCCTCTCTTCGGTATCCAGCACAATTCCCTTTGGGGCGGCGACCAGTCCTTCCCAAAGTGGTTGTGAGGCGTGACACATTGAGCAACGCGTTGAAACGATGTCCATTACTTGCGAGTCCAGAGACACTTTGGTTGTTTCTACCTTGGCACTCACTGTTTTCTCACTGTCGGCTGGAGAAATAGAACTCAGCCACGCAGCTACCGTGATACCGATGAGGGCTATAACCCAGCACCACCAGGCGTTCTTTTCCGATCCATGCTTGAGGTTGAAATAGTGGCGGATAATACCGCCTACTATTAGGATAAGCACAAAAATTACCCAATTCCATTCCGAAGCATAAGCAAGGGGATAATGGTTGCTTATCATAATAAAGAGCACTGGCAGCGTTAGGTAGTTGTTGTGAGTGGACCGAAGTTTTGCCTCCGCACCCAAACGGGGGTCTGGTGACCTACCAGCGATAAGGTCTTCAACCACAAGTTTTTGATTGGGAATAACAATGCGCCAAACGTTGACGATCATAATGCTCCCTATGATCGCACCCATTTGCATGAAAGCGCCTCTAGCGCTGAAGATCTGCGTGAAGCCCCACATAGATGCAGCTATCAGAGCAAAGCCAGTTAAACCAAGCGCCCATTCAAATTGTCCCAGCGTTGATTTGCATAGCAAGTTATAAACAAACCATGCGATCACAATGCTAGAGGCACTGAGAGTAATCGCTACTTCGGCCGACAACTCGAAAACGTTATTGTCTATCAAATATAGCTCTGCCCCGAGGTAATAGATGATAACAAGCAGCACTAAGCCAGATAAAAAGGTAGTGTATGCTTCCCATTTAAACCAAGTAAGATTTTCCGGCATTTGACTCGGGGCAACAACGAACTTGACCATATGGTAGAAGCCGCCACTGTGCACTTGCCATGTTTCCCCGCCCGCTTCGCTTGGAAGATTTTGAGAGCTTTTTAAGCTCGCATCTAAGTGCATGAAGTAAAATGAGGTTCCGATCCAAGCTATCCCAGCTATGACGTGCAGCCACCTAAACCCAAGCTCCAGCCACTCCCATATAATTACATCCATAACACTTCCTCAGCTAGCTGCCGCGATATGTCGTGTAGCCATAGGGCGAGGCCAGTAAGGGCACATGATAGTGGGCGGATGTGTTACTTACGTTAAACCTCACCGGAACCTGATCTATGAAAACAGAGGTATTTTCATTTGACCTAGTAGACTCAAAATATCTTCCTATAAAAAAGGTAATTTGATAGGTTCCTTCCTGCAGTTCATCGGTGCTCACTAGAGCCTCAGCGTTTCTGCCGTCGTCATTAGTTTCCGAGCTTTTTAATAGCTCCATCGTCCCATCAAATTTGACCCGATGGATCTCAATTTTGACTCCAGCCGCAGGTATTCCTCTAGCCGTATCGAGTACGTGGGTGGTGATCATTTTTACAAAACTTTATCCGTTACATAAATATGCCTTGACGCAATAGAGTGAAGCTATCATGGGTTTGCTTTGCGAGCTATGCTCGGTTTAAGCAATTAAATAAATCCTTGATAAGACTTTTGTCATGGGAGTTTTGTGTGACTTGGGTGCAACCTAGAAATTTAATCGGGTATGGGGCGAGTCCTCCGCAGGCAGATTGGCCGGGAGGAGCTCGATTGGCATTACAGTTTGTTCTGAATTTTGAGGAGGGTGGCGAAAATAGCCTGCTTAACGGAGATCGTGCATCTGAAGCATTTTTGTCCGAGATAATTGGAGCTGAGGCTTTAGAGGGAACTAGGCATATCTCCATGGAGTCAATTTATGATTATGGGTCAAGAGTAGGGGTTTGGAGACTGCTTAATTTATTTGACCGAAAACAAATACCGCTTACCATTTTTGCAGTTGCGCGGGCAGCCGAACAAAACCCTGATGTAATTAAAGCGATGATAAACTCTGGTCACGAAATTGCCTCTCACGGGTATCGGTGGATCAATTACCAATTCATTGATGAGAGCCTTGAAAGGGAGCACATACGAAAGGCGGTTTCCATCCTCCAAGAAATTACCGGCAAGAAACCTGTGGGTTGGTACACCGGTCGGACAAGTCCCAACACTCGAAGGCTCGTGGCAGAAGAGGGAGACTTTTTGTATGATGCTGATGCCTACGATGATGATTTGCCCTATTGGCAAGATGTTAATGGGAAGCCTGTTCTAGTTGTTCCATATACGCTCGATGCAAATGATATGCGTTTTGCTACTCTTCAGGGCTTTAATTCTGGAACCCAGTTCTTTGATTATCTCAAGGATACGTTTGATGTACTTTACGCGGAGGGAGAACACACACCTAGAATGATGTCAGTGGGTCTTCATTGCAGGTTAGCTGGGCGACCTGGTCGGATTGCCGCGCTAACCAAGTTTTTAGATTATATTTTGTCGTTTGATGATGTATGGGTTTGCAGAAGAGAGGATATTGCTCGGCATTGGCGTGATGTCCATCCAAGTGAGACGTAAGGTAGTATTCGTA
Organism: uncultured Rhodospirillaceae bacterium; assembly: GCA_913052165.1. Classification (GTDB taxonomy): domain Bacteria; phylum Pseudomonadota; class Alphaproteobacteria; order MPNO01; family UBA2964. The sequence continues at coordinate 2,913 of CAJXEC010000026.1, forward strand.
TGGAAAGGGAAGAGTTTGTTTCCCGGTTTGGCGGGGTATTTGAACAATCATCCTGGATCGCTGAGGGCGCCTGGGGACACGGAATAGAATGCGAAGACATTGATCTCGATAGTGTTTACCGGGCGATGGTTGCAATTTTTCGAGGAGGGGGAGCGGAACGTCAAATTTCTGTTTTGCGATCACATCCAGATCTCGCTGGTCGCCTTGCACTTGCTGGTGACCTGACCCCCGATTCTCTCGCTGAACAGTCTTCCGCTGGCCTAGATAAATGTTCAGAGGCAGAGTTGTCCGAATTTAAATGCTTGAACAGGAAGTATGTCGAACATTTTAAGTTTCCTTTCATAATAGCCGTAAGGGGACTTAATCGACAGGAAATTTTAAAAATCTTTCGGTCCAGGATAAATAATTCAAAAGAGAGTGAATTTAAAGAAGCTATAAAGCAGGTCGAAAAGATTGCTTTTCTCCGACTTCAAGAGATATTCCGTGATGATTAATTGGAAAAGTCGTGCTTTAGAAGTCCAATTTAAACTTGAAAAACTTGCAAATTATTCAGAGGTCAACGGCGCGTTATTTCGGCCAACACTCTCAAGGTCACATATGAAAGCTTTGGACCAAATCCAAAGTTGGATGGAAGAAGTCGGCCTGGTTGTAATTAAAGACCATGCGGGAAACCTTATCGGGCGCCTAGGGAGTAAGAGAGAAAACGCTCCAACTTTTTTAATGGGGTCGCATATTGATACTGTCTCTAATGCAGGAATTTACGATGGTAATCTGGGCATAATAGCGGCGATTTCGGCTGTTGATTTGTTTGGAACCAGTTCCTCCGCTATTCCCTTCAACATTGATGTAATCGCGTTTAGTGATGAGGAAGGAAACCGCTTCCCAAATACGCTTACTGGATCTCAAGCCGTCGCCGGGACTTTGAACCCAAATGCACTTACGGTCAGCGACTCTGAAGGAATTACAAGAGCAGAGGCTTTAACCGGTTTCGGTTGCGATCCGGCTTTGGCCTGTAGTTCGTTATACCTAGATGAACGGCCATTGGGCTACTTAGAGATCCATATTGAGCAGGGGCCTGTGCTCGAGCGAGAAGATTTATCGGTCGGAATTGTAACCGCTATTAATGGTGCGCGTCGGTTTACTGTTAAGGTTGGGGGTAATGCTGGTCATGCCGGTACCGTGCCAATGAGTATGCGCTCTGATGCGCTAGCCGCGTCCGCAGAAATGCTGATGGCTATTGAAAGCATTGCCAAATCTGGTCCAGGAATGGTTGCCACGGTCGGCATGCTTGAAGTTATTCCTGGCGCACGTAACGTAATTCCTGGTCAGGTCAAATTTTCTTTAGATCTCAGGGGAGAGAATTCAGGTTCAATAGATACAGCGCAGGCCTCAATTTTCTCAGAAATTAACAATATAGCCTCTACTCGGCAGGTACAAATCGAGTGGAATCAAGATTATAAAATTTCACCGACTTTTTGTGATTCAAGCCTCGGCGAGTTGTTAGGGGAAAGTATAAGAGAATCTGGTGTAATGCCATTTGAATTAACGTCTGGCGCTGGTCATGATGCAGTCGCTATTGCGGACCTCTGCCCTGTAGCCATGCTTTTTGTCAGGTGTGAAAAAGGAATCAGTCATCACCCGAGTGAAGCAGTGAAAATCGATGACATAGGCAAGGCTCTTGAGGTTACTCACTATTTTCTAGAGAAGTTTGGCCAGACTGTGTAGGGAGTGACGGATTCAGAACTGCCATGCTAAATCCGTAAGTTTAGACATATGCTTCTTTGTTAGAGAAGAACCATGAACCTCGCCTCCCGTCCAGAGCTTCTTCCAAGTTTTCTGCTGCCGTGATTAACACTTGTTCTCCGCCGTTTGATAAAAATTCAACGGCCGCCTCAATCTTTGGCTTCATGCTACCTTCTGCAAAATGACCTTCCCGGTTGTATTTTATCAGCTCTGCTCGGGAGCATTTTGTTAATTTTTCTTCCCTATCAGTTCCAAAATTTAGGAAGACTTCAGGAATAGAAGTTAATAAAATGAGAGTTTTAGCTCCCAATTCCTTACCCATGAGGGCTGAAGTGTGGTCCTTGTCTATGACAGCGGGAATACCTTCGTAATCTCCATCTGGACCACGAATAACTGGTATGCCTCCGCCCCCTCCCGCTAACACAATTGATTCTTCATCCAGCAATTTTTTAATCGTTTTAATTTCCAGCACCTTCTTGGGGACTGGCGAAGGAACAAAATACCGCCAGCCTCTTCCAGCATCTTCTTTCATGCACCAGTTGTGCTCATCAGAAAGAATTTTTGCCTGGTCTTCTGTATAAAAGACACCGATCGGCTTAGTTGGGTTTGAAAAACTTGGATCCGTTTTTGAAACTAGCACTCTAGTCACCAGAGTTGCGATGTTCCTCTCGAGTTCCAGCTCTCTAAGCGCATTTTCAATTGCTTGTACAAGAAGAAAGGCTATTCCCCCTTGACTGTGGGCAACACAGATATCCAGAGGCATTGGTTCAAGGTGATCTTTCGATAAGATTTGGCGGAGTAAAATTTTACCTACAACTGGACCATTACCGTAGGTGATAATCAGTCGTTTTTCTTTTTTAATAAGAGGACCAAGCTTTCTCGCAATGTTGTTCGAAATGCGCTTTTGTTCGTCGGCCGTTCCATCCGTTTCCTCGGGATGCGTGGCATTTCCTCCAATAGCGATAATGGTGATTTCACCCGACAACTTAATGACCTCTCATGAGTAAATCGTGGGGAAACTTAATTGAGGGAATTTTAGCAAAAACATATCCTAGTCAGGTCGTAAAGTTTTAGAATGGAAATACTTACGTAAAACAAGCCTGATATCTATCTAAAATTCGGATTTTCTCATTTGTCTTACCTCTAAATTGAATTTCTTTTACATGAATGAAATGAGTTTTTGATAAATCAGAGTAAAGTCTCTAAGTCTTGCTTTGTTTTTCTTAGAGCGGTTCTAGATCTCTAAACTCAAAAGAAAGTAAAATCGCTTCGATCTCGCTCGACGTTCCAAATCAATATTTTTTTAATAATATTTTAGCTTAACTAAGTGCTACTTCATATTTTGCTTCTCGATATTGACCGGAGTGCACAGGTCTATATTTGGCCGGTCTGTTGGGTCCTGAGCAGGTGGGAATACATTCAATTAGAGCATCGTAGTTCGGTTGGAAGAAGAATCCTGCGGAGAACCTACCCCTGTCTGATCGCGATCCGGTTGGGGGATTAATTACGCGGTGTAAATTTGAAAGCCAGGTATCATTAGTCCACCTCATCAGCAGATCACCAATATTTATCACGAAGTAGTCCGGCTTAGTTTCCACATCTATCCATTGTCCTTCGCGGGTTAAGATCTGTAATCCACCGGGTTGGTTTTCTCCCATCAAGATGGTTATCATCCCATAATCTGTGTGGGCTCCTGCGCGAATTTGGCCGGGTAAAGGGGCATCGGACAGAGTTGGATAATAATTTAGTCTGATTGCTGTCGCATGTTTGTTAATTTTGTCATCAAACCATGTCTCTGGAAGGTCTAGTGCAACGGCTATTATATGCGCTAAATTTATTGCTAGTGCCTCCATGGAGTCCCAATAAGCAAGTGCGGCTGCCTTAAATTCTAGGGGATGGTCTGGCCATAGGTTGGGGATAAAATACTTCTTTCCATCTTCACTCGTGTAATAAGGGTCGTCGAGGGGAATTTGTTCTCTCCCAATATGATAAAATTCTTTGAGATCCGGTTGGGCGTCGGCTTGACCTGATGTCTTTCCAAGCGCTTCGCCCCTAAATGTTCGGAAACCGCGGGGGGTACCTTCTATCGGATGAACAAACTTATGTTTGACTTCATCGGATTGGGAAAAAAAGGTATGGCTGGCGTCTCGTAAATTATTTATTACGCTTTTTTCAACCCCATGCCCTGAAATAGCGAAAAAGCCAATGTCTATGCAAGACCGGGCCACCTGCGCTGCGATGGTTTTTTTCGCTGCCAAATTGCCAGATTGAAAATTGGAGATATCTATTAACGGTAGTGCATTTACCCCCATGTTCCTTTTCCTTCGGTATTTTTGTGGCTTATTCTATGTCAAGTGGAAGATCATCGAAATAGCATAAATCGCGAATTCGCAACCCAATTACATTCTTGAGGCTTGCACCGATCCAATGTTTCTCGGGCGATTGAACCTTTGAGGAAAAGGAAGGCCCAGTATGCAAATCTGACTGAATTCAGAAAGCTGCGGTCTTGGTTTGGATGAAATATTCGATCTCTTAATTGCTTCTGAGGTACCGCCGTAATTTTCAGACTATTCGAGTGGTTACTTTAAAAAATGTCAGTCATAGATCGCTTTTGTTTCGAAGTAGTTTTCCTGTATAGAAACCCCTAAAAGATCACGACAAGTCGCCAGCGCACGCATGCTTATTTGATGCTTCGGCTCATAATCTTTAATCCATGCTTCATGGAGGCGATTGTAACGCGTGGTGAAGCACTTCAACCCCTCTCAGAAAGTCGTCAATCTCCATTGCTTCCTTTGGATTATGGGATCCATGATCATTTCTGATGAAAATCATAGCGGATGGTATGCCATTATTCGCAAAAACCGCAGCATCATGCCCTGCTCCACTGGGAAGAGTTTCATGCCTTATATTCAAGCTTTTGCAGGAGTTAGAAAGGTGTGAAATCCATTGACTGTCCATTATCGCGGGTTCTGTCATGTCCCGCACTGGAAATTGAAAGGCCACGCCCCGCTCTTTTTCGATGCTTCTGACCTCAGCCCGAACAAGTTCATCAAAGGCTTCCAGGGTCTCTATGCTTTGGCTTCTAAATTCCAGGCTAAATTCGCACTCTCCTGGTATCCGTGTGAGGCCGTGAGTTTCAGGATTTGTTGATAGGGTTCCAGCGGTAAGAACGAGATCAAGACCACGCTCAAGTAGTACCCGCCAGTGCTCATCCATTCTGTTTAATAGATCAGCAGTTGCCAATACAGCGTCATGTCTGAGCCAGCGCGGAACAGCCCCGGAGTGACCAGCCTGTCCTTGGCAAAGAACTTTGTTGTACCGAATGTTGCCTCTGAGCCCCGTTACGATGCCGACTGGGACATCACGGGCCACCATCACTGGACCTTGTTCAATATGGAGTTCCACGTAGGCCGAAATATCTTTGGGCACTATAAGTTTCCGTCCCTGCGATATCGCGTCAACATCTGCGCCAGCTTCAGACATATACTCTCGAAGAGTCCGACCTGAGGAACGGTGTTTTCGATCCAGATCTTTCGCAGACATCTGACCAAATAATGAGTAAGAACCGAGATAACACAACCCAAACCATGCGCTTTCCTCTCCTCTCAAGGCAATTAATTTTAATGGCACTACAGGGTCCAAACCGCTTCGATTTATTTGAATTAAGGCCATTAGCCCGGCGATAACCCCGGCAGCCCCATCAAAATTTCCTCCATGGGGGACAGAATCAAGATGAGAGCCACAAAGGATAGCCGGCTTGGTTTGTTCATTGCCTGGAAGGCTAATAACCAGGTTGGCGGCACTGTCCCAAGCTACCTCCAAGCCTTCTTCTTGGGCATATCGGGCAATTAACTCCATGGCTTCTTGCTCGCCAGGACCATAGGACTGCCTGCTTACACCGACTGTGTCGGCGGACAGCTCTCTAAGCTCGTTGAAAATTTTCTTGGCGAAATCCTTCCGAGCTCCCTCATCAAATTTTTGAACTATTTTGAAGGGCTTAATGTTTGAATTCATTCTTTCGGTCCGCCAATCATAGGTCACTTAAATCCAATTTAGAATCTCTATTAAAGCACATAACCCTATGGCCCGGCATGTTTTTTTGATGATTTTTTATTTATGACGATTTGGTAAAAGTTTTTGGGTAGCTCGGCCTCAAAAACTTTTACTGTGCGAGCATATTTAGGAGCTTGTCTGACTAAGATATTTATTTAGAGAAAATAAAATTTTCCGTCTCAAATCGCTGAAACTATCCTTGATCGGTTGAAGTGTCTTGATGCAAGAAATCGTTTGGTCGAGCCGTCTTCTTATCGAGTGATTGTAAAGAGGGTCATAATAATCAGTGATCAAAAGGCTCACTAGTGAGCGCCAATTCTTTATCTCTATTAAATGGTTCAATTCCTCGACGTTTATGTTGGTGTGTTTTCTCTCTATAATGGAGATCAATTTTGGCAGTTCTTCTTCCAATAAAAAATCTGGATCATAACTTTCTAGGATATAGTTAACTCGATTTTCTAGGGTGTTGTCGATAATAAAGGTAGGAGAGCGCTTCATCGATTGCCAGATTTCCGGAGGGATAAGAAGATTTCCGATTTTGCTGCTCTCCGACTCCAAAAAGATGGGATCACACTCGCCAATGTTTATTATTTCCTCATAAATCGCAGATTCGAATAATTTCTGTTTGGGTTGCTTTCTGGATGGAGGCGCACCCAGGATGCTGCCTCTGTGATTGGCAAGTTTCTCAAGGTTTAATACAGCATGGCCGTGAGATCTCATAAATTCTAGAACATCGGTTTTCCCAACTCCGGTTCTCCCGCCGATAATTATAAATCGCTTGCTGTCGGCGAATTTCTGAATGGTCGACAATACATGTTTTCTGTATGCTTTGTATCCTCCCTTGAGAACCGCTGGCTCCCATCCCACCATCTTACAAACAGTCGCAAAAGCTTGTGACCTTTTACCTCCTCTTGCGCAATAAAATACAATTCTGGACTCTTTCCTTTTATCAGAAAAGAATTTCTCCAGATGTTGAGCGATATTACTGGCGACTAAAGCCGAACCGACTTTAGATGCTTCAAAGGGAGAGTTTTGCTTGTAAAGTTTTCCAACTTGTTCGAATTCTGAATCATTCAAAACCGGCAAATTGATGGCCCCGCAGATATGATCTGCTTCAAATTCTTCTGGAGACCTCACGTCCACAAGGATTTCGTCTTTGCTGAATTTGAATGAGTCACGAGAGTAAATAAGCATTTTGTTCACGGTCTTAATAATATTTTACAGGCCCAAAAAAGTTAATTTCAGGAGAATTTAGTGCGCCTTAAATCAGGAAATATATCACGCTAAAGTTGCGATCCACCTTTATAACTCTAGCAAGATCTGTGTCTGAAGTCATCGTTCCGAAATTATAAAATCTTAAATTTTAACCAAGGCAAAATTGACGTAAACTTAAAAAAACTGAGTTACTAGTTAAGGCACAGGTTAAACTTGGTCTATTTTGCCCTCTACGCGGGTTGGTAAAAGGTCTAAACTATGGGTGACGATATGGATGGAGGTAAAAGTAATGCCGGATACGGGTATAAGCCAAGAAACCGATAGTAATCCCAGAAAAGGCGGATATGTCGACCCCCGATACCTAGATGAAGATGCGTCTCGAGATCAGAAGATAGCACTTGAACTCCGTCGTCGTTATCCCAACGCCTTCGATCTTCGCAAAAAAGCGCGAAAAAGATTACCACGATTTGCCTTCGAGTACATTGATGGAGGGGCAGGATCAGACGGGAATATACAGCGAAACTGGGCCTCCCTTGATGGGATAGAACTTATGCCAAGGTATGGCAATGTGGTTGCGCCGCCACCTACTGACATTGAGCTTTTTGGTGTGCCTTACAATGCTCCAATTGGTATTTCCCCGATTGGTGGTCCGGGTACGGGGTTTCCGGGGGCAGAGCGTTTTTTAGCGAGGGCCGCGCAGGCAGCGGGGATCCCTTACACATTAGGAGTGCTGTCCGCCATCACGATAGAGGAAGCAGCCGAAATCGCGCCGGACGTTTTGTGGCTTCAGATATATCGCTTTGCGAGGAATGACCACAAAATTGGTTTAGATCTCGCTCGTCGTGCAGAAACAGCCGGGGTAAAAGCGCTTGTTCTAACATGGGATACTCCCGTTCGTACTACTCGACCTCGCGAGGTTAAGGCAGGGATAACTAATCCTTTTCGTCTAAATATGCGTCTTAAAATGGATGCTATGTCTTCGCCTCCTTGGTTGATGTCTATGATGAGAAATGGAATCCCTCGTTTTGTATCGATAAAGCCTTACATGGGTGGAGCCAGTAGTTTAGAAGAAGCAGCAAAATTTATGCGAACTGAAGGAGGAGGCGCATTCACCTGGGAGGAAGTAAAGCGATACCGAGATGTGTTTAAAGGCCGTTTGGTTGTGAAAGGTATCTTGCATCCCGAGGATGCAAAACGCGCTGTTGAAATAGGGCTAGATGGATTGTTCGTGAGTAATCACGGGGGGCGACAAATTGAGGCTCTGCCCGCATCTATAGATGCAGTGCCGGCTATCGCTAAAGAAGTTGGTAAAAAAGCGACCATCGTTCTCGACTCCGGGGTTCGTACTGGTATCGATGCCGCGCGGGCGCTTGCAGTTGGAGCCGATGCGGCTTTTGCCGGAAAAGCATTTTTGTGGAGCCTTGGAGCATTAGGAGAGCGAGGCCCAAAACATATGATTGATGTGCTGAAAGCTGAACTTAGCTCGACGCTAGGGCAACTAGGGTGTTTGTCAGTTGGCGAACTGCGCAATGTTCCACGTCGTCACAGGACTGCATGGTCCCCTGAAGATTTCGCAACAGGGACATCAATTTGACAATGCAAGAGGGTGCGGCTTCCTATCGGGTAAAGGGAAAAAGAGTATATAGACAGTTTGGACAGCAAGAGCTTGATGCGGAATATGATGCTCGAGGATCAGCTCCAGATGGTCAAAAATACCGAGATTTTCTCGTTGAACAGAGTCAAAAGGCTGTTCGTGAACTTGATTGTATGCTTGACGTGCCTTACGGCACCTCAAGTGATGAAGTTCTTGATATCTTTCCGGCTGACCAACCAAATGCGCCTATAGTCTTTTTTATCCACGGCGGTTTTTGGAGATCGTCGAGCCAACGCGATTTGGACTTGTTTGCTCTAACCTTTGTCCCTCGGGGTTGCGCATACGTGAGTGTAAACTATTCGCTTGCTCCTCAGGCAACCATTGATGAAATTGTTTATCAATGCCGATCGGGACTCGCGTGGGTTTTTAATAACGCAACAAGTTTTAACGGAGATCCCAATACAATTTATGTGAACGGACGCTCTGCAGGTGGCCACCTGACGGGAATGATGCTCGCAACTGATTGGGAGCCAGAATTTAAAGTTCCAGCTAATCTCATAAAGGGCGCTACCGCTGTAAGTGGCCTTTTTGACCTCGAACCAGTTCGGCTCTCCTCAGTTAATGATTGGGCGAAAATGGATAAGGAGGCTGCTTATCGCAATAGTCCTGTGCATCATCTCCCAAAAATTCCTTGCCCTTTGTTGCTGGCGTGGGGTGGTGCCGAGTCATCAGAGTTCAAACGTCAGTCTGATCTGATGGCAGTGGCATGGCGATCGAGGGGTTGGAGTTGCGAAACTTTAGAGTTGGCGGGCAAGCATCACTTTGCCACCATGCCGGACTTACTAGATGCGGACTCAGAACTTTCAGAAGCGATTTTTCGTCAAATGGGTTTGAACCGTTGAGCCGGTAACACCAAGATTTCAGAAATTCATTTTTAAGCTTGATCAATGTATGATATAAAATGAAAGGCTTTTGCAATTTTGTGGCATCAGCCAACACGAATGGTTGAATTTTATGGGGGTAGAGATGGCTGCTAACTTGAAAACACTCGTATTAGAAACAACTGCTCCGTTTCAGGGGCTTTGTGAGCTTGTTGCTGATAAGGAAGGACTTTTCGAGAAAGAAGGCTTGCTCATTGAATGGGCTGATAGAGATAAAGGTGTTGATAAGTCTATTAGAACAGACATCACCGATCCAAGGGGCCTAAATGCGCACTCCAGTCATGGCAAATTGTTCGAACAAGGCGCTGCAGATATGTACAATGCTTGCGAATGGGGAAACTACTGCCGGGTCCAGGATACAAAGGTTGAGAGCGGCCGTCAGGTCGGTCGAAGAGCAATTGTCACTTTTGCTGGGATTGTGGTTAGACCAGAATCGGATGTTTACACCGCGCAGCAGTTAGCTGGCAAACTTATCGGTGTCCCGTTTTTCTTTGGTACGCATTACCTTACGCTACATATGCTGGAAGGATTTATGGCCCGAGATCAAATAAAGTTATGCAAGGCACCAAACGGGTCAAGATACCGTTATGAAGCAATGTTGTCTGGTGAGGTCGAGGCAACGACTTTGACTGAGCCTTACCTGAGTCTGGCCGTCAAAAATGGATGTAGGGTGGTTTGCTCCGCATTTTATCATGGAACAGAGGTAGCTTCAGAAAGGGTCGATGCGGATACGTATGCGCGGTTTAATCGCGCTGTGAAGGAGGCTGTTAAGCGTGTAAACGCTGATAAGCTTAAATATGCCCAATATTTCATAGATTATCACAAGGGTAAGGACCCCGAAATTGGTGAGCTGAAGGCCTCCGATATACCTTTAGGTCACATTGTTGTCGTCGATCCGGCGCCAATTCCAGAGCATGAGCTGGCCGCTACAGCTGAATGGATCAAGAGTTGGGGCATGTTAGAAGATACCGAAGATCACTTAGATTTGGTAAATATGGAAGTGCAAATCGGAGGTCACGCGGCGGCAGAGTAATTCGGGGAACCGCTATATCATAATGTATTGAGGGAAGAATTTTTCAATTCTTCCCTTATTCTGTTTGGTTATGCTCTGGGTACGAGAGGATCCTGCTGGTGCTGAGATGCCCAATCCAATTTTGAATATGACAAGACGGTCGAGTATCCCGGTGGATGTCGGTGGCATTACTGTTGGAGGGGGAGCGCCGGTAGTCGTCCAGAGTATGACAAATACTGATACCGCTGATGTTGAGGCTACCGTTAAACAGATTGCTGAGTTGGCGCGGGCTGGTTCTGAAATTGTAAGGATTACTGTAGATCGAGAGGAGGCTGCTGCTGCAGTTCCTCATATTCGTGACCGCTTGATGGTCTCAGGAATTGAAGTTCCTCTCGTCGGTGATTTTCACTATATTGGACATCAACTGCTTACGAAATTTCCTGACTGTGCTGAGGCATTAGCTAAATATAGGATAAACCCTGGGAATGTCGGTTTTCGTGAGAAACGTGATCTTCAGTTTTCCACGATGATAGAGGTGGCCCTTAAATACGATCGTCCTGTGCGGATCGGCGTAAATTGGGGTTCCCTCGATCAGGAGATGCTAGCAAATTTGATGGATCAAAATGCATCCCGTGAGCACCCTAAAGACTTATCGGCAGTGACACGGGAGGCAATGATTCAATCAGCGTTGTTGTCTGCCAAGAGAGCTGAAGAAATTGGAATGGCTTCAAATAAAATCTTAATCTCTGTAAAGGTCTCCGATGTACAAGATTTAATTAAAGTCTACCAAGATATTGGGGCAAGGTGCGATTACGCATTGCATCTAGGTTTAACTGAAGCGGGCATGGGATCAAAAGGTATTGTCGCTTCCACAGCAGCAATGGCTATCCTGCTCCAGGAGGGGATTGGCGATACAATCAGGGTGTCGCTTACTCCAGAACCTGGCGGGGATAGGACAAAAGAAGTAGTAATTGCGCAAGAAATATTGCAAACATTGGGGCTTCGATCTTTTACGCCAATGGTGACCTCTTGCCCAGGATGTGGGCGAACAACGAGCACAGTCTTTCAGGAATTAGCGGAGAGCATTCAGGAACATATCCGTGACCGGATGGTTGTTTGGCGAGAGAACTATGAGGGTGTAGAGGATATGGTCGTGGCCGTTATGGGATGCATTGTTAATGGCCCCGGAGAGAGTAAAAATGCCAATATTGGTATAAGTTTGCCGGGAACCGGTGAAGAACCAGCTGCACCAGTTTTTATTGATGGCAAGAAATCTGTAACCTTACGAGGTGCAAGACTTGCTCATGATTTCCAAGAGCTAGTAGAGGATTATGTTTCCACACACTATTCGCGCCGTAAAAAGATTTAACTTTTGTTTACTTGATTATCGGCCGCTTCTCTCTTCGTGAGGAGGAAAGATGATGAGACGATCACCGCCCCTCCAATCCAAACCCAGACCACTGGCCATTCATTGAACAAAATCAGACCAATTAGGGCGGCAATTGGTAGGCGTAAAAAATCTAACACCGTCACGACTGTTGCATCTGCGGCTGCAAAAGATCGTGCCAGTGTCCGTTGAGTCATCGCTCCAAAAAAGCCGAGCAATAAGAGCCAGAGAAACTGTTTGAGGTCGGGCGTTTCCCATACAAATATTGCTCCTATCAGAGCTAATGGTGCCACGAAAAGTGCTTGGTAAAGCGCAATGGTATCTGGATGTTCTGTTCGTGAGAGATATTTTATGAATATTGTATTGCAGACAGTGAGGCCTACTGCGGCAAAAGCGTAAAAGACGCCCTCATTAATTTCATTGAAACCAGGTCGAACAATAATTACGGCTCCCAAAAAACCAATTCCCATGGCGATCCAGCGCCTTGTTCGTGCCAACTCTCCGAGAATAAGTATTGCTGCGATGCAGGCAAAAGCCGGTCGGGTAAAGCCAATAGCGGCGATGTCAGCTAACGGGATGTGTATTGCTGCAAAAAAGTAGAGTACAAGGCTTAAATAAGCAGATATCCCGCGTATCGCAAAAACTTTAGATTTTTTAGTTTCGAGAATTGAAAAACCACGCCTAAAAACAATTGGCGATAGGAAACAGAGGCCAAAGATTGATCTGAAAAATACTATTACAAATACTGATAGCTCCGGAGAAAGATGTCTTGCTATAGACATCATACCTGTGAATGTCGCACCCGTCAGGCTAATCCAAACACCGGCCCTAACTGGGCCTGGCAATTGCTCGAAGGCTTGCGAAAAAGAGGAGACTAAACTCATTGAAATTTTCTATTATTCAACCGTGAAAACCTTGATTATTTAAAATTAATGTTTTTAAGCAAAGGCTAAGCTTCATAAAAAATGGCAAAAGAAAAGATCCAAGTTTTGGGAACCTTAGCGGTACCAGAGAACCTGTTGAAGGAAAAGTTTGTTAAGTCCTCCGGTCCCGGGGGGCAGAATATAAACAAGGTTGCTACCGCCATTCAGTTATTTTGTGACACTTCAAAAATTTCTTGGTTAAATTCTAAATCGCGTCAGAAACTAAAATTTCTGGCGGGCACTAATATGACAAAACAAGGGATCTTAGTAATTGAAGCAAACCGTTTTCGAACCCAAATTTTAAATAGAAAAGACGCAAGGCAACGACTTCTTCAACTTCTAAGAAGGGCGCTCGTCTCGGATAAAGTGCGTATTAAGACAAGAGCCCCTAAAGCAGAGAACCTTAAGCGCCTTAAAAATAAGAAAAGAAATTCAGAACTTAAGAGGAGAAGGAGCCATCGTATTGAGCTTTAGGAGGTGCAGGCCCTCAGTAGGGCTTGTTAAATCCAATATGCGACCAGGTTCTTTTGAAGAATTAGTCCGTGTAATTCCTAGAGATGTCGAGTTTCTTCCTCCTCATCACCATGTTGAGAAGGGGAGTGAAGACGAGTTTAAAGGCGCAATTGATGCCTATTGTAAAGCCGTTGCCGTACTCGCTCAACAATAGGTAAATACGATACACCCAGCGGGGGCTCCGCCCTTTATAATGTTGGGTCCTGAGGAAGAAAGAAAATTAGCCAGCCGTTGGGAGCAAAAATTCAAAGCACAGATCTCAATTGCGCCAGAGCTTGATGCATCCGCTTTGCGAGGGCTCCGGGTTTAAAATCCGAGTGGCGTGACGTCCTCTGAATTTCAGAACATTTTGTCGGAAGCTTATATGCGGGAGGCGACCTTCGATGTTTTACCAATGGAACCGATAAAAAGCTCTTTTGAAGGTGCGAGCAAAATCTCTCCTCTCTCGATTATGCTTATATTAGAAAAAACATGACTAGGCACCCCCGAGCAGATGGAATTTACATTCAAGGAAATGCTTGGCGGGTGCTACATATGATAGATAGAGGAGGGTCCGACCTTGGCGTACCAGTCGTACACGCGAAATGTGTCTTAATCTGGCGTATCCAAAAGATCTTTGGAATGCGTCGTCCAAAGGGTAATTTTGGTCAACTAATACGGCAACTGCCTTGATCGGATAATCTCCCCGAACCGGCTTCTGACCCGTGTCAAATTAGATATAAGGTTAAATGGTATTTGTCTAAAAGCGTGGCTTTAATGATTATTTTTTAGAAAACTTACCAGGACGCCAGGGACCCGGCGCTTGAATCGACGGCGTCCTTTTATTTGCTAGTGTCGTTGCTGCTGATATTTACCATGTTTGAGACAACTGGAGTATTGATTGTCCGTTCTTATTTACCGAACCGTTAACAGCTCAAAGATTAGTACATGTGTTGCCCACCATTTATTGATAGGGTCGCACCTGTGATAAAGTCCGCTTCGTCCGCTACCAAAAACTTGACGCCTCTAGAGATATCACTGGCGGTGCCTAGGCGTCCTGCAGGAATACGTTGGATGATCTTTTCTAGTACATTTTCAGGGACAGCTCGAACCATATCAGTGTCAACATAACCCGGGGCAATGGCGTTGACTGTTATACCCAACGCGGCCCCCTCCTGGGCAAGAGCTTTTGTGAAACCATGAATTCCAGATTTTGCTGCGGCATAATTGACTTGCCCATATTGTCCTGCTTGGCCATTTATCGAGCCGATATTCACAATACGTCCAAATTTCCGCTCTCGCATTCCATCTATGACGCAACGCGCCATATTAAAACAACCTCCGAGATTAGTATCGATAACTGCCTGCCAGTTCTCCGGCGTCATTCGGTGCATGGTTCCATCTCGTGTGATCCCGGCATTGTTAACTAAGATGTCAACTGATCCAACCTCACTCTCTATTAGGGCAATCCCAACTTGGCATGCTTTGAAGTCGCTGACATCTATTTTATAAACGGGAATACCATGTTCCTTATTAAATTCATTGGCTGCCTCTTCATTGCCAGCGAAAACAGCTGCTACCTTATATCCAGAATTGCTTAGCTCGATACTTATGGCGGCTCCTATTCCTCTAGTTCCGCCTGTTACAACAACCACTCGATTCATTAGTTTAGCCCTCTTCGAAGATGCTTAGTCTCGGCAAAGACACATGGCTATTCCCATCCCGCCGCCGATGCATAAGGTCACTAAACCCCTTTTTGCCTCTCTTTTTTCCATCTCGTGCAATAAAGTCACGAGCACTCGTGCTCCTGATGCTCCGATTGGGTGACCAATAGCAATTGCCCCACCATTCACATTTACGCTATCTGGGTTAAGGCCAAGGTCTCTGCAGACAGCGATAGCCTGAGCTGCAAAAGCTTCATTGGCCTCGGTAAGATCTATGTCCTCTGCAGACCAACCCGCTTTTTTGATGGCTTTTTGACTGGCGGGAATGGGACCAGATCCCATGACGGCGGGCTCTACCCCGGCTTGCGCCCAAGATACAATGCGGGCCATTGGAGTGAGGTTTCTTCGTGATGCCTCAGATGCCGACATAAGGGTTACTGCGGCTGCGCCGTCATTTATCCCCGACGCATTCCCGGCTGTAACAGTGCCGTCTTCAGAAAAGGCCGGCCTAAGGGCCGCCAAGGTATCAGTGGTAGTTCCATGCCTTGGGTACTCATCCTCCCCAAATGTAAGATCTCCTTTTCGTGTTTTTAGAATTACGGGAATAATTTCTTCTCTGAATTTGTTCGCTTTTTGGGCGGCTTCAGCGCGTTGCTGAGATCGCGCAGCAAACTGATCTTGTTCGTCTCTACTTATTTGCCATTGGGTCGCGATGTTTTCTGCGGTACAGCCCATATGGTATCCATTGAAATAGTCCCACAGACCATCTTGGATCATCGTATCAATGAGGTCCGAATTTCCCATTTTTACACCCCCCCTCAGCCGCGCGCAGTGAGGGGATTGGCTCATACTTTCCTGTCCACCCGCAATTACGATTTGAGAGTCGCCCGTTTGAATGGCTTGAGCGCCAATGGCGACCGATCTTAACCCAGAGCCGCACACTTGATTGAGCCCCCAGGCAGAAACTTCTACTGGAAGCCCCGCATTTAATGCTGCCTGGCGAGCAGGATTTTGTCCAGCTCCCGCGGTGAGGACCTGCCCTAGTATTACCTCTGAGACTTCGTTTCCACTGAGGTGGCTGCGTTCCACATTTTCTCTTATAACTGCCTGCCCGAGGTCGGATGCAGATAAGTCTTTCAATGATCCGTTGAAGCTTCCCACGGGGGTTCTTGCTGCGCCGGTAATTACAATCTCTTCCATTCAAACCTCTCCTTTAGCTTGTAGAGTGATAGTGAGATTTTTTCAGAAATTCAAAAAATAAATTGGTATGGCTGATTTTCTATTAACGAATAACTAGATCAGTAAGGCTGACTTAGTTATTCGTTGGACTATAATTTTGAAATGAAACATTATAATTTTTTGTCTTAAGTTGGCTTCGATATTTGCCGGTTTTATTTTGTATCGATATTCTCTCAAAAATTTCATGTTGGAGCTTTTGCGATGGTAGATAGAGTGGAGAAGACGGATGCAGAATGGCGGGAGGAACTTACCGCTGAACAGTTTCATGTTTGCCGTCAGGCCGGCACAGAGAGACCATTCACGGGAAAATATAATGACTTTAAGGGCGTAGGTCAGTTTCGTTGCTCATGCTGTGGGAATCCATTATTTGAATCCAAAACTAAGTTTAACTCTGGGACAGGTTGGCCAAGTTTCTACCAGCCAATAAGTGAAGAGGCTGTCAATTACACCAAAGACTATGCTTTTTTGATGGAAAGGATAGAGGTTACCTGTGCGTCTTGTGACGCCCATCTTGGACACGTCTTCAACGACGGACCGCATCCCACCGGTAAAAGGTATTGCATGAATTCGGTATCTCTAGAGTTTGTTGGTGGTGGCTCACTGGGTGAAATATCTTGATAGGTGTGACCTGTGCCGGTGGCAAAACAGGAAGAGCGATTATATCACATCTTGCTCGCAATGGTGAAAAAGTCCGCGCAATCGTAAGGCATCCGAATTCTTTAGACAATATAAGGGAGTTGGGGGCGGCAGACCTCATTGCCTGTGACCTCTCCGATAGAGAGGGGTTACATAGAGCGTTTCAGGGTTTGGAACAGCTTTATTACATAGCACCCAACATGCATCCGGACGAATATTCTTTTGGGCTAAACGTTTTAACATCTTGTATTAAAGCCAGCATAAAAAAAATCGTGTTTCATTCCATGCTGCACACGCAAATACAGGCTCTGCCTCACCATTTTGAGCGGAGTCGTGTCGAGGAGGAAATTATTAACTCCGGCTTAAAGTTCGTAATTTTACAGTGCGGTTCCTACATGCAAAATATGCTTCCGGGTTGGTCAAAAATGCTCGAGACCGGGTTTCATTCCATGCCATATGACACCGATACATTGATGAGTTTGGTCGACTTGAAAGATGTTTGTGAGGTAGCAGAAGAGACCCTTTGTTCGAGCGAATACGATTTTGGAATGTTCGAGATCGCGGGGGCGCCAATTACTGTGATTGAAAAGGCATCAATCCTATCGGAAATATTAGGTCGAGAAATCAAACCGCAGAAAACAGATCTACAGGAAGTTTTAGCTCACGCTAGGTCTATGGGTTTTAGTGAATATGCTCTGAATTCTCTAAAACAGATGTTTCCTTACTACGACCGGCATGGGCTGATAGCCTCTTCAAAGAGCCTTGCAACTATTTTAGGCCGAAAACCCAGTGATTTTAGGACATTTGTAAAAAATATTTCTGAAATTCAATGATCCGATGAATGGATAAAGACGTCGTTTGTTCCCAAAGAGCAAGTCTAAGTAATGCTTATTTTTGAAGTGAGTGCTTTGGTTGGTTCCTTATCTCTCGAATATCGTGGCCTGAATAGGTTGCCCAAATTCCGGGGCAGCTAAATCTGGGCAGGCGGAAGCTGCAACCGCTAGGTCCATCTCGGCTTGCAAATCGACATATATCGGATCTATGGGTCTATTCGGGCTGTGATTAATTTGCCCGGATTTGACGTCGATATTCACATGCTGAAAGATGTTGAGAGGGCTGGGGATGAGCTCCGGAGGAATTTGCCATTCGCTGAAGCCATCAATAAGGTTTTCCCAGCAGCCATGATCAGGGATCGGAATATCATCGCCATGATGATATTGGTTCAAGCGTCCCTCTTCTTTTGCACGGGCATAGCGGGGGCCAGAGCAACTGCCATATTGTAGATCATGGTAACCTTGACCAGAAAACTGGTCCTCGATAATCGTCATCATCGGGTTGTTGAGTTTGCTAAAAAGTTGATCCCCAGTCGAAATCCATATTTTCATGTTGTAGACCTTGGTTCTCGCCTGATCGAACCGTTCATTGAGGTTGTGAAGGTTGATGCAGGCAAAATCTACGATTGTTTTCGCCCTAATCCTCAAAATTTGCCCTTCTTCCATTGAATGACCCCAACCAGTGTTGGCAGGGACGAAGTCGTCTACAATGATTTTCATCAGGTTTCTCCGCTCGGAATTTATTTGGTTTATAAGATGGTCACGATACAGTCAGCGCCAGACGCAGATAGTTCCGCAGCAGGACAATTGGTCAGAGCGCACACCAGATCAATTTCAGCTTCTAATTCGATATCAACGGGTTCAAAGGGGCCCTTAGGATTTGGTTTTATTTGGCCGCTGGGATAAATTTTCAAATTCCGGAATAAACCCATCGGGTCAGGTAAGTCGGCTAGGGTCATTTTTTTAATTGTGCCGAGGGTTTTTAGCATGAGGTCGGGACATCCGTGGCTCGATTGTAAGTCATGCAAACCGATTCCAGAGAAACCGTCCTTTATAAATTTCATCATAGGATTATTTTGTTTGCTGAAAAGTCGATGATTAACGGTCGGATACATATTTAAATTGTAGATACGTGTCCGAGCCGTATCAAAATATTCCGTAAAGTTATCTTTCTCGAAACAATTAAAGTCGATCATGCTTTTTGCTGTAATTCTAATAACCTGACCGGTCTTTACCTCGCCGGTCCAACCCTGATGCGGTCGTAAAGTCGCCTGATTTTTTGTGGTCATCAAATATTTCTCCATTTTGGCGTTCAATCTGAAATCAAAACCCCAACCCCAAGGCCACCGGTCTTGGAGGCCATGTCTGGACAGGCACTAAACGCGACTAATAAATCTTTTTCAGCACGTAAAACAATGTCTACCGGGGCGCTTGGCCGGACCTGGGTCCTCTTCATCCCACCATCGTCCTGGCTTATTTCCATGTTTTGGAAAAAGTTTATTGGACTGGGTATATTTTCATATCTGATGCCCCAGTCTTCGAGAGCCCAGGTCAAATTTTCAGCACATCCGTGATCAGGAAGCGTCATGTTATGCCCATGGAGGTACTCATTCAACCGGCCCTCTTTAGCAGCTCTTTTGTGCCTTGCTCGACCACACATTCCAAACTGTAAATCATGCGTTCCCAAGCCCCGGAACCCATCGGCAATAAATGTCATTAGAAGTTGATCTGACCGAGAATATAATCCATCTGCCTCTCTGAGATAAATGGATAAATTGTTCTCTTTAGTTATGGCTTGATCGAAAGCGAGGTTTGGATTGGCGGCGTCGAATGCGACAAAATCAATGATTGTACGAGCAGAAAGTGTCAGAGTTTGGCCTCCTGACATTTCTGCTGCCCATCCGGAATTTCGGTTTACAAGTTCTTGGCGTATAATCGACATAAAGAAACCATAACCAGGGTTCTGATAATCTCCAAGCCCAGTTAGAGTTTACGTGAAATATGGGAGGCAAAATTGAAGATCTTAGTTTGGCCAGGTTCACTGAGGGAACAATCACTAAATCGTAAATTAGCGTGCTTGATTTCTAAAAAATTAATGGGATGTGATGTTGACATTGATCTTATAGATTTCAAAGAGTATTCGATGCCGCTCTTTGACAGTGATATTCATAACACTTCCGGGGTACCCGAAACGACGACTAGATTAGCAAAAAAGATATCTGATTGTGATGGTTTCGTCTTAGTTATGCCGGAGTACAACTACGGAGTGCCCGGGCCGGTAAAAAATGCGATTGATTGGTTGTCGCGGATCCGGCCCTATCCAACGTCAGGTAAAGTGGGCTTTCTGAGCTCAGCAAGCCCGAGCTTAGTGGGAGGCGCTCGAGGTCTTATTGCAATTCGTCCCACGTTGTCATTTATGGGGGCATGGCTGATGCCTGATGCATTTTCTCTCGCAAATGCATCTCAGGCTTTTGATAGTGAGGGCTCGCTCAGAGACGGCGAGCTAGACGATATGCTTCTTAAGTTGTTGAGTAAATTTGTGAACGCTGCGAGCAAGTTTGCCGATCAATGAACTTAGGGCAAATCGCTGTAGCCAATGCAGCGCGTTCTCCCGAGGCAATAGCCTTTGTGGATGGCGACATAAGACGCAATTGGTTCGAATTTACTGAGGAAATATTTCAGTTAGCGGCTGGATTAAGGGAACTCGGCCTGTCAAAAGGCGAACACTGTGTTTGCATAATGCCCAATCGTTATGAAACTGCCTTAACTTTTTTCGCATGCCAAATGTTAGGCGCCATTTTTACACCCTTCAATTGGCGTGGAACAGCAACAGAGATAGAATTCATTATTAAAGATGCCGAAGCAGCATTGATAGTTCTTGATGAGATGGCATCTCCCTCTGCGCGGGAAGCTGCCGAGGTCTCCGGGGTCGAAAAAATAGTAACATTGTCTGGCGGTGCCAATGGGATCTCCTTTCAATATTTGTTATCTTCGGGAGCTTGCCGGGAAGTTTCGGAGAATAGAGAACAAGATACTTGCTTAATGCTCTATACTTCAGGCACCACAGGCTGCCCCAAGGGAGTGCCTCGGTCTCAATCATCGGAGCTATGCGCGGCAATGGCATGCATTTCGCAATTGAGATTCCGAAGAAATGATAAATCCCTCGGCGTAATGCCTTTGTTTCACACGATGGGTATTCGGGTTTTACTCATGAGTGCTCTGCTCGGCGGCGTGTGGATTAATATGCGGCGTTTCGACCCTGCAGACGCGCTGCGTTTGATTTCTGAGGAAGAAATCAACGCTCTTTTTTTAGTCCCAACGATGTATCATGACCTTGTAAATGCTCCCTCTCTTTCTGAGGTAGATAGGTCATCAGTGAGGGTCTTAGCCTACGCGGGTATGAGCATGACTCGTGGCCTAGAGGGCAAACTTCTTGAAGTCTTTTCACCGGATATCTTTGCAAATTACTACGGTTCAAGCGAGATATTTACCTTTGCCTATTGCGATGACCTCAAGAATAAACCGGGAAGTGCGGGATGGGCTGGAATGGGTCAAGTGCTTCGTGTTGTCAACCTTGAGTCACTAAAGTTAGATAGTCAGATCACCGATGTTGGCATTGGTGAAGTAGGAGAAGTTATTGCAAGCATGCAGAGCCCGGAGGCCTTCTCTGGATATTGGAAACGTCCTGATGCCGATAAAAAAGCTATTCAAGATGGTTGGTTTTTCACTGGAGATCTTGGTTTTTTTGACAAAGATGGCGCATTGTTTTTATGCGGTCGTGTCGATGATATGATCATATCCGGAGGTGAAAATATTGACCCTAACGAAGTCGAAGATGTTCTCTCTGGGCATGAACTCGTAGACTTGGTTGCCGTGGTTGGGGAAGCCGACGAACGGTGGGGGCAAAAGGTTGTGGCTTATATTGAGCCCAGTTCATGCGATCTAACCATGAAAGAACTCGATATTTTCTGCCAAAATTCAAATTTGGCAGGATTTAAGCGTCCTCGAAAATATGTTTTCGTTAAAAAGATCCCTAAGTCTGCCTCCGGAAAATTATTGAGGCGATTACTTCGTGAGGGTGACTTCGTTCCTTTGGAGGGGTATGACAACGATCCAAATTAGTAGCTTATAGAATCGGGTTCCTATGGAAAAGAATTATTCAGAAACGCGCGCCGAAATATTGAAAGAGCTCGACGGACTTCGGGTTGAGGTAGATGTAGAGAGAAATATTGGTTTTATCTACTTGGAGAGACCTCCGCTGAACATAGTTTCTTACAAGGGACGCGCTCAGATTAGGGCAATCATTGAGTGTATGGATGAGGATCCCGATGTTGGGGTAATAGTTATCCGTGGTGCTAATGGGGTCTATACGTCGGGCGGAGATGTTAAGGCATTCCCTGACATACCTTTTGATGGGATGTCAGATCTTGCTTGGAATATTGCTGCCCCAGAGAGAGCCAGTAAACCGGTGATTGCAGCCCTTGAAAAATATGCTTTTGGGGTAGGATTTGAGCTCGCAATGGCGTGTGATTTTAGACTGGCTACTGAAGAGACTCTTTTTGCGCTGCCAGAAATTAACCTAGGGGAAATGCCCGGTTCGGGTGGAAGCGTAAGGGTTGTTAAGATTGCCGGATTAACCCGAGCAAAAGATATGGTGATGCTTGGCAAAAGAATTTCTGCATCAGATGCAAAAGATTGGGGTCTTATTACAGAGGTAGTTAAAGATTCTGAGGCCATGGATGCGTTGATTGAGGAGTATGCAAGCTCACTGAATTCGAAGCCGCCGCTTGCACTTCGTGCTCTAAAACGGGTTCTAAATTCCGTTTATGACACAAGCTTGAAGGTGGCGCTGGATATTGAGGGGCATTCTTACGAGAAATTGCGGTCAACAAAGGATTATGCCGAGGGGCTTAAGGCTTTTTCCGAAAAAAGAAAACCGGTTTATAGGGGAAAATAAGGCAGATTATTGTGAGTAGGCTGCCGCAATTTTCTTTACTGAGCGGTAGAAGAAGATCCTCTGAGAAGAAATATTTCCCTCGCTTGGGTCATAAAAATAAGAAACGGATTTAGCGTTTATGGTCCGACTCTTGATAAAAAATGTGAAAAACTGCTGTAATTGGTAAGCTCCGTAAGCTAAACATGCAGACTCCAGGAGGGGATTAAAAACTTTGCAGGCCTATTTTCAAAACCTTCTCAAATTTGGTCATGAGAGTTATGAATGATTCAGACTGGCATTGGGCAGATGAAGTGCACCAGCACTTCCGCGATATTAATATTGCCCAAGTTGCATACGTGCCAGATGGGGGGTTAGCCAATTTAATAAATCTTTGTAACGGTGATGAGACAATCCGTTCGGTTGCTCTAACCACAGAGGAAGAGGGGGTGGCCCAAATTGCGGGTGCTTGGTTAGGAGGCCAGAGAGGTGCTTTCTTAACTCAATCAGGTGGGGTCGGTAACTGTGTCAATATGTTGAGTATGGTCGCGGAGTGCCGAATCCCTTTTTTTGCAATGGTCTCTATGAGGGGCCAATGGGCGGAAACTATACCTTGGCAGATTCCGATGGGGCAGGCGACCGTGCCCGCGCTGAGGGCTTCTGGTGTGATCGTTCATACGGCCTGGAGCCCGCAGGAGGTTCCAGAGATGGTCGCCGCATGCACACAGCTTGCATTTGAGGGAGGACGAGCAGTTGCTGTAGTCGTTTCCCAACGTATTTCTGCCACTGGAGAGAGAGGATAAAGAGG
>CAJXEC010000027.1 GCA_913052165.1 uncultured Rhodospirillaceae bacterium
AAGGAAACTAGAGACCTACACGAAAAAACCTCCCTTTGAATAAATACTCTGGTCACATTGACCCTCGCGGGGGCTATTATATTTTATTCTGACATGAAACAAATTTTAGACAAAAAGCCTGTCCCTGCCGGGCGCGTGAAATTTTCTCTATCGTCTGACTATAAACCGGCCGGGGACCAACCCGATGCAATCGAACAAATCGTAGACCGTGTGAAGGAGGGTGACCGAGAACAAGTTTTACTGGGTGTGACTGGATCGGGAAAAACCTTCACAATGGCAAACGCAATAGAAAGGCTAGGGCGACCGGCACTTATATTGGCACCTAATAAAACTCTTGCAGCCCAACTATACGGGGAAATGAAGGAGTTTTTTCCTAAAAATTCTGTTGAGTACTTCGTTTCCTATTACGATTATTACCAACCGGAAGCATACGTGCCGCGCACCGACACCTATATCGAGAAAGATGCATCCATAAATGAACAAATTGATCGAATGCGTCATTCGGCGACTCGAGCATTACTCGAACGGAGAGATGTTATAATTGTTGCGTCTGTCTCATGTATCTACGGGATCGGCTCTGTTGAAACCTATTCCGAAATGACCATCCTACTGCAGGTTGGGCAAATAACGGATAGAAATCAGCTTCTTAACAGACTCGTCGAACTTCAATATCGTCGAAACGATCAAAATTTTCACCGTGGATCTTTCAGGGTTCGAGGCGACTTAGTGGAATTATTCCCTGTCCATTATGAGGATAGATCCTGGAGGTTCTCTTTTTTTGGGGATGAATTGGAGTCTATAAGCGAATTTGATCCCCTAACCGGTGAAAAAACAATGGCGCTTGACCAAGTGCGTATCTATCCCAATAGCCACTACGTCACCCCACGACCAACATTACAGCAAGCCATAAAAAGCATAAAAATAGATCTAAAGAGACGATTGTCGGAGCTTCGGGCGCAGAACAAGCTGTTGGAAGCGCAGCGGTTAGAACAGCGCACCGTATTTGACCTGGAAATGATGGAAACAGCGGGCCATTGTGCTGGCATTGAGAATTATTCACGTTATTTGACGGGCAGAGCCCCGGGCTTACCGCCTCCAACGTTATTTGAATATCTCCCCGATGATGCACTTCTTATTGTAGATGAAAGTCATGTAACAGTGCCACAGTTGGGGGGAATGTATCGAGGTGACTACAATAGGAAAACCACACTCTCAGAATTTGGTTTCCGTTTACCCTCTTGCATAGACAATCGGCCGCTAAAGTTTGAAGAGTGGGATGGAATGAGACCACAATCGATTTTTGTATCTGCGACACCGGGGCCCTGGGAACTAGAGCAAACCGGTGGAATATTTGTCGAGCAAGTTATTCGCCCGACTGGGCTAATAGACCCAAAATGCATAATCAAGCCAGTTGAGACCCAAGTAGATGATTTATTATATGAATGCAAAGAGAGGGTACAAAAAGCCCAGCGCGTCCTAGTTACAACTCTTACAAAACGGATGGCAGAAGATCTGACCGAATACATGCAGGAGGCTGGGCTCCGAGTGCGATACCTTCATTCAGACATCGATACCCTGGAACGGATTGAAATCATAAGAGATTTACGCTTGGGAGCCTTTGATATCCTCATAGGCATTAATCTTTTGAGAGAGGGTTTGGATATTCCAGAATGCGGACTGGTCGCAATTCTAGATGCTGATAAAGAGGGCTTCCTTAGATCCGCGACCTCTCTAATTCAAACAATCGGTCGAGCAGCCAGGAATATAAACGGCGAAGTTATTTTATATGCTGACGTAATGACCAAGTCCCTTAGATATGCCATAGAAGAGACAAACAGGCGCCGCGAAAAACAAGAAGATTTCAATCGCGCTCACGGCATCACCCCGCAAACAGTCCAAAAAAAGATCGGGGATATTTTAGAATCTGTTTACGAACACGATCATTTTACAGTTGACCTAGAGGATACACCTTCGAAACATCTTGTAGGACAAAATTTAGCAAAACATATCGAAAGCCTTAATGATCGAATGAGAGAAGCAGCATCAAATCTGGAATTTGAAGAAGCCGCACAACTCAGGGACGAAATCAAAAGGCTTGAAACTGTAGACCTCGGCGTAGCGCCTAAAACACCCATCGGGCCGAAGCGCCTAGCAGCCCGATTAAACGCTGCAGGTAAAATGAAAAAAAACGGCTCGAAATGAACCCAAGAATGTCCCCAATGTCTCTCTGGGGAATGATATTGAATATGTGAATGCCTGCCACCCTAAAGATGTATATCCTATCCTGAGATAAAAATGTGTTTGGTTTCTCGTTTTTGAAGCCCGCTGCAACCTTGATAAATGAAAAAGATTCAAACATTGTGTTGATATGGCAAACCAACCCCTAAGAAACGTCCTCATCACCGGTAGCGCTCAGAGAATCGGACGATCAATTGCTGAAAAATTTGCTATGATGGGCTGGAATATTGCTGTCCATTACTCAAACTCCAAGGACGAGGCCGAACTCCTGACCAATCACCTTTCCAAGGGTGGTATTAAAGCAGTTCCTGTAAGGGGAAACCTAAATTTAGAACGTGACACAGCCGATCTCTTTCCAGCTGCTGCAAAGGCCATCGGACCGATAACCTGTTTAATAAATAACGCGTCCATGTTCGAACTTGACACTTTAGAAACAGCAACCTTTGACACCTGGGAGCGCCACTTAGCGGTCAATCTACGGGCCCCTTTCTTTCTATCGCAAGCCCTGGCTAAAAATCTCCCAAAAGGCCAGGATGGCAATATAATCAACATTATAGATCAGAGGGTATGGAATCCGACTCCTTGGTTTGTGTCATATTCAGTCAGCAAATCTGGTCTTTGGTCATTAACTCAGACTTTAGCCCTCGCAATGGCCCCTCGCGTCAGAGTAAATGGGATTGGACCAGGTCCCACCCTTCCATCTCCAAGACAAAGCCGAGAGGATTTTCTCCAACAAGAGGCAAGCACGCCGCTTAAACGAGGCGCTCCTCCTAAGGAAATAGCCGAAGCTGTTGAATTTATATTGTCTGCACCGGCAATGACGGGACAAATGATTGCTTTAGATGGCGGGCAGCATTTGGGTTGGGAATACCCACTTGCCCCCGAATGCCCCAAAGAGTGAAATTCGCATCCTTTAACAAAGTTGATATGAATAGTACAAAAAAAATACACAACCTAGTGACACGGTCGTCAAGCCATACAACAAGGCACGTGCTGATTAATGACCTAATCTTGCCGGCACGCATTGGTATTCATAAACATGAGAAGGAACGACCTCAAAGGGTGCGGGTCAATCTAGACATCTCGGTCGCTGAAAATGGTCCTATAGAGAAGGACCACATCTCAGAGGTTCTTAACTATGAAGAAATAGTAGAGGCAGTGGAGGTGTTAGTGTCAGAAGACCACATCAACTTGGTTGAAACATTAGCAGAGAAAATTTCTGTACTATGCTTATCATATGAAAGAGTAGATGCCGTAATAGTGCGCGTAGAAAAGCTCGATGTTTTTAAACAAGCGGCAAGCGTTGGGGTAGAAATTAATCGGATCAGACAACTTTAAACCAAAAAGTTTTGAATGACTTCCAATCCACTATTGATATTTATCTCGTAACAAAACCAAAGTCGGTTTGCCTTATTTTTATAGAGCCTCTTGTAGGGTTACAAGAGTTCTGTCAGCACACCGGATAAAGCAGGGTAAAAATTACAAGAATCTTCGGAAAACCGATGATAAATTAAAGGCAATCACTTATTTCTGGGAAACATTAGCGCCAACGCATGGGAGAAAAGGAAAAAATATCTCAAAACACTCGGCGTGATGTCGTCGGCCCGACCCTCACTAAGGGAGCCGAGACTATCAAAAGGGCAGTTAAGACATTGTCTTCAAGTCCTGGTGTTTACCGAATGATAGATGATACCGAAGCGATTCTATACGTTGGCAAAGCACGCAACCTCAAGCGCAGAGTTGCTGCATATACTCGACCGAAAAAGCATCCCCTGAGAATACAACGGATGATCGCGGCGACAAAAAAGCTAGAGTTTATTGAGACACACACAGAAGCGGAAGCGTTGCTTTTAGAGAGTAATCTGATCAAACGGCTAAAACCTCTGTACAACATCTTACTGAGAGACGATAAATCCTTTCCTTATATTCGCCTAACCACAAGTAGTCTCTGGCCTCAGCTAATAAAACATCGAGGCACACAAAATGCGGGGGAAGAGTATTATGGCCCATTTGCCTCCGCTGGCGCAGTAAACAGGACGTTAGCCGCCTTACAAAGGGCATTCCCACTCCGTGATTGCTCAGACTCTGTCTTCGGGGGACGCACTCGAACCTGTCTACAGTACCAAATAAAGCGGTGCTCTGGCCCATGCGTTGGAAAAATCAGCGAACACGATTATAAAACGATCGTAGAGGATGCACGTCAGTTTTTATCGGGAAAAACACGAAAACTGCAAGAAATACTCTCTATTCGCATGCAGGAGGCCTCTGAGAACCTGGACTTTGAGGAGGCCGCAAGCCTGAGAGACCGCATCCATGCATTGACCCAAATTCAGGCACGCCAAGATATAAATATTACCTCTCTGGGGGACGCTGACGTGATCGCATTAGAAACTTTGGGAGGGTTATCTTGCGTGCAGGTATTTTTTTTTCGAAACGGCCAAAATTTCGGGAACCGTACTTATTTTCCATCAAGGACTTCCAATCAAAAGAAAGAGGATATTATTTCGGCCTTCTTAGGCCAATTCTATGCGAATAAAACCCCACCACCTTTAATAATGTTAAACCTATTACCCTCTGAAAAGATCCTCCTAGAGGAGGCGCTCACATTCCGAGCTAATCGTAAAGTTGCTCTTCACAAACCAGCTCGTGGACCCCGGGTTACGCTTGTCAAACGAGCCACGGATAATGCTCGTGAAGAACTTGCGAGACGTTTGTCACACAGTGAAAATCAGGAGAAGATTCTTGCTCAAATAGCAAAAATATTTCAGTTGCATACCTCTCCAAAAAGAATAGAGGTTTATGATAATAGTCATATTTCTGGCGCAAACCCTGTGGGAGCTATGATAGTTGCCACCTCAGAGGGTTTCGCAAAATCTTCCTATCGAAAATTTAATATAAAAAATAATCGAATGTCTCCGGGGGACGATTACGCCATGATTAAGGAGGTCATAACGCGAAGATTCAAACGGGCTCTCAGAGAAGACCCCTCACAAACTTCAAAAAATTGGCCAGATCTATTGTTAATAGATGGTGGAAAAGGACAACTTAGAGCAGTGACCCAGGTATTAGACGATCTAAGGCTAAGGATCCCGATTGTCGCGATCTCAAAAGGCCCGGACAGAAATGCGGGACGTGAGCAATTTCATACCGAAAGCCAGACTTCATTTATCATGAAACCGGACGATCCAGTATTATATTATCTTCAACGGCTTAGAGACGAGGCGCATCGTTTTGCAATTGGTAGCCACAAACTTCGAAGACAGAAAAAAATCACCAAATCCTTGTTGGATCAAATTGACGGTGTCGGGAGCTCCAGGAAGAAAGCCCTTCTTAACCACTTTGGATCAGCAAAAGCGGTGGGCGAAGCGGGGGAAACGGACCTAGCCACTGTTAGAGGCATTAGTAATTCCCTTGCGAAAAAAATTTACGATTTTTTTCATGCAACCAGATAATTTGGCTTAATCGGCTGAGTGTTTTATACCTCTAATATGAAGGCAGCAGCAATCCAGAACTAACTCATATTATGCTATCAAGTATTCCTAATATGATGACCCTAGGGCGGATAATAGCAATTCCAGGAATTGTTGCTTTATTCTACTTAAACTCACCTCTGGGTCAGTGGTTGGCATGCGGGCTTTTCACAATCGCAGCATTAACGGATTTCCTG
Source organism: uncultured Rhodospirillaceae bacterium (assembly GCA_913052165.1). Lineage (GTDB taxonomy): Bacteria > Pseudomonadota > Alphaproteobacteria > MPNO01 > UBA2964. Next base: position 5,906 of record CAJXEC010000027.1, read on the forward strand.
GATGGATACCTTGCGAGAGCCTGGAGCCAACAGTCAGCTTTTGGAAGATTCTTGGATCCGGTTGCAGACAAATTGCTGGTGGCAGCTACGATACTACTCTTAGCGGGTTTTGGACAAATTTCAGGCAGCACCTTACTGCCAGCGGTAGTCATTTTATGCAGGGAGATTGTCGTATCTGGCTTGAGAGAGTTTCTCGCTGGAGTAGCTACAGGCATCCCTGTGACAAAACTTTCCAAATGGAAAACCGCTTTGCAAATGGTTGCGATTGGCTTCTTAATCGTCGGCCAGAATGGTCCAGAATTCATACCCACACGAGTTATAGGAGAATGGTGTCTATGGATAGCGGCTATCATAACTTTATGCACTGGTTATGATTATCTTCGTTCAGGTCTTAAACGTATTGACCAAATTGATAGCGACGATACACAACCATGAAAGTCTTCGGAATTACTGGTTGGAGCGGAAGTGGAAAAACCACGCTCATTAAAAGTCTCATACCAGAAATTAAAGCGCGAGGCTTTTCAGTTTCAACAATTAAACATGCCCATCACACCTTCGACGTGGATAAACCCGGCAAAGACTCCTACGAACACCGTCGGGCCGGTGCTTGTGAAGTCCTCATATCCTCGTCAAAACGTTGGGTGCTTATGCATGAGAACAACAATGAAAACGAACCTTCCTTGGGAGAGCTATTAGAGAAACTCCGAAGCAATGATTTAGTCCTGGTCGAAGGCTTCAAAAATGAGCCATATCCCAAACTTGAGGTCTTTCGTGGCTCCTTAGGGAAACCACCCTTGTGGAGCACTGATGATACCGTGATCGCCGTAGCAAGTGATACCAAACCATTGACGCTAAAAAAAGATTTTCATTTTCTCTCAGATATTTTCAGGATATCGGATTTCATTTTAAGGCAAGCCGTGTCTGTAACCGACCTATCAGGCCCCTCGAGATAGCATGGCCCAACTTATTGATAATTGCTTCGCCTTGGGAGATACTCTTACAACAGCAGGGGAAGCTCTTTCTATAATGCGGGAGCGCCTCTTTCCCATAAAGAAAAGAGAGAAAGTGTCCCTATCCGGTGCTCTTGGAAGGATATTAGCCGAAGATATCATATCATCAAGGGAAGTTCCTCCGTATGATAATGCGGCAGTTGATGGTTATACGGTCAGTTTTGACGGTTTAAATCCAGATAAAAACAGTGTATTCCCCGTGGCAGGGAGAATTGCTGCCGGCCATCCGGCTTTTAGGGCGGCACGCCGAGATGAGGCTTGGCAAATCTTCACCGGAGCGCCAATGCCAGAAGGTCATGATACGGTGGTCATGCAAGAGGACTGTCGATACGATGGGAACCAGGTATTTCTGCCAAGGGGGATCAGGAAGGGTATAAATCGCCGGCGTGCAGGAGAAGATGTGTGCAAAGGCGCTGTAATACTTCGATCTGGTCAGAGGATGAAAGCGCAACATATTGGGCATGCCGCATCCATTTCAATATCAGAATTGAATGTGTTTGAGAGATTGCGTGTCGCAATATTTTCTACAGGTGATGAGGTTCGTGATGTCGGAGATAGACTCGATAGCGGATGTATTTATGATTCTAATCGATATGCAATCTCAGCACTTTTAAAAGGCCTAGGTTGCAAAGTCGGTGACTTGGGGATAGTTCCCGATCACCCGGCCATTCTCGAGGACGCACTTGCTGATGCTGCAGCTAACTTTGATGTTATAATCACGTCTGCTGGAATCTCGATGGGCGAGGAGGATCACGTGCGTTCTGCCGTTCAAGCCCTTGGAAATCTCTATTTTTGGCGGTTAGCCATCAGACCTGGTAGGCCCTTGGCTTTAGGTCAAATTGGCAAAAAACCGTTCATAGGGTTGCCCGGTAATCCGGTTGCCGCGATTGTAACATTTATGATTTTCGCTAGGCCTGCGCTCTTAACATTAGCTGGCTGCACTGATACCAAACCCCTAAGCTTCAGGGTTCCGGCACTTTTTTCCTACAACAAGAAAGCTGGGCGGAAAGAATGGATACGGGCATCAATTACTTCTGGCACCGATGGTCAAATTGGAGCCAAAAAATATCACAAAGACGGTGCTGGCATACTCTCATCCATGGTAAACACTTCCGGTCTTTTGGAGTTACCGGAAGAATTGACGGAGATACGGGCCGGCACGATGTTGAAGTTTATACCTTTTTCTGAGATGAGCTAATGCGTATCCTTTATTTTGGTTGGGTTCGAACTAACATTGGACTTGGAGAGGAGGAAATCAGTTTACCTCCCCACGTCGAAAATGTTGAAGATTTGATTGGATTTTTAAGAGACCAGGGAAATGGTTATCGGGCGGCATTTGAGAATATCAAGGCTGTCCGGGTTGCAGTAGATCAAGAAATGGCGGGCATGGAAACTCCCCTGAGCGGATCGAGAGAAGTCGCACTCTTCCCTCCAATGACTGGGGGTTAGTGATTTGATCCGAGTTCAGCAAGAAGATTTCGACGCCGGCCAAGAAATAGGGGCGATAAGCGCGAGAAATTTCGAAGTAGGAGGGGTCGCAAGCTTTATTGGCTTGGTACGGGGGGCCAATGAAAAGTCACAGATTACTGCGATGACATTAGAGCACTATCCTGGCATGACTGAGAAAATTCTGTCTGGTTTAGAAGCAGAGGCACGAACACGTTGGCGGTTAGAGGATTTATTGATAATCCATAGATATGGGAGGATGACCCCTGGGGAACAAATCGTGCTCGTAATTACGGCATCAGCACATCGTGAAGACGCGCTTCAAAGCTGCCAGTTCTTAATTGACCGATTAAAGATCGGTGCTCCATTTTGGAAAAAGGAAGAGACACCTGTTGGGAGTCACTGGGTGGATACCAAAGCTGAGGATGATAAAGCTTCGGAACGCTGGCAAAAATAAAAATCTATAACATCTTCTACGGAACAGCTGATCTCACAAGCCGGTCATAATCTTCTAACAGCTCTATGGTTACCGGACCCACAGTAAACTCTTGATTGCCGATACAACCAACCGGGGTGACTTCAGCAGCGGTTCCCGTCACAAAAACTTCATCTGCGTTCGCAAGCTCCTCTGGCATGATTGACCGCTCAATTATTTGATAACCTCTGGTTTTAGCCAGCTCGATTACCGACCTGCGGGTGATCCCGTCCAAAAAACAATCTGGTTTAGGGGTATGAAGAGCGCCATCCATAACCAAAAAGATATTAGCACCAGTTGTCTCAGCTACTTGGCCTCTCCAATCCAGCATAAGCGCATCATCATAGCCTTTGGACTCTGCTTCATGTTTTGACAAGGTACAGATCATGTATAACCCCGCCGCTTTAGCATGGACTGGGGCGCTTTCAGGGGAGGGACGCTTCCATCTAGACCAGTCTAGTCTAATACCCTTCATTCGAGCCTCGGGGGAAAAATAAGATGGCCACTCCCAAACCGCGATAGCTAAATGAATTTTTGAGTCTTGGGCAGAAACTCCCATCATTTCACTGCCTCGCCAAGCTACGGGGCGCACATATGCGTCTGAATAGCCTTGGGCTTTTACTGTTTGGATTGTGAAATCCGCAACTTCCTGAAGGGCCCAAGGAATTTCAAAACCTAAGTAATTGGCAGATCGCAGCAATCTTTCCGTATGTTCCCTGAGCTTGAATACTCTGTTATTATAAACTCTCTCTCCCTCAAAGACACAACTACCGTAATGCAGACCGTGCGTAAGAACATGTAAGTTGGCACTTCGCCAAGGCCGTAACGCCCCATCATACCAAATTTGACCATCCTGATCATCGAAATTTAACATCTACCTGATGCCTCCACAGCCAAAGCTGAAAAAATGCGCCGCTCGGTAAGAAAATTGTTGCCTTCGCTAGCATTGCACTGCAAATATGTCAATATGACTGACATAAAGGGTGGGGCAAATCCCCTATTTCTTCGGGACGACGAATTGCGTCAGGGGATAGAGCTCATATTTTACGCATACCGTGACTTTACCTCCGAACCCGATGCAATTCTAGCGCAATATGGTCTAGGTCGGGCCCACCATAGGGTCATCTATTTCGTAGGCCGTAACCCGGAAATTAATGTATCTGAATTATTGTCCATCTTGAGAATTACCAAACAGAGCTTGTCTCGAGTGCTAAGTAAACTCATCCGGTTGGGTTTCATAACTCAAAAATCAGGAGTAAGGGATCGCAGGACACGACTTCTAACTCTTACCAAGAGAGGGGAAGAATTAGAGAGTCACTTGACGCTGACTCAACGCGAAAAAGTGGCGAGAGCCTACCGAGATGCTGGAGCCGATGCGGTTGAGGGATATCGAAAGGTACTTTTAGGCATAATTAATCCCGTTGATCAGCGACAATTTCTTCGTCAAGCCCAAAAGTCCCAATATCAAAACAAATAAATAGGCAACCTATTTACGCACCGTATGTGTGTGATCAATTGGTCCATGACCTGATCCAAAACCCGGCGCCCCTTCAATTGCTTTGTGCAAATAAATCTCGGCCTTATTAACGGCGTGGGAAATTGTCAAACCGTCCGAAATACCAGCCGCTATTGCTGAAGCGAGAGTGCAACCAGTTCCGTGGGTGTGTTTGGTGTCTATCCTTCGATTTTCAAAGATTTCTACTCCAGATGAAGTAAAGAGCCTATCGACGATAGTTGATCCAATTAAATGACCTCCTTTAAGCAGGACGGATTGTGCCCCTTTTTCTAATAAAATCTCTCCGATTTGATACAACGCTGAGTCATCTGAGGCCTTAATACCCGTGAGGGCTTCGGCCTCCGGAATGTTGGGGGTCAGCAGAGTTGCCCTAGGTATCAGATATTTATTCAGCGCAACCACCGCATCCTCAAAAAGAAGCCTGGCGCCGCCTTTAGCAACCATTACCGGATCGGCCACCAGCGGTACTTCTGGTCCCTCCCGATCAATAGCGCGAACAACGCATTTGATTGTCGCCGCATCATGCAACATACCAGTCTTGATGCAATCGGCACCAATATCTCTCATCACTACGTTAATTTGTTTATCAATAAAGTCGGGGTGAACTGGATAAACATCATGGACCCCGAGAGTATTTTGCGCAGTAAGCGCGGTTATGGCTGTAGCAGCAAAACAATCTAATGCACTTACGGCTTTGATGTCAGCTTGAATGCCAGCCCCTCCGCCTGAGTCAGAACCGGCTACTATTAAAACGCGCCCAACCATAGACTTTCCTCAAAATAACTTCGCCATATAACTACCACATCATCAGTAAGATTATTATCTCGGGCCGACACTGATTACATCAACTAATTCGTCGATCACCTCATCCAATAACTTTGTATTATCACTTTCGACCATAATTCTTATGACCGGTTCAGTTCCAGACTCCCGAATAAGCAAACGGCTACTGCCAGAAAGTCGATCTTTTTGCTTCGATATTTTTTCTTGAATGACCTTATCAGCGAGCGGATTCTTTCCTGTGTAGGAAACATTTACCAGCTTTTGCGGCCAGGCCTCAAAGCTAGCACATAGCTGACTTATCGGTTTATTAGCATTCAATAGCGTTGACAACACCCTAAGACTGGCGACTATTCCATCCCCGGTTGAATTGTAATCACTCAAAATTATATGCCCTGATTGTTCACCTCCCAAGTTCATGCCCCCGTTCAACATTGCTTGGATCACGTGGCGATCACCAATGTTAGTTCGGATAAAGTTAAGACCTAGACCTTTAATATAATTTTCTAAGCCTAAATTTGACATCACAGTCGCAACCACCCCGCCCCCTTGTAATTGACCTTCCTCCATCAAAGAACGGGCTATTACCGCTAGAAGCTGATCTCCATCCACGAGGTTACCACTCTCATCTGATAATAAAACTCTGTCTGCGTCTCCATCCAGGGCAATCCCCAGATCCGCACCTGACTCAATAACGGTTTTTTGCATTAACGACGTATCAGTGCTCCCGCATCCAGAATTGATGTTTAATCCATCGGGCCCATTGCCAATGCAGATTATCTCAGCCCCCAATTCCCACAAAACTTGCGGAGCGGTTTTGTAGGCTGCTCCGTTCGCACAATCTATAACAACCTTCAATCCATCAAGCCGAAGCCCTTTTGGAAAAGTATTTTTGGCAAACTCAATATAACGCCCGTCAGCATCCTCAAGCCTCCTCGCCCGACCGATGTTTTCGGGTTCGGCCAAAGAGTTTTCCAAATCACAAATAATCAGCGATTCAATTTGGCTTTCCGTATGATCGGAGAGTTTATAACCGTCTGGACCAAACAACTTTATTCCATTGTCCCGATAAGGATTATGCGAAGCAGAGATCATTACGCCGAGATCAGCTCGGAGACTTTTGGTAAGCATGGCCACAGCTGGCGTGGGCATAGGACCCACCAACGTCACGTCTATGCCCATTGAAATGAACCCTGCAGTCAAAGCAGGCTCAAAAATATATCCGGAAATTCTTGTATCCTTGCCGATCACAACCGTGTGACGGTGTGATCCTCTTTTTAAAACCCTACCAGCCGCGATACCAATCTTCATGGCTATATCCGGTGTCATAGGATATTTATTAGCCGTTCCGCGAACGCCATCGGTACCAAACAACGCTACTGCCATTCTAACCCTCCCGGTTAACGATTAAATCAACTTGAGTAGTTGCCCTGAGAGCATAGCTGATATGCTATCAATTCAACCAGAGATTGACCCTATCATTTATGGCGAAGGCCTGCCTTATTTGTTTGACATCGTGGACCCTGTGAATCTGAGCGCCCTGCGACAGTGCGAACAGAGACGCCGCAAGCGATGCCGACAGTCTCTCCTCTGGCTCAGTTTCATTTATAATCGCACCCAAAAAAGACTTGCGAGAGACACCTACCAATACATTACATCCAGTGCAGTGAAGCATAGCAAGTCCTCTTAACATTTGAACGTTTTGTTCAACATTTTTTCCGAAGCCAAAGCCTGGATCAACAGCTATCCTGGTGCGTTCAATACCGGCAACTTGACATTTAACCACTTGACGGAGCAGGAAACATAAAACCTCATAAGTCACATGGTAATATCGGGGATTATTCTGCATGGTTCGCGGAACACCCTGAGCATGCATTAAAACCACCGATACGTGCGGGTTGTCTCTAAGCACTGGAATGGTCCCCTCATCTGATAGGGCCGTTACGTCATTAACAATCGTCACACCCGCAGAGATGGCCTCTCGCATCACAGCGGAGCGCCTAGTATCAATCGACAGCGGCACACCGCAACCTTTCAACTTTTCTATTACTGGTAAAACCCGATCGATTTCTTGCCCCTGGGGCGTGGGGTTGCTACCTGGACGAGAGGACTCTCCGCCGATATCGATAATATCTGCGCCATCCTCAATCATACGGTAAGCTTTATCTACGGCATCGGTCGGATCAAACCTGCTACCTGCATAAAAACTGTCTGGAGTTACGTTTATGATTCCCATTATATTTGGTTTGGTGGAGTTAAGACCAACGAAAGCAGAGCGCTTTTTCGTCAATGCTGATAACGCGGATCTAAATATCTCTCCGCCGCCCACAGTGTCTGCCCACCGGATTGCATTTTCATAATCAACTTCAATTACAGCTAGACTCTCTCCGATCTTCAGAAAAATCTCTATGTCCCTAAAGCTCTGCGGGCCGCCTAAAAAGGGAAGTTGGTGCCTTTTCTTTGTCGCCGATTTCCACAATCCTATTGGACGGAGCCCAATCGGTGACTCCTTGGTGACGCTAAAATCGAAGTCACCCGGCAATTCTGATATTGAAATGGGTCTCATAGACAGCCTGGTGGCTACATAAGGGGGAATTTATGTCCCTTGCGGCTCGGGCTCCATACCAGCAGCACCCCCGTCGTTGTCCTTTCTCCTTCCGGCGGAGGGTACAGAAGATTTACCCCTGGGATCAGAAGGAGGGTCATCGATCGTAGAACGATTTATGTCTTCACCTTTCAGGATCGAGTCGACTTCGTCACCAGACAAAGTTTCATACTCCAAAAGTGCCCTCGCGAGGCTCTCTAACTGGTCTTTGAACTCAGCCAAAACCTCTCTCGCTGTAGCTTCCCCTTCTTCAACGATGCGCCGAACTTCCGAGTCAATTATTGCAGTGGTGGCATCTGAGTTATTTTTCTGCTGAGTGACAGAATGTCCCAAGAAAACCTCTTCTTGATTTTCACTGTACCGTAAGGGACCTAGTTTCTCACTAAAACCAAATTCGGTGACCATTCTCCGTGCTAGCCCGGTCGCTTGCATGATGTCATTGCTAGCGCCGGTGGTGACGTTCTCTTCACCGAAGATCATTTCCTCTGCCACCCTTCCTCCAAACATGGAGGCAATCCGCGACGTTAACTGGGTTTTTGACATCGATAGCTGATCTTTTTCTGGCAAATTCATGGTAACGCCAAGTGCCCTCCCCCGAGGGATAATAGTCACTTTATGCAGCGGATCATGTTTCGGGACATGAAGACCAACAATGGCGTGGCCCGCTTCATGATAGGCGGTGAGCTCTTTTTCCTCTTCACTCATGACCATCGAGCGCCGTTCCGCCCCCATCAAAACTTTATCTTTTGCTTCCTCAAACTCTTCCATCGTAACGAGTCTTTTGTTTCGCCTAGCCGCCAAGAGGGCCGCTTCGTTGACTAAATTAGCCAAATCTGCCCCCGAAAAGCCTGGGGTTCCTCGGGCTATGACACGAGCATCCACGTTTGGTGCCGTGGGAACTTTGCGCGTGTGTACTTTCAGAATTTTCTCCCTTCCTAGTATGTCAGGGTTGGGTACCACCACCTGACGATCAAATCTTCCCGGCCTTAAAAGCGCGGGGTCTAAAACATCTGGCCGATTGGTCGCCGCGATCAAGATGACCCCTTCATTAGCTTCAAACCCATCCATCTCCACCAAGAGTTGATTTAGTGTTTGCTCGCGCTCATCATTTCCGCCACCAAGCCCAGCTCCCCGATGTCGCCCCACTGCATCTATTTCATCGATAAATATCAAGCATGGAGCATTCTTCTTTCCTTGTTCAAACATGTCGCGAACCCGGCTCGCGCCAACCCCAACGAACATCTCTACAAAATCAGAACCCGAAATAGTAAAAAAGGGCACGTTAGCCTCCCCCGCAATAGCCCTTGCGAGCAGCGTTTTCCCTGTACCGGGGGGGCCGACAAGGAGAACGCCCTTCGGAATTTTCCCCCCAAGGCGCTGAAACTTGTGGGGGTCTCTGAGAAATTCGACTACTTCTTCAAGCTCGGTTTTTGCCTCGTCTATGCCTGCAACATCCTCAAAAGTGACGCGACCAGCTTTTTCGGTGAGGAGCTTTGCTTTTGATTTTCCAAAACCCATAGCCTTACCACCACCAGACTGCATTTGGCGCATGAAAAAGATCCACACCGCGATAAGCAGCAACATTGGAAACCAAGAAATCAGGATTTGCATTAAACTCGGTGAGCCATCCTCAATAGGCTTAGCCCTGATCACCACGCCCTTACTGGTCAATCTCTCGACAAGATTAGGATCATCAGGGGCATAAGTCCGAAAGGCTCGCCCATCTGTGTAAAAACCTTCGATGTTTTTACCTGTTATCATAACCTCTCTAACTTGCCCATTTCCAACCTCAGCGACAAAGTCTGAGAAGGGAATCGCAATCCTATTGTTTTGCCCATCCGATTGTTGAAACATATTGAACAGCACAACTAACAAGGCGCCTATAACGAGCCATAAAATTAAATTTTTTCCTAAATTTCCCACTTCCACATCCTTTTATTCGGGCAAATAAACTTTTGCCCAAACGTGTTAAATATCTCCCTGTAAGATAATTCTCCCTATTAGATGGTGCCTAAAATGAATTAAGCAACAGAAAATGGGGCGCAAGTAACAGGCCTTAGAGGTTTAAAGACTATACCCAACCGCTTGAGGCTATCATATTTGTTTGAACGTCCAAAGTCTAAATGAGGCACCGCCAAAAGGGTTTTTCCGCGAAAAAATGCTGGTAAAGCCATAATCGCGGGTCGCGGCATTGAGATATCTTTGACTTCTGTGCTTTTGATGAGTGAATAAGAATCGCCCAGAGGACCGACCGAAACGCCCGCCATTGGCGGCAGACGGAAACTAAAACGACTATCCCATTTAGATACACAGTCGGCAGGAATTTTCTGCGTTATACAGCGTCGCCACTCGCGAAAAATCACTAATTGACCATTTTTCTGAATTAGATGGCACCCGTGTAACGTCCTGCCAGCAAATTCTCCTGCTCCCAACTGAGTCAACAAGGTCAAAGATTTAGCTCGCCGAGGCAAATAAAAAGACCCCCCTATCGCCGCACATAGATTCCCCAGGACCCGTTGAGCAATATCTGACGGCAAACTTAGCAAGGCCTCTGACTCTATACTAGCATAACCTGTGTTGAAAATCATCGCAGCACCAGCCAAAAATTTTGATGTCTTATGCTCTATTGCACCTCTAGTCTCGGTCAAATAGGCATAATCTAACTCCTCACAGACCAAACGATTATTCAATTCACTCCTGATTCTGACGCGCTCAAATCTTGTATCTAGGTTAGAGGGATCCTCAATCCAAGCCAGTCTCTTCTCTCGAAGATATCTGCGCAGGGTTGCCCCGGAAAACCTGAGACAAGGCCTAATAATCCTCCCCCAACCCATTTGACGCTGAGCGGCCATTCCAGCTAGCCCAAATTTCCCTGACCCATGCATAAACCGCATAAAAACCGTCTCTTTTTGATCATCTTTGTTATGCCCGACCAATAAATGCAGAACCCCATGGTTCAAACACCACTTGCCCAGAAGATTGTACCTAGCCTCCCTGGCAGCGGCCTGAATGCCGCCGCTAGGTTTGGTATCTGTCCAAGTTAAGATATAGCATTCAACACCCAATTCCTGTGTCTTCTTCTGAATAAGCAAAGCCTCATTAGTTGAATTTGGGCGTAATCTGTGGTCCACGATTAGAGCTGTAATTTTGGCTTCACAAACCCCAGACCAATCTCTGAGCAGGTGAAGCATGGCTGTGCTATCAGCGCCTCCGGAAAGGGCAACAGCAATATGAGGGCAGGGCTCGAATGGGCCTAAGTCGGACATTACGCGATTGAATTCAAGCTGCAAAGTTGGAGAAGAGATTTCTATATTCTAAGCTCCGAGCTTCAAAAACAACTGGCTTTTTTACGCTCTCGTCCCACCCGCCGTTTAATAGCCTCGGGCGCATTGGGGTATGTGACTGATAACTGTCCCCATGTGGTGCACGCCTCTCGTTTTTTGCCCAGCTTCAGGAATGCTATGCCCAAATTTAGGAGGTTAGCAGATGCTTTTTGCGACTTAGGAAACTTTTGCAATCCTTCAGCAAAAGAGAATGAAGCTTTTCGAAAATCTCCCCGGACAAAATACGCGCGCCCTAACCAGTAATAAGCATTCGGAGCTAAGACATGTTCGGGATGTCTGACAACGAGTATTTGCAGCAACTCTACCGCTTTATCAAAATCTTTCCCCTTGGCTAAAAAACCTTGTGCCTTTTCATAAAGTTGAGTGGGGGAGAGCTCTTCAAAGGAGCCAAGAGGCTTGGCGCTTGCAACCTTATCGGCTGCAATAACTCCTAAAACTCTAGCTCCTTTATCTGCACCCGGGACAAGTACCGTTGATCCAGATGAGTCTGGTTCATTTAAGGCCCCTGGACTGTTGTCAGATCTGCCGTTCGGTACCGATTGAGCAGAAGAACCAAACTGTTGGAGATGCTCAATTTGCGTTGCTGCAGAGTCTAATCTATCTCTTAAAGACTGAAGCTGCCCCTCTAATTGGTTGATTTTGAAATTGATACGTTCATTCTGGCCTGTTAACCTTCTAATTTCAGTCTCTAGTTGATCGATACGAACTGCCTGACGCGCGAACGAAGACACTCCGGCCTCCTGCGACTGCGCTACTGCCGCTCGTTCATTGAGCAGCAAGCAACCAACAAGGGCTAGACAAAATCCAAACCTGCTAAAATCAACAGAACCCCTCACATTAGTCGTCAAAGACACCTCAAGTTAACTATCTGCTATTTCACCACAGATACGCTTCGACGGTTTTTAGACCAAGCTTCACCTAATGATCTGGGGTCAACCGGCCGTTCCTTTCCAAAGCTAATTGTTTGAATACGATTTGGATTAACTCCAAGTGCGACCAAATAGTCACGAACGGCTGCAGCTCGGCGCTCTCCAAGAGCAAGATTGTATTCTCTGGTTCCACGCTCGTCCGCATGTCCCTCAACACTAAAGGTCGCCCCTAAATTTTGAGCAAGCCATTTCGCTTGTTTTTCCAAAACCGCGCGGGACCCAGCAGAAAGTTGAAAACTATCAGTGGAAAAGAAAACTCTGTCGCCAACATTTACTACGAGGTCTTCCTGCGTACCCGGCGGAACGACGAGGTCCGACCGACGTGTTTTTACATCTGATGATTTCAATACTGAAACCTTGGTTGATCCAGAACCTGAAGCAGCGCTATTTTCAATAGTCCTACTTCCATCTGATGAGGTCTCGCACCCTGATAGGGCAAGCCCAAATATTATTGTACTAATCAACTTGAAGCGCATTAGACCATCCTTTCGCACTGTTTTTAAACCGATTATCCGCGTGCCCTCTTACACTAACGCGGACACGCTCAACTTCAAGGATGTTTTTCGAGAATTTTGTAATTTAATCATGACATACTTTCGTGTCGTCAGTTTACTGGTGACCACGCTGGATCGGAGGCGGATGTGGGCGTCAAAATCAGTCTTTCATTATAGCCGGTCAAATCTATCGAAAAAAGCTTGGGTTGGCCGCCTCGTTTTCCTGAACGGTCCTTTCTAAAAAACATTAAAACTCGACCGTTTGGTGCCCAGGTTGGACTTTCTACCAAGAAACCTTTTGTCAAAAGTCTTTCTCCAGAGCCATCTGGACGCATTACGCCAATCGCAAACTCCCCTTTGAACATTTTGGTGAAAGCAATTAAATCACCTCTTGGGGACCAAACAGGAGTTGCATAACGGCCAGTCCCAAAACTTATTCGGCTTGCCTTCCGATCTCTCAAAGTCATAACGTAGAGTTGTTGTTGGCCACCTCTGTCGGAATTAAAGACGATTCGGCTCCCATCTGGGGCAAAAGAGGGAGACGTATCTATCGCGGGGTGGGCGGTTAATCTTATTGTCCGCCGGGTTGGCAAATCCATGGTATATATATCTGAGTTTCCATTCTTTGCTATCGACATGATGACTTTATTACCGTCCGGGGAAAAACGAGGAGCAAAGCTCATCCCCGGGAAATCTCCCAGTGCTTCCCTTTGGCCCGTATCAATATTGTAGATATAAACGCGCGGTCGGTTATTCACGTACGCCAAATAGGTAATTTCCTGAGCGGTTGGCGAGAACCTGGGGGTAAGAACCAAATTTGAACCGTTAGTTAGGTAACGCAAATTGGCTCCATCTTGATCCATAATCGCTAGGCGCTTCACCCTTTTTTTTGCTGGCCCTGTTTCAGAAACATAAACTATTCTGGTATCAAAATAACCATCCTCTCCAGTGATTCTTTTATATATTGCATCCGAAATGATATGCGCCACTCTTCGCCAATTATCAGGTTCAGTCTCGAGCCTGCGGCCGATTAATTGCTTGGAAGAAAACACATCCCAAAGACGAAAATCTACTCGAAGTTTTCCATTCTCTAAATTTTCAACAGTTCCAACCACCAGCGCTTGCGCATTAATTTGCCGCCACGCGGGGAACTGAGGAAGCCGACGCAAAGACTCACGACTTTGTATGAAGGCCTTGTGATCGATCAACTTAAAAAGTCCAGACCCCTCGAGATCGTTTGAAATAACTAGGCCGATGGAATTTCCCAACTTCGACGCGCTGGGGTCAACACCAAAAAATTCTGTTATCGCAATGGGCACTGGCCTTGGGTTCCCACTCGTTATATCAACCCTGAGCTGGGCAAAACTATTCTCAAAACTGAGTAAACAGCAAAAGGACAAGAGGACTGACGAGATTCTATTAATTAAAAAATTCAACATGTTTCTTCCTATCGGCCTAAAGCAGCTCTTGGATCAAATTTGAAGGCGATATCTTTCCAATCTTGATATTCTTCGGGAGGCAATTTTAAAGGCATGCAGCCGGGGTCGTTCAAAGCTCTCAATGCACTCTCAGCAAGTACTTGGTAGGCTGGGTGACTGGTTTTAAAAGATGGTTCACTGATCTTGGCTGGAGGCCTAAGGGACCCATCCGGATTTAAGCGGATGCGGACCTCTATTTTTAACCTCTCCAAATTCTTCGCCCCAGAGGGGATGTTCCAACAAGGGCTCAATTGGTTTCGGATCGTTACGATTAGTTGCGCAATCTTTTTTTGTCGATGCGAGGAAGAAATCGGTCTCTGTTCAAAGGATTTAGTTCTACTGTCTGATTGGGCTTTGTTTGTTTCCGTCATTTGCTGTTTTTCCGTTTCCAAGCCTCTTAAGATGTCAGTGAATTGCTCCTGATCTGCCTTTTTTCGCGCAGATGCAATATCCTTAAGTAAAGATTTAAACGAAGCAGTGTTGGACTTTTTTGATTTCTCTTTGATTCTAGACTTGCGAATTGGCTTTCTTTTTGGCGTTGGGATTAGAGCGGACAGTTTTTTTTGTTCTGTTTTCTTTATTACGGTAGGCCGAGGCTTCTTTTTCGGAATTGGTGTAAGTGCCTCCGATCTAATAGGCTTTTTAATTTTTTTTGGTAATAACTCTGGCGCAAGTTCGCTAGCCTCCCTCTCAATGTCAGATGTGACAAAGTTTTTCGAAACCGGCTTGGCCTGAGATTTCTCGGAATCTTTTAGGACTTTTTTCTTAGTTACCGATTTTTTATCTTTTTGCTCGATTGTAGATACAAGTTCGACCTGGATATTAGCCGAGCCGACGGGCGGAGGTGAAAATAGCGCCGGAACGCCAATCCAGGCCGCAGAAAAAATTGATAGATGAAAAAGGAACGAAAAAAGGAGCGCCTTTGGCATTTGTTACCTTCTCCGCTGGCCAGGCTTAGCCGCCGACGGAACCGGGTCAGTAATTAAAGCAACTTTTTTAAAGCCGGATCCATTCAGTTTTCCGATCACCGACATTATCGTGCCATACGGAATTGTTTGGTCGCCTCGCACAAAAATTCGAGCGTCCCGCCTATTTTGAGATATCGCCAAAAGCCTGGGGGCTAGCTGATCCAGATCCAGTTTGGAGTCCTGAAGAAAAATATCGCTATTTTTATTAATGGTAACAACAAGCGGTTCGTCCTTACCACCGATCTGATTTGCAGCAGTTTTAGGCAAATCGACCGGAACACCAACGGTCAAAAGAGGCGCAGTGACCATGAATACAATAAGTAGCACCAGCATAACATCGACCATTGGAGTCACATTAATTTCGCTCATGGGACGACGCCTAACTCGACGCCCGCCCGATCGGCCACTACCTGGTGTCGGCGACATCATCACCATAGCTAATTTTCACCTTCCAATTGCCGAGAAATTATCGCTCCAAACTCACTGGTAAACGCTTCCAACCTTGTCACGTAACGGCCAAAATCTGAACTTAATTTGTTATATGCCAGCACCGCCGGGATAGCCGCAACCAAGCCAAGGGCTGTAGCGAATAAGGCCTCAGCAATACCCGGAGCCACTACTGCAAGCGACGTATCTTTTGACATAGCAATGGCCTGAAAACTATTCATAATTCCCCAGACTGTGCCAAATAATCCTATAAAAGGGGCCGTAGATCCCACCGAAGCTAAGAAGGTCATATGACTCTCAGCTTTATCCATTTCTCTACCGAGGGTCACATACATCACGCGCTCTATCCTCTGAGCCAAACCAGCTACATCTCCGACATTTCGGTTCCCAGACCTGCGCCACTCTCGCATTGCAGATGTAAAAATAGAGGACATGGGATGGTGACGGCCCTTTTCCGCCCGGTAGAACAAATCCTCCAGTGATCCGCCTGACCAAAAAGCCTCTTCAAAGGCATCTGCCCGGGCCTGCATAGTCCTGAGACGAAACCATTTTTCAAATATAATCGCCCAACTCCAAACCGACGCCAAGAGCAAGACGATCATGACAATTTTGACGACCACATCAGCTTGAAGGAACAGACCCCAAACCGACATATCGTGACCTAGAGATCCAGCTAGCGCGGCGGCTGCTACTTCTGTTTGTTCCATTTCTCGATCTTTCCTTATTTTTTTCGAAATTAATTCTGAAATATCCCGACGTTTTCATGTATCCGCAAAGGCAACCTTACTGGCCTACCTTTTTTATTAACACACACAAGCCTCACGCCCACCGAAACCAAAATTTCTTCTCCACGTCTGATAGTTTGGCTTAACTTTAGTCCAGTCGCCTCCGGTATTATATTTCCAGATGTTATCTCAAGCATGTCATCCAGCCTTGCTGGCTTTAAATACTCCGCGTTGCAACTCCGAACGGCAATAATAATTCCTTCTTTGTCTTCTAAACTTTGATGGGAAATACCAAGAGAACGAAGCAACTCTGTTCGAGCCCTCTCTGCAAAACGGAGAAAACTTGTGTGATAGACAACACCGCCTGCGTCGGTGTCTTCGAAATAAACTCGCACAGAAAAATTATGAGACAATTTATTGTTCGAATTAGTCATCGAATTTCTCAGCGCTAGATAAGGGCTCAAACAGCGGCCCACTTCCCGGCAATGCCGCACCAACATAATTCAGACCAGTTTTAGTCAGAACGCGCCCCTTCGGTGTTCGTTGAAGAAGTCCTCTTTGAATGAGATATGGTTCTATTACCTCTTCAATGGCATCTCGCTGTTCTGATAACGCCGCAGCAAGCGTCTCTACCCCCACGGGGCCTCCCCCATAATTTTCAGCCAAACAAGTCAAATAGCGACGATCCATGGCGTCTAGTCCCAGCTGATCTACCTCAAGCCGGTTAAGGGCAAGATCTGCAGCCGTTACATCTATATTTTCTGCGTTCTCTACAGAGGCAAAGTCTCTTACCCTTCTGAGCAATCGACCAGCTACCCGAGGCGTTCCACGGGCCCTTCGGGCTATTTCCATTGCGCCGTCGGAAGTAATATTCATTTTCATCAACCCTGCAGCCCGCAGCACTATGGTTTCCAGATCGCTAGGTTGGTAAAATTCAAGTCTCAAAGGGATACCGAAACGTTCCCTCAGTGGTGTTGTCAGCAAACCAGATCGTGTGGTCGCGCCAACCAGAGTGAATGGCGGAAGATCGATTTTAATTGAGCGTGCGGCAGGCCCATCCCCTATGATTAAATCAAGTTGAAAATCTTCTATTGCAGGATACAAGATCTCTTCCACCGCAGGCGATAATCTGTGAATTTCGTCGATGAATAGAACATCTCTTGGCTCAAGATTAGTCAGAATTGCTGCAAGATCGCCAGCCTTTGCGATCACTGGTCCAGAAGTGCCACGAAAGCCGACCCCAAGTTCCCGTGCGACTATCTGGGCGAGTGTTGTTTTCCCCAAGCCTGGTGGACCGTGAAAAAGGACGTGATCCAGAGCTTCACCTCTGTTTCTTGCCGCTTCAACGAAAACACTCAGGTTTTGTTTTAGTTTATCTTGGCCGATAAAATCCCCTAAGACCTCTGGACGTAGCGTAACATCGGCTCCGTCGCCCTCTGTGGTGTTAAGACTGATTAGACGCTCCTCAGTCATTTGCTAAGCTCTTTAAGGCTCGATACCAGGAGCTCCTCCATGTCAGGACCCTCTGATAAATGCTTGGCCGCCTTACCCACGGCTTCAAGCGCCTGAGGTCGCTTGTATCCGAGATTAACCAGCGCAGAGACTGCATCAGAAACAGCTTGATGTTTTTTTGGATCTAATTCTCTATTATTTCCAGCCCTCTCAACTAATAACGTGCCTGCTTTATCTTTGAGTTCCGTCAAAATCCGAGCTGCCAGCCTGGGTCCCACACCCTGAGCCTGTGTGAACAGAGCTGCGTCCTGTGTGATTAGCGCAGCTTTTAAGTCATCTACAGACATAGAACTAAGCAAGGCCAACCCAACTTTTGTTCCTACACCTTGAACCGTTGTTAACAAATTAAACCAGTCTTTTTCGGAAACATTTGAAAAACCGTAAAGGTGGATGTGGTCTTCCCTTACGTGGGTTTCAATCCAGACAGACACAGGCCCCTCTTTTTCATCCAAAATGCTTAAAGTTCTGGATGAGCAAAAAACTAGATACCCTACTCCACCTGCATCAATAATGACCCAATCTGGGCCCATTTCATCGACTATGCCGCGCAGTTTCGCAATCATTTCTGCAATCCCGCGGCCCTCATCTTTTGGGCGCTTTGTCTGTGGTGGGCATGGCATACCGCAATAGCAAGAGCGTCAGAAGCATCTGCATTCTCTACCTTGGCCCCAGGCAACAAAGTCCTAACCATCACCTCCACTTGCTTTTTGGTCGCATGACCAGAACCTACCAAAGATTGTTTGATTCGGTTCGGTGGATACTCGAATACCGGTAGCCCCTCTAACGCTGGAACCGTCATTACTACACCCCTCGCTTGCCCCAACTTAAGCGTGGATTTCGGGTTTTTATTTACAAATGTCTCCTCAACAGCGGCCTCATTGGGTGCGAATGCAGTTAGAATTGATAATAACTGTCGGTGCAAATTAGAAAGACGAGTGGCCAAGTCATCAGAGCTTGGGACTGAAATCACACCATTACCTAAATGCGCCAAATGATTACCATCAACTTGAATGACCCCCCATCCGGTTCTACGCAATCCTGGATCTAATCCGATTAAAATCAAAATTTAATTTTGCTCCTGTCAGTCCATTAAACGTGCCAACACCGAGTCATCGGCCAAATAATTTGCAGAGACACTTTGCACGTCATCACTCTCGTCTAATGCTGCGAAGAGCTTGAAAAGCTTTTCGATCACACCCTCTTCGATTTCCACCGTTGAGTTTGGTTTCCAAACGAGTGCGGCTTCCTCCGGTGGGCCCAATTTTTCTTCGACTGTTGCTCGGACCGTGTGTAGTTCATCCGGAGCGCACGTAATCTCATGGGAGTCGGGGCCTGAGATCACATCTGTGGCGCCTGCCTCAAGTGCGATTTCAAATACCTGGTCGGGATCAGCGCAGTCGCCCAGCAAAGTTATCGCTCCAATCCTGCTAAATTGAAAACTCACGCTATTTGTTTCACCAAGGGAACCACCGTGTTTAGTGAAAGCTGCTCGAACCTCACTCGCCGTCCGGTTCCGATTATCGGTAAGCGCCTCGACAATTATTGCGACGCCTCCCGGTCCATAGCCTTCGTACCTGATCTCTTCGAAATTCTCTCCTTCACCGTCACCTACAGCCCGTTTAATCGCCCTGTCGATATTATCATTCGGCATGTTCGCCGACTTAGCTGCAGCGACTGCGCTTTTTAATCTCGGGTTCATCTCGGGATCAGGTAATCCCATTCTCGCTGCAACTTGGATTTCTCTAATTAAACGAGTAAAAACTTTTGCGCGTTTAGCATCTTGGGCTCCCTTTCGATGCATAATGTTTTTAAATTTTGAATGACCGGCCATAAATCTACTATAAATTGTTTATCCTATACCTAAACGTACCATATACAGTATTCCCTCGCACGTCCCCTAGGGAAAGTTCACCGAACAAGGTTATAGGTGGACGAGTATAATTCAAAATGTGGCAGCAATGGGGCCACCTCACTCCCCAAATCTGACGTGTCCTGAGTTTCCAAATTGAAATTAAGAGTGATAGATTGGCTTTTAGAGTATCATTGCAGTTAATTGCCTACTAAGCCTGCGCCCAAGCAGGAATTTCAAGGTTTAACCTCCCACCTATCCTCACAGGGCCCAACCTCTTGGCTAAACCTGTCTTATCTTCGGTTTCCACCAACACAGCACACAGTGTTGCCTCACCTAAAGCAGCCTCAAGCCGGGGGTTGGGGATCTGTTTGCGAAAACGCGCAATTGCAGCCTCTTTTTTCATTCCAATGACTGAGTCGTAATCTCCACACATGCCGATATCACTGATATAGCCCGTGCCTTCGGGCAACACCTGGGCATCAGCTGTCGGAACATGACTGTGAGTTCCTACAACAGCCGAGACTCTGCCATCGAGCATGTGGCCCATAGCCATTTTCTCGCTGGTCGCCTCACCATGAAAATCCAGAATAATGACATCTGCTGACGAGGATAACCGCCAGTTCTGCAACTCTCTTTCTACCCCATCAAAAGGATCGTCCAATCGCGGCATAAAAAGATTTGCCATAAAATGCAGTACTAACACCTTACGTTTATTTTCAGCTTCGAAGAGCCGCACGCCTCGCCCCGGCTT
>CAJXEC010000028.1 GCA_913052165.1 uncultured Rhodospirillaceae bacterium
CAATTTCGCCGGGCTTAGTATCCTCAAAATTTTCATTCACAACTCGAACTTGAAAGCCCGGTACTGCCTTCCCGATGGTCCCTGGTTTTATTTGGTCGCCGCTGGAGGATATAAATATATGTAAAAGCTCAGAAATACCGAGCCCATTTATAATTCGAACGCCGGTTTTTTCTTCCCACTGTTTAAAAACAGCCGGTGCGAGGGGTTCTCCGCCAGCCACACAAACCCTGAGTGTACTCGTATTAAAGCGGTCAATGTGGTCTAACATTAATTTGTAACCAGAAGGAGTTGAAAAGCAAACAGTGGCTTTTTGGTTCTCTATTGTTTCCAGCAATTTTTCTGGCGTGCCCCGTTCTAACACGACCGCAGCGGCGCCAAATCTCATTGTATCTGGAATATATGCGCAAAGGCCGTAGAGAAAGGCTATCTGGGGGCTACCGCAAACAATATCACTTGGTCGAATTTTAACGACATACTTAATAAAGGTGTCTGCAACTGCGATGATATCCCTGTGAAAGTGAACCGTACCCTTTGGTGTGCCAGTTGAACCCGAGGTAAATCCAATTATTGCAGGGTCGTGTGCAAAAGTAGAAAGATTTTCAAAATCTTTGGATTGATCCTGCATTTGATTTTCGAGGGGATTATCGCCGTCGCCAAAATAGATAATATCACGCAAACTTGAACAGTTCTGCTGAGCTTTCTCTATGTCTTCTGATAATTTGATATCGGAAATAGCAATTTGGACTTTTGCTTTATCCATCATGTAGATCAGTTCTCGTTCTCGAAGAACCGGCATGGAAGAGATTGCAACGCCGCCAACTTTGAGAACCGCAAACCATGCAGCAATCAGCATGGGGTGGTTTCCCGACCGTAGTATAACTCGTTCCCCGGAGACCATCCCATATCGTGTAACAAGCAGGTTTGCAATTTGATTAGATTTTTCTAGGAGCTGGGAGTATGTCCACGTAATGCCCTCATAATGAACTGCAGGATTATCTCCCCACCCACGCAAAAGAGCCTTATCAAGCAATTCCGTCGCGACATTTAATGTCTCTGAGTAGTCCGACAGCTCCGGAAGAACTGAATAGTCCATTTCAGGCCAGTATTTTTCGGGGGGTAAGCGATCAAAGATGAACGGATCTGAGTGCGAAGTCCTTTGTTTCATAATGTCCTTATAGAGTTTTCGCGTTCAATCGCAAACGGTGATTTGACGTGGTCATTTGTGATGATAGGGTCGCGCGTGTCAATATGGATCAGGTTATGAGAGATATAGTTCGTTTAGAGTTAATCAGAGAGTCCCTTGTTGCAGTGGTTAATGAAATGAGGGCAAATATAATACATTCATCCTATGCTGCTATAATTTACGAAGGACATGATTTTTCGTGTGCCCTGATGTCCGCAGATGGTCGTCAAATAGCTCAGGGCCTCGCAGACCATCCGATTCATATATTTGCTGTTCCATACTCAACTAGAGAGGTTGTGAAGGCTTTTGGAGATGACATCCATGAGGGCGACTTGTTTCTCCATAATGACCCTTATACCGGCGGGACACATTTAAATGATGTCTTGTTGTTGCAACCGATATTCTTCGAAGGTCGATTGGCAATGTTTGCCGCTATGCGCTGCCATTGGAACGACGTAGGAGGCATGACTCCTGGGAGTTTGTCGGGGCGGGTCAAAGAGATATATCAGGAAGGTATACGTATTATTCCGACAAAAATATGCGAGCGAGGGGCGCTTAATCAGGGGCTAATAGACCTGTTATTCAATAACATGCGTGGCCGTGAGGAAAGATTGGGTGATTTCAATGCCATGCTAGGAACAGGGCGGAAAGCTGTTGAACATATTGGTCGTCTGTTTCAACGGTTTGGCGGACAACACCTTCTAGATGGTGTGGAAGAATTAATTGCCAGATCTGAACGCCAGATGAGAGGCAAAATTACCGAATGCCCCGATGGAGATTATTTTGCAGAGGGCTTCATTGAAAGTGATGGGTCTAACCCAGATCCGCTGGTCGTTCGATTGAAACTCACTATTTCTGGCGACTCCATTACAGCGGACTTTACCGGTTCATCTCCTCAGACAAACGGACCAACTAACTGCGGTCCTGCGATGGCATTTAATGCAGTTGGCACTATTGTGAAGGCATTCCTCGACCCTAAAACACCCATAAATCATGGCTCTTTCAACCCGATAGAGGTTGTTGCCCCAGCGGGAAGCTTCATTAATGCGCGAGAGACGTCACCTTGCGGTGGGATGGCAGAGGTTAAGTTCTTAATAGACTCTGTAGTCGCGTCCGCCATGGGGCAGGTAGTACCTCATATGTCGGTGGGTGATCTTAAGGGAGGAGCAAACCACATCCATATTACTGGCGCTCGCTCTAACAATTCCACTTTCATCCACTACGAATGGCCTGCAGGTGGAACAGGTGCCTCGGACAATACAGATGGAAGTACAGCAGTGAGGAGTTACAATGAGGGCGATTTTAACTCAATTCAGTCTGCTGAAACGGTGGAGAAGCAATATCCTCTGAGAGTGGAGGCCTGTGAAATTAGGGAAGGGTCTTGCGGAGATGGCGAGTTTCGAGGGGGATTTGGACTGAGGCGCGACATTCGTATTCTAGATGAGCGGGCGATGCTGTCGGTTCTTTCTGAAAAAAATGTTATTCCCCCCTACGGGGTGAAGGGCGGATCTAACGGTGCTGCGAATAAGTTCACCGTAATCCGGAATGGTAAACAGATTGAACCATCAGATGTTCCGGGAAAAGTATCGGGATTTGAACTTCTAAAAAACGATATTGTTCGGGAGGAAACGGCTGGAGGAGGTGGCTTTGGTGACCCTTTTAATCGTGATGCTTCGCGTGTAAGAGCCGATATGGTCAACGGATTACTGACCGAGAGCCAAGCGGCCTCAAGGTATGGTGTCATTTTGGAGCCTGATGGCTCGGTAAACGAAAAACAAACAGTAGAGAGAAGACGAACCTTACGAGAAGAAAGGTTGAAGCTCCGGGTCCAGGTAATTGAGACGGACGAATTCGATGGAGTTAGAAGAATATTTCAAATATCTGATGCAGATGCGCGCCTAATAGGTATCCAGAGGGGAGATCTTATCGAGATTAGGGGGTCGGCATGCGCCCCGGTTAGAGGGTGGACAAAGTTAAATGGTGCTCCCGGTGTGATTGCTCTCGGGGCAAGTGGCTCCGCTTTAACAGGGGTATCTGCTGACGAGTTCGTGGAAATTCGTTCCGTGCCCTCCATGCCTTTTTTTGGGGAGTAATTAAAAATGTCCAGTCGTGATTATCTGATTGGTATTGATGTAGGCGGTACCTTCACAGATATATTGTGTCTGGAAGTACAGACACAAACTTTACTTGAAGCCAAAGTCCCCTCGCTGCCGGGAAGGCAGTGGGAAGGCGTCCTAAATGCGTTGAAGCAGCTCGGTATTCAAGCTAATGAGGTAAAAGCCTTTGTGCATGGCACGACAATAGCAACTAATGCTTTGCTTGAAAAAAAAGGTGCGAATACATCATTAATTACAACAAAAGGATTCAAAGACGCGTTGGAGATAGGCCGAACACGGCGCTTGATTGGAGGGCTCTTTGACATAAAGTTTGTACGTCCGAAGCCGTTGGTCAGCCGTCCGCTTAGGGTGGAGGTCCCCGAGCGAATGACAGCGGATGGTGAAGTCTTAGATGATCTGGCAGGTTTTGATTTTCAGAAACTGGCATTGTGGTTAGAGGCGCAGGGGGTAGAAGCGGTTGCCGTCTGTTTCGTGAATTCGTACGCAAATGACAAAACGGAGAGGTTTGCCGCTGAGCAATTGCAAGAGCTATTGAATATGCCTGTTTGTTTCTCGACCGGAGTTGTCGCTGAGCAGGGAGAGTTTCATCGATTTTCGACGTGTGTTCTCAATGCTTACTTGACCCCTGTTGTAAGGGAATACTTAGAGACTCTCTCTACGGAGCTTAAGGAGAATGGCGTTCGCGCTCCGGTTAATATCATGGGGTCCAACGGTGGGGCTATGACTCTAGACCAAGCAGGAGCCTTTGCTGTTGGGACGTTTCTATCTGGTCCGGTAGGAGGAGTGGGCGGAGCCGTTCGGGTGTGCGAGTTGGCAGAGGTTGAAGATTGCATCACCTTTGATATGGGCGGGACAAGCACAGATGTTGCCTTGATCCACCAAAGACGACCGCGCATTTCTCATGACAATCAGATTGACGCTTATCCCCTTCAGGTCCCTCAATTAGATATCCATACCATTGGGGCTGGTGGAGGGTCGATTGCTTGGGTTCAAGAGGACGGAACCTTGGAAGTTGGCCCCAAGAGTGCCGGAGCGCTTCCCGGGCCCGCTTGTTACGGCAGAGGTGGAGTTGAGCCAACTATTTCCGACGCAAATTTGTATCTAGGTCGGCTGCCCACAGAACGAACCCTCTCCGGGGGACTTCAGTTGAGTCGCGAGGCGTCCGAGGAGGCGTTTAAAAGCCTTGCCGATAAATTGGGTGGCGGAGATCTGGTGGAATTAGCTGATGGCGTCTTGCGCATTGCTGTGGCTAAGATGGCTGGTGCGGTAAGAGAGGTCTCTGTTCATCGTGGTTTCGATCCTCGAGATTTTGCTCTTTTAGGTTTTGGAGGAGCAGGTCCGATGCATGTATTCCTCGTGGCAGAGGAATTGGCGGTTCCAACGGTGGTCGTCCCCAGGTATCCGGGCCATTTGTCAGCATTGGGTCAATTGCTTGCTGACCAGCGATTGGACTCTGTTTTGGCGTGGGGAGGTAAATTGACAGGCCTATCGGATCAGGATCTCTCTGGTCGAGCTGCTGAAATGCGATCGACAGCATCTGACACACTCTCGAAAAACGGTTTTGCCCTGGAGAAACAAGTGTTCGAATTCCATGCAGATGTAAGGTATTCGGGGCAGAGCTACACGCTGTCCGTTCCATTCGACGATAAACATCCAAGCCTAAACGTGATTGCCTCCTCTTTCGGTAACATGCACGAAAAAACTTTTGGACATCAAGATCTTACGAGTGAGTGCGAGATCGTAAATTTGAGGCTCGTTGCTCTGGGTCTCGTAAACAAGCCTGAACTAAATTTTGCGAGCAATAGTGCAGGAGAAATGCTAATTGAAACGCGAGAGGTTTGGTTTGCTGAGAGTTGGGTAAACTGCCCGGTTTATGGCCGCGAGTATTTTTCAGGTGGGCAATGTCTGACAGGACCTGCAATTATCGAGGAAGCGGGTGGCACCTCAGTTGTACCGCCCGACTGGAAAATCAATGTCCATCGTTCAGGAGCTCTTATATGCGAGAACCCGTTATGATACAGATATTAGCCGCTGGATTTAAACTTGTTACCTCAGCTGCCTTCGAGAATTAAGGAAATATAATGACAATGCCAATAAACCACGAGGAGTGGTATCAATTAGCAAACAGAGTTTTACCCGGAGCAGGGTTGGGTGGCTATTCATTGGCTGAAGAAGTGCGGTTTGTCATAAAGGAAGGTCACGGATCAAAGCTTTATGACACTGGAGGTCGGGAATACATAGACTATGTTGGAGGAGCTGGTGCACTTATTTTGGGGCATGCCTTCCCCAGCGTTGTCGACGCGGCAGTCCATCAGTCAAGTAAGGGAATCCATTTCTTTGGAACGTTAAATGAAGAATGTGTTCTTTTTGCGGAAGAGCTTGTTGAAGCTATCCCCTGCGCGGAGAAGATTGCTTACTGTACGACCGGGTCGGAGGCTACTTTTTATTCCATGAGAATTGCTAGAGCTTTTTCTGGTAAAGATAAAATACTAAAACTGGAGGGCGGATATCATGGGAATCATGATTACTCCTGTTTTTCTGTTAGCCCAACCGCCTTGTCGAACTACCCGGTAGGTCAACCAGATACATCTGGTATGCCCTCAGTCTTAAATGAAACTGTGCTTATCGGGCCCTACAATAATCTTGAGGCTATTCGGGCTATTGTAGAGGCTAATCGTGAAGATCTAGCGGCTATAATTGTTGAACCCGTTCAAAGAATAATCTTTCCAGACGCAGGATTTTTGGAGGGGTTAAGAGCGCTTTGTGATGAGTTTGAAATCCTGTTGATTTTTGACGAGGTGGTTACGGGGTTTAGGCTCGCATACGGAGGTGCGCAAGAGTATTTTGGGATTCTCCCAGACTTGGCGGCTTATGGAAAGATTATAGGTGGAGGGGGACCGGTCGGGTGTGTTGCGGGTAAATCGGATATTATGGAGCAGTGCAATCCGATTAATCGAGGACAAGACAATTATGCTTATATTAATGGCACTCTTCATGGCAATCCTGTCGGCTGCGCGGCGGGGAGAGCAACTTTGGCTGAGTTAAGAAAACCAGATTTTTATGAAAACTTGCATTGTCACTCCCAAAAAATTCAATCCGCGTGCCAGGATGTATTGGACAAAAAAGGAGTTCCCGCACGAGTAATCGGGAATGCCTCTTTGTGGCAAATTGTTTTTATGAAAGATGATCCATCGGACTTCAGTGCTTTTATTAATGCTGATATGGCAAAGAGCAAAGAATTCGACATGTTGCAGATGCATGAGGGGCTTTATGTTCTTCCAAATGTAAGGCGTTTTGTATCGGGGGCGCATTCAGACGCTGATTTAGACCAGACAGTGGATGCCTTAAACCGGGCATGTGACGCTTTGTAAATTAAGCGCTGTCATAACAAGATGAGCAGGGACACAGACATCAAGGGGCAAGCTATTCTTTTTTCTGAAATGACGCCCCCCGACGGACGAGAGGATGAATTTAATCTATGGTACGATGATCATCACTCTCCGAGTCATGTAAAAGGCGTTCCTGGTTTCAAAAGTGCATTGCGATATAAATCCGATGCCGGTCCCCATTACCTGGCAATTTATGAGTTGACGTCGCCGGGTGCGCTTGAGCATGAAGAGTATAAAAAAAGAAAGTTAACGCCTGATCATCCCACCTATGAGATGTTGAAAAGCGTATCAGGGTTCACGCGTTACATTGCACAAGAAGAATTTTGGCGGTCAAAAACAAAAGGTTTTGTCGACGAAATTGATGCTAAGATAGTTTTTTGTGAATTTTATATGGTTCCAATTGAAAAACAAAAAAAGTTTGCCGCTTGGGTTCAGGAAGAAAAACTTTTGCAGTTAAAGGAAAATTCAGCATGGCTAATGACCCGAGGGCTTAATATTGTGGAATTTGATCCGGAGCCCTATACCCATGTGCTTTTACACTATTTTGCGGATCCACCTGTAAGTAAAATGACAGTGAGCGATGCGGTCGCGGATGCTGGAACTACTAAAAACACGGAATTTGAAGCACATACGGTTGCCTATCGCCGTCGCCGAAATCGATTTTTGAAACACGATTAAATATAAGGAAAAGTTGATGGCAATTTCTAACAAAGAAACCTACGAGAAGGGACTAAATATTAGAACCGAAGTGTTGGGGTCTGAATACGTGGCGCCTAACATAGAGAAAGGGCGCCAAAATGATTTTCATGGAGCTATCCAAGACGTTGTAACGGAATATTGTTGGGGAATGGGTTGGGGTCGTGAGGGTGTTTTAGATCGAAAGACTCGGTCAATGCTTACCCTCGCGATGTTAACGGCCCTTGGAAAGCCAGCGGAATTGAAAGCCCATACTAGAGGAGCCTTGAGAAATGGTGTCTCTGTAGAGCAGATCAGGGAACTTCTTATCCATGCTACTGTCTATTGTGGTATCCCTGCAGGGGTGGACGCTTTCCGAAATGCAAAAGAGGCTATTGATGCGTGGGAAGCGGAGAAAAAGAGCTAGCCCGGTCGGTTCTATTGAACCCGTTTAAACCCGGATGTCCCAAGGTTCATTTTCTCTATTTTGGCAGTTTTACGAAATTGTTGGACTATCTTTTCGTAAGCTTTAGTTTCTAGTTGCTCTCTGATTAAAGGCTCTAATTCTTCGAACGGTCGTGCCCCGGCTAATCGCTTATCTTCTACTTTTATAACGTGCCAGCCAAACTGGGTTTGAACGGGTTTATCGCTAGTTTCACCCTTCCTTAGCGCGTAAGCGGCTTTAGAAAACGGAGGTACCATTTGATCAGCGGTGAAAAAACCTAAGTCACCTCCGTTTTTCCCGCTGGGTCCGGTAGAACGCTCCTTTGCCAGACTAATAAAATCAGCCCCGCTTTTAAGCGCTTTTATAATGTCCAGGGCTTCAGCCTCTGTCTTCACTAAAATATGCCTAGCTTTAACTTCTTCCCTTTTTTCTTCCAAAGCGATAGACCTATTGTAAGTCTCAAGAACTCTCTCGGGAGTAACCTCTTTCTCGAGAACATTTGCTAAATAGCTCTCATTCAAAATCTTTATTTTCTCATATGCGAGTTTTCTCATAATATCCGGACGTTTATCAAATCCAGCTTTTTTTGCTTCTCCTGAAATTAATTGCTGATCAATTAACCTGTCTAGAATTTGATTTTGGACTTGTTCGATTGGAATTTGCTTTATTTGATCAGGTAGTGCTTGGTAGAAGAGATCAATATCGGCTTGCGTAATTACTTCTCCATTTACCTTTGCAAGGACAATTGCCCTCTCTGCTGTATTACTGATTGATTGCGCATTCAGGCTGCTAGAAAAAATTAAAAAGGCACAAACAAAAATAATATTTCTGATCATAGGTAAAACGTCTCCGATCTTGGCTTATGCTCGTCGCTCATTTCCAATACAGCATAAAGGCGAAAAAAAGAATTTAAATCTTGAAAAAGTGTTGGGGTTTGTTCTTAGGCAGGGATTACACGATCTTGGTGTTTTTCAAATACCTGAAAACTAGGCCGAAACCATGGCTCTTCGGCTAACACCTTGTAGCTTTCACTTTGGCTGGTTTTACGCCGTTCCTCCGATAACAGAGCCGCTTCATTTTCGATATACTGCAATGTCATGTGTGTCCAGGGAGATGGATCAAATTCATCTATGAGAAACCGACGAACCATCAGCCAACCAGGGGTTTTGAGGACTGAAGGAGTGTACTCCTCATCGTACCATTTGTTAAATTTATCCTCTGATTCGTCCGGAACGCTGAAAAAGATGATCCTGAGAAATTTAGCTTCCAATGCTTCCTCAATAGACGAGTTTTTGGCACAAACTGTGCTTATCTCATGACCTGTGTAGCGCTCGTATTGAAGTGTGTTAGATAACATCCATGCGGATTGCGCATTTGGTTGAGATCTAATCTTTGAATACTCCCGGCTTTCTAATCTTTCCAATGTGTCGATTTCAAATAAGCCCAAATAAACTGGGCGATCCGGGTCTTTGTACCTCTGGGCACTTTGAAATCCTGTGCAGCTTAACCTGATGGGTATCTGGTGATTTTGATACCAACGATTGAAGTCGTCTTCCCAATCTGGGTCAGGCGATAAAATCGAAAATAAAATGCTGGCGCCTTTCAACGCCTCCTCCCTTTTTTTTATTTTTTATAGTATTATTTGTTCAGCAAAACTCCAAAAAATCAAGAGATAACGTGAGTAATATGGTCTAAACGGAAAAATTGCGGCCTGCGCGTAAGCTGTGTATTTATATGATTGAATGTTTGGTGCTCGGGAGTTATCTGGAAGGAAACTGAGGTTGGTACGAGGAGATTATAGCTAATGGACGGGATGAGATTTGAAAAAAATTTCACAGCGCTCGTAGATGATAGGGTTGCTGAAGGCGTTTTTCGAGTTGACCGATCTGTTTACACTGACCAAGAAGTCTTTGACGCTGAGATGGCTCAGATTTTTGAGGGAGGCTGGATATATCTGTGTCATGAGAGCCAGATCCCAGATGAAGGAAGTTACTACGCCACGGATATAGGCTTCACTCCCGTGGTCGTTATTCGTCAAAAAGACGGCAGTTTGAAAACCTTTATCAATGCGTGCTCACACAGAGCAGCCATCCTTACGCCTAGAAAACAAGGGAAAGCACGAGTATTAACTTGCCGCTTCCACGGTTGGGCTTACAGCCGTGAAGGCCGTTGCGTTCGGATCAAACAGGAGAAAGAAGGCTTTGGAGATGAAGAATTTGATCGGTCTAGCTATGACTTAAAAGCGGTTTCTCGGACCGAGAGCTATCGGGGTTTTGTGTTTGGTTCGTTGGAAGAAAACGTTCCACCTTTGCGGGAAGCACTCGCCGCAGCCGCAGGGTGGATAGACTTGATGGTTGAGCAATCACCCGATGGGCTGGAAGTGGTGCCTGGTTCTTCGACGTACACGATACATGGGAACTGGAAAATGCAAATAGAAAATAGTGTGGATGGGCACCACGTTTCCACTGTTCATCGTGTATTTGCCAATACTATGCGAAACCGCGAAGAACGGGACGGGCTGACTGGTATGGCAAGAACCGAAGGAGGACGTATCACTGGCAAAGTTCCCTCAGGCGCCTATGATCTCGGAAACGGTCATATGGCGATATGGGCCCAACACACAACGCCCGAGCGAAGGCCTGTTTACAAGAAAAAAAATTGGTTGGAGGCAAATTTTCCATCGGGCAAGGTGGATTGGATTTTGAACCGGGGAAGAAACCTTGCAGTCTTCCCAAATGTTGCGCTTATGGATAATCCCTCGACACAAATTCGAAGGGTACGGCCCATCTCGCCTGATCGGACTGAAGTTACAGTCTATTGTATCGCCCATGTTGGAGAAGATGATGAGGCGAGGGCGGCACGTCTTCGAAAATTTGAGGATTTTTACCTCACAGCAGGGATGGCAACTTCTGATGATATGGCCGCTCTAGAGGATACTTATCTTGGAAGTCATGCCCGCGCAGCCAGATGGAATGACTTCACCAGAGGTCTTCATAGCATGGTTGAAGGGGCAGATCAGTTGGCAACTCTTGGAGACTTTGAGCCAGTGACCAGCTCCGAAAGTTGGGAAAATGAAACACTGTATTTGGGGTTTTATCGTCGTTGGCGAGAATTGATGTCAGTTGAATGAATAGAACGCCTAAGGATATTGACATGCTCCCAGAGGTCTCGGATCTGATTAACCGGGAGTCAAAGTACCTTGACCAACGGCTATGGGACGATTGGTTGAATTTATACAGCGATGATGCCGTATTTTGGGCTCCCAGTTGGAGTAATGAAGATACTCTAATTGAGGATCCAAAAACCTCCCTTAATATGGTATTTCTTGAGGGGAGAGGGAGACTAGAGGATCGTGTATTCCGGATAGAAACAGAAGATTCTTACGCCTCAATGCCCCTTGATCGCACTGTGCATGTCGTTGGTAATATTACCGTTGATGGAACGAATAATGAAGCAATTCATGCATCTGCCAACGCGATTGTCCACAGTTATGGCAGGCACGGAGCACAAACAACCGGGCGATTATATGAATACGTTTTGTCTGATTTGGAAGGTCGTCTAACAATCAAACAAAAGAAAATCATTTTGATTGATGACGCTGTCGCTGGGCCGATTGATATTTATCATTTCTAAGGACAGTTTTTTTATGTTGGCAGTCTGTAAAGTTTCTGAGGGTTTAGGTGGGGTCGAAGTTCGAGAGTGCGAACCGAAAAAGCCGGGTGTTGGCGAGGTGAAATTAAAAGTATCGGCCGCGGGTATATGTGGAACCGATATGCAAATTTACCATTGGGCTCCTAGGATGGCCCGCCGTATGGAATTACCTCGCGTGTTGGGTCACGAAGCCTGTGGAGTAGTGGACTCGGTCGGACCTGAAGTATCCAGTCCAAGAGTTGGAGATTTTGTTAGTCTAGAAAGCCATGTTTTCTGCGGGAAGTGCAGACCTTGCATGTTGGGGAAGGCCCATTTATGCACGAATACCACCTATCCAGGAATAAACTTTGACGGCGGTTTTGCTGAATATGTAACAGTTCCTGCCAAAATTTGTTGGATCAATCCACCTGATTTACCTGTGCCAGTTGCTGCGATGATGGAGCCTTTTGGGATATCGGTGCATGCAACACTGGCGGGGTCAGGTGTGTCTGGGAAATCTGTTTTAGTAAATGGATGCGGCCCGATAGGATTAATGAATGTCGCGGCAGCGCGTGCGTTGGGGGCTACAAAAATTATTGCCTGCGATCTTAATCCTCTAAGGCTCCGAACTGCAAAAAAAATGGGAGCAGATCGTATAATTAACGTAGAGGAAGAAAATTTATCTTCAATCATAGCCGACATGACTGACGGTTTTGGGGTTGATGTTGCGATTGAGTATTCTGGCTCGGAAGCCGGTTTTAATGCGTGTTTCGAATCCCTGTCAAAGGGAGGCGAGTTTCGTCTCGTTGGTGCTCCGCCACTTTCTATTCCGGTTGATTTTACGCAATGGCTTTTAAAATGTCCGGAAATGCAGAATATTCACGGGCGCAGAATTTGGGACAGTTGGCAGTATGCTGTTGAGTTGCTTTCAAATAGAAAAGTCGATCTCGGACCTATCCATAGCCACGACGTACCCCTCTCAGAGGGCGACCGCGGATTTGAGTTGATTGTGAACGGCGAAGCTGTGAAGCCCCTTATAATTCCCTAGGTGTTTTTATGACTAAATATAGAATAACGATGATTTTTGAGGACGGCCGTTCTGAGGAGATCGAAGCCGATGAGGCAGATACTGTCTACATGGCGGCTCTAAGGAATAAAATTCGACTGATGACCGATTGCCTTGAGGGTGCGTGCGCGACTTGCAAAGGTCAAGTGGTTTCAGGGGAATACTTTATGGATGATTACTCAGATGAGGCAATTACCGACGAGGAAATGAGGTCGCGAAAAGTTCTCACTTGTCAAACGCATGCGAAATCAGACTGCGTGATAGAGTTTCCTTACGACTCCAAAATCGCCCTTAAAACGCCTGCACGATCGTGGGAGTGCGAAATTCTCTCGATAGAGAATGTCTCTGTGAACGTAGTAAAATTAGACTTGGGTGTAAGAGGAGATGCAGACGCTTGGCCAAGTTTCATGCCAGGGCAATATGTCAATATTGCTATTCCTGAAGCTGGTCAAAATCGCTCTTACTCTTTTGCAAATTCACCGGGGGCCAAGGAGGGGCTGACCTTTTACATTAAAATTCTTGAACGCGGCGTGATGAGCGACTTTTTGCGTGGACGCGCTAAACAAGGTGATTTAGTAAACATTGAAGGGCCTTTTGGGCATTTTTATCTTAGAGGACAGGAACGGCCTATCTTGATGATGGCTGGGGGAACAGGTCTCGCACCGATGCTTTCTATGCTTGATCAAATGGCGTCAATGGAAACATGTCGCAAACCGATCCACTTGCTCTACGGTGTAAATAACCCGGATGAATTTTTTGGTATTCGTCAGATTGAGAGTTATGAGGCCAAAGGTATCGATTTGACTTATGAAACCATTTCTCTGAACGGTTCAGCAGATTGGAATGGTAACTCCGGCCACGTTACTGAACTTTTGACTGAGAAATTAATCAAAGATAATCCAGAAATTTATTTGTGCGGACCGCCACCCATGATCGATGCGGCAAATGCTTGGTTAGAAAATATAGGAATTGATCTTAATTTTGTGTACTCAGAGAAATTTCTTCCCAGTTAAATTTTACCCTACTAAAACATTGACTTGTTGATATAGTTCCCTATTTTCCCTTCTAGACTATTTTGGTACTATTTGTGGAGCTCGTGTCGCTTTGGTTTGACCAGCGGCTTCAAAAGTGTGATCCATGCTTAAACTAAGTCGTTTTGCAGATTATAGCATCGTGTTACTGACACAGATGGCATCCCGTCCTCCTTTGCTCATGCAGGCACCAGAGTTGGCCCTTCTGACAGGGTTATCTGTGCCGACTGTAGCGAAAACAATGAAATCCCTTGCACAGGCGGGTTTAGTGCAGTCTCGAAGAGGCACAAAGGGTGGTTATGCGTTATCGCGGGACCCATCAAATATTCCTGTTACCGAGATCATAGCAGCTGTGGACGGACCCATCGCTCTGACAGAGTGTACTGTAGATGCGGGCTTTGATTGTGAAATAGAGGCCCTGTGTCCGACCCGGACAAATTGGCGTAAAATTAATGAAGCAGTCATTGCCGCATTAGATGGAATTTCTTTGGCTGATATGGCGCCGCAAAAAGCACCGAGGATATCCTACAAGTTTCAGATAAAAGAATTCGTGGAAAATTAATATGGTTGAATTTACACAAACCGAAGACGTTGTTCAGGAAGCAACTAAAAGAGAGTATGAATATGGTTTCGTAACAGACATTGACTCGGAATTCGCGCCACCCGGCCTTAATGAGAAAATTATCAGGTTTATTTCTGGCAAAAAAAATGAGCCAAAATGGATGTTGAAGTGGCGTTTAGAGTGCTTCAATGAATGGAAAAAAATGGACGAACCCGCCTGGGCTTTTGTTGACTACCCAGCAATCAATTATCAAGATTATTATTATTACGCTGCTCCAAAAAAAGACGAAGATGCACCTAAATCACTTGATGAGGTGGATCCGAAGCTCCTAGAAACCTACGAAAAACTTGGCATACCTCTGCACGAGAGAGCAGCCTTGGCCGGGGTAGCAGTGGATGCGGTGTTTGATAGCGTCTCGGTCGCCACGACTTTTAGAAAGAAGCTAAATGACGTCGGTGTGATCTTTTGCTCGATATCTGAAGCAATTCAGGACCATCCAAATTTGATTAAAGAGTATCTTGGCAGCGTGGTGCCCAGGTCGGATAATTTTTTCGCGTCTTTAAACAGTGCTGTTTTTAGTGATGGTACTTTTGTCTATGTGCCCAAAGGGGTCCGATGCCCCATGGAGCTCTCTACCTATTTTAGAATCAATGCAGCGAAAACAGGGCAATTCGAAAGAACACTGATAATCGCTGATGAGGGCTCTTACGTTAGTTATCTCGAAGGCTGCACTGCTCCAATGCGAGATGAAAATCAATTGCATGCAGCCGTGGTGGAGCTGATTGCACATGATAATGCAGAAATTAAATACAGCACTGTGCAAAATTGGTACCCAGGGGATGAAAACGGTAAAGGCGGTATTTACAACTTCGTGACCAAAAGGGGCGCCTGCCGCGGTAAAAACTCCAAGATTTCCTGGACTCAGGTTGAGACAGGGTCGGCAATTACTTGGAAGTATCCTTCCTGTATCTTAGAGGGAGATAATTCTGTCGGGGAATTCTACTCTGTGGCCCTAACCAACAACTACCAGCAAGCAGATACTGGCACAAAGATGACGCATATAGGTCGAAATACCTCAAGCACTATCATCTCTAAGGGTATCTCAGCCGGTCATGCCCAAAATACGTATCGGGGCCTTGTGAAGGTTCTGGGTGGCGCGGAGGGCGCAAGAAATTACACTCAATGTGACTCATTACTTATCGGGGAGCAGTGCGGGGCCCACACGGTCCCTTACATTGAAACGAGCGATCAAACTGCGCGTGTGGAGCACGAGGCAACTACGTCCAAAATTAGTGACGATCAACTTTTTTATGTAATGCAGAGAGGGTTGTCGGCTGAAGATGCAGTTGGCTTAATTGTGAATGGTTATTGTAAGGAAGTTTTGAAAGAGCTCCCGATGGAGTTTGCGGTGGAGGCGCAAAAGCTTCTCTCTGTAAGCTTGGAAGGTAGCGTAGGATAAAAAATGCTTTCAATAAGAAACCTCCATGCCGAAATTCAGGGTAAAAAGATATTAAAGGGGTTAAATCTGGAGCTCGGTTTAGGAGAGGTGCATGCTATCATGGGTCCCAATGGATCGGGTAAAAGTACCCTTTCTTATGTACTAGCTGGGCGCCCCGGTTATGAGGTTACGCAAGGAGAAATCTATTATAAAGACAAGGATCTGCTTAGGCTCTCTGTAGAGGAACGAGCTGGTGAGGGCGTTTTTCTAGCCTTCCAATATCCCGTCGAGATACCTGGAGTCTCTGGAATGAGCTTTCTCAGAACCGCGGTGAACTCCATGAGGAAATATAGGGGCGAAGAGGACTTATCAGCCGCTGAATTTCTTAGACTTGCTAGGGGAAAGGCTTCTGAACTCGGTATGGACCAAGTGATGTTAAACAGGGCAGTCAATGTTGGTTTCTCCGGTGGAGAAAAAAAGCGCAATGAGGTATTGCAAATGGCTCTTCTTGAGCCTTCCCTGGCTCTTTTAGATGAAACAGATTCTGGTCTTGATATAGATGCGCTTAAAATTGTTTCTGATGGCTTCAACGCTCTTCGAAGTCGGGAGCGCTCGGCACTGGTCATTACTCACTACCAGCGGCTACTTAACTACATTGTACCGGACAAAGTTCACGTCTTAGCCGAAGGTCGTATCGTAGAAACGGGTGGCAAAGATCTCGCTAAAGAACTGGAAGAAAAAGGCTACGGAATGCTCGGTATTCAGGGTAGAGAGCTTGAGGCATCGTAAATTGGAACAGGGGCTAGATAAATTTTCGCCAGCGATAAGGAACTACGTGTCGGAGGCATTATCGTCTGATGCGGGGCCCAAAGTGCTCTCCGATCTCCGCAGTGAAGGGAAAAAAGTGTTGATTGAGACTCTGCCTTTAAGTAGATCAGAGAGGTGGAAGTACACGGACCTTAGGCGCTATTTTGCGAAGCCTAAAAAGCTGGCAGATGCCCCGGGTGATATAGACCGGAAGGAGCTAGAGCGCTTTCTGTTAGAAGGCTATGCTCGAGTTGTTTTCATAGATGGATTTCTCTCAACTGAGTTGTCCGACTTAGAAAATGTGGATTGGGGCCCGTTAGATAGAAAAATAGCCGGGCGCGTTGCAGATATTAAAACGACGGGCCTCGTTGCCTTGAACTCAGTGTTGCTTACCGATGGATTCGCACTTCGTGTCACAAATAGCCATCAACAGCAAAGACCGATCCAGCTGATTTTTCTTACCTCTGATAAATTTTGTGGAGAGATTCATAATCGGATCACAATAGACATTGAGGAAAACAGTAAGACGACCATTTGTGAGACCCACGGAGCTATTGGGAATGGAACTGGACTATGTAATTATGTGATGGAAATTCTTGTTGGAAAGAATGCGCTTTTACGGTACGTGGTGCATCAGCAAGCAGCAAAAAAGATAAATCATATTGTAGCGCGTGCTGGTAGAATAGACCAAGACGCGAAATTCATTGGTTTCTCTATGTTGGAAGGTGGCGTTTTGTCGCGTTCCGAGACTACCCTTGCACTGACTGGAGTGGGCTCAGAGGCGAAGCTGTCTGGTATCGCTTTAATGCGTGGTCGCCAGCATTGTGATGTGACGACCGATATTATGCATGAGGTATCACGTTGTAATTCAGAACAGGTCTTTAAAAATGTGATTGACGGTCATGGACGAGCAGTCTTTCAGGGTAGAGTCTATGTGGCCCAAGACGCGCAGGTTACCGAGGCTCATCAGTTAAATCGTAATTTGCTCTTGTCAAAAAATGCCCGCGCGGATTCAAAGCCTGAGTTAATCATACATGCAGATGATGTAAAATGCAGCCACGGGGCAACCGTTGGTGATTTAGATGAAGAGGCTCTTTTCTTCCTTAGAAGTAGAGGAATTGCTGAAAACATTGCACGAGGTCTGTTAATCAGGGGTTTTGCAGCGGAAATGTTTGAAATTTTAGAAGATAAAAATGTAGTGGAATATCTGGACGATGTTCTTGAAAAATGGCTTGTTTCCTCTGATAACGATGGCGAGGTGGCCTTGCCATGACCAGTAAGAACACAGACCCATTTCCAATCAAACAAATCAGGTCGGATTTTCCTATTTTATCCGAGAAGATTTATGGGAAGCCATTGGTGTATCTTGATAATGGTGCCAGTACTCAAAAGCCTATCCAAGTTATCAAGGCCATTTCGGGGGTTTATGAAAACAAATACGCTAACGTTCATCGTGGGGTTCATTATCTAAGTCAAGTTGCTACTGATGAAATGGAAGCAGCTCGTGAGAAGGTCCGGGGTTTCATAAATGCTCGTTCTGAAAGGGAAGTGATTTTCGTTCGAGGAGCAACCGAGGGCATCAATCTAGTTGCGTCAAGTTGGGGTAAAGCAAATCTCACCGCTGGAGACGAGATAATTCTCTCCCAAATGGAACATCACTCGAACATTGTTCCCTGGCAGCTGATAGCCAATGCGACTGGCGCGATCATTAAGGTGATCCCTATCGATGATTCAGGGGAGCTCGAGATGGATGTCTTTCGGAGCCTTTTATCTGAAAAAACCAAAATGGTCGCTATCACGCATGTATCAAATGCGCTCGGCACTATCGTTCCATTGAAGCAAATGATTAAGGAAAGCCATGATACGGGAGCGCTGGTTTTAGTTGATGGTTGTCAGGCGGCGCCACATTTGCAAGTGGATGTGCAGAAATTAGATGCAGACTTTTATGTATTCTCCGGCCATAAAATTTATGGGCCCAGCGGTATTGGTATTCTTTACGGCAAAGAAACTTTGCTCGAGGCCATGCCACCCTACCAGGGTGGGGGAGACATGATCGATACCGTCAGTTTTTCGGGGTCAACTTGGGCGGATTTACCTTTTAAATTTGAAGCAGGCACCCCGAATATCGCTGATGCCATTGGGATGGGAAATGCCATTGACTATATTTCCACCCTTGGTCTCCCTGCTATCATAGAATACGAGAATGCATTACTTAGTTATGCAACGGAAAAACTACAAGCGATTAATTCCCTAAAAATTGTTGGCAATGCTACTGAAAAAGCGGCGATCATATCCTTCGTCATGGGTGATATACACCCCCATGACATAGGTACTATTCTTGATCGGCAGGGGGTGGCTGTAAGAACTGGTCATCATTGTGCCCAGCCTGTGATGGAACGTTATGATGTTCCAGCCACTGCCCGCGCGTCGTTTGCTCTCTATAATACATTCGAAGAAATTGACTCTCTTGCGGTATCTCTCGCCAAGGTCCAGGAGATTTTTGGATGATGGCGGGAGAGTTAAATGACCTGTATCAGGATATCATTCTTGATCATTCTAAAAACCCTCGTAATTCAGGATATTTAGAAGGGGCTACTCATTCCGCGAGGGAGAATAACCCCCTTTGTGGGGATAGGGTAAGTGTTTACTTGACGGTGCAGAATGCAGAAATCACAGACCTCACATTTGAAGCCAGAGGCTGCGCAATATCAGTAGCGTCGGCTTCAATGATGGGACAGATGATGAAAGGAAAATCGGTAGCGGAAGCACAAAATTTGTTTAAACAATTCATAGCCCTGATAAATGGATCGGATGTTGCTGAGGGAGTTGAGTTAAAAGATTTGCAATCCCTCTCTGGCGTAAAACAGTTCCCCACAAGAGTTAAATGCGCAACTTTGTCTTGGCATGCTTTGCAGCATGCACTCGAAAGTGGTGGAATTGAAAGTAAGACCTCATAGCCAAGCAAATAGTCTAGAATATGGTAGATGAAATGGAAAATGATCGGTTATCAGTTCAGGATGGCTCGGAGCCTGAAACGGGAGGTATTGGGGCAACGGCTAACTCAGACCAACTAAATATGGGACAAATAGAAGGAAAAGTTATCGAAGCTCTTCGCGAAATTTTTGATCCTGAAATTCCGGTGAATATCTATGAACTAGGTTTGATATATGATGTCTCAGTGACGAGCATGAATGAGGTTAGGATCCAAATGACTTTAACGACCCCGCATTGCCCGGTCGCTGAGTCGTTGCCGGCGGAAGTCGAAGCAAAAACCAAAACTGTTGATGGGGTAACGGATGCTTTCGTTGAGTTAGTTTGGGAACCGCAGTGGACCCCTGATCGAATGAGTGAGGCTGCTAGGCTTGAGCTAGGATTTATGTGATATATCGATAAGGTTATATGAATGACTAAAATAAAGCCAAATAATAACTTCTTGAGTATCACCCCAAAGGCTGCCCATCAGTTAAAAAAATTGAAAGATCTTCATAATCCAGATGCCGTCGGTATTAGACTTGGAGTCAAAGAGGGTGGGTGCAATGGGATGACTTACTCCATGGATTTCGCAGAGGAGCACGGGCCGGGGGATGAGGTCATGGAATTAAATGGGGTTTGTATCTTCATAGACCCTATGTCGACGATGTATTTGGTGGGCACTGAAATGGATTTTGTTGAAGAAAATTTTGGGGCATCATTTGTTTTCCGAAACCCAAATGAAACCGGCCGTTGTGGGTGCGGCGAGAGTTTCAGTATTTAGTGCATACTGGGATGGCTAAGATCTAATCTCTTGATCGCATTGTCCCTGCCATCGACTAAAGTGCTTTTGTGCACCTCGATGCAGTCTTTATCGGAGACGTAGTAGTCGAAAAAAATATTAATTAGAGCCTAATGTTAGTCTTCGGAGAGATATCAGACAAATCTGGCTCATACGAGGAGCCGATGGGCAGGATAACTGTATTCCTCATACATTTGCTAGCGGCGAGATGATGCTCGAAGAAGCTGCGAACGTTGGTCACGGCGTCATTTTGCATGGCTGCAGGGTGGGAAAAGGGGCATTAGTGGGAATGAACGCAATGATTATGGACGGGGCCGTTATCTGACGATATTCATTTGTTGGAGCATTAGCTTTTGTAAAGGCAGGATTTGAGGTTCCGGATAGAACTGGTATTGGGGGTATAACGGTAGAGGTTTTGGGGGCTTTGAAAGATGAAGAAATTGATTGGAAAAAGGTAGGAGATCAGCATTATCAAAACATCATAGCTAGAAGCTTTGATGGTTTAGTCGCGGTTGACTCGATAGAGGATATTTTTGAGGTTAAGATGCCAAGAATTAAATAACTAAGCGGACCCCTTTTCCCAAGACGGGCAAGTATAAGTTTAACTGAAGGCTTTAAATCCAATTAATGTAAATGTGTCCTTAACGTGCGCCAAACCTTGCAGCCTATCCGTGACAAAGTGACCAATATCGATGTCATCAGCTAAGTAGCATTTCATTAAGAGGTCATGCTCGCCCGAAACAGAGTGAACTTCTGAAACTTCAGTGATGCGCTCAGCAGCTTCGCCAGCTACGCTGTAAGCTTCACCAAGCTCACACTTTACAAAAACAAAAATAGTTTGCATCACACGCTCCCTGGTTTGCAGTTTTGATTTACGAAGAACGTAATAAGAAGGCTGGCGTGTGATCGCCCATGCCGAGGATAGTCTCGTCTGTAGCGTTTTGGGTCCTTGGTGCTTTCGACGTTTTGCCCCTCCTTGCGGATCCAGCTTTCTTACCACGCGATTTAGGCTTTTTATGATCGTGAGTCCCTGATGTCGTCGATTTAACATTTAGGTCGGTTAGATCGAGTTCTTTGGTTGGAATTTCTTCAATTTTTTTACCAATAAAATCGTAGACGGCGGTTAAAACCTTTTGATCGTTTGTGGTCGCAATTGTAAGAGCTTTACCCTCCCTACCAGCGCGTCCAGTTCGACCAATCCTATGAACATAGTCCTCTGCATGATTGGGAACATCGAAATTAAAAACATGACTAACCTTGGGAATATCTAATCCCCGAGCTGCGACATCACTTGCTATAAGTAAATTTGCTTCCTGACTTTTAAACTTTTCTAAGGTTTCTAATCGAGCTGGCTGGGACATATCGCCATGCAGTGCTACGGCTCTAAATTCGCGGTTTTTGAGCGATTTTGTTAATACATCTACATCCTTTTTTCGATTACAGAATATGATCGCATTGTCTATATTCTCATGCCGGATCATTCGGCGAAGTGCTTCACGTTTGACCCACGGTTTGTTTTCAACTTTTGCAAGAAACTGGCTGACAGTTTCGGCAGTGGTAGTTGTCGGGGATACAGTAATTTCTTTGGGGTTTATTAAAAACTTATCCGCAAGTTTTCGTATTTGAGGAGGCATAGTTGCCGAGAAAAAAAGTGTCATTCGAATTGGCGTAAGCAGCGATACAATTTTTTCTACGTCCGGTATAAAGCCCATGTCCATCATGCGGTCAGCTTCGTCAATCACCAAGATTTTGATATCGTTGAGTAGCAGTCCTCCACGCTCAAAATGATCTAAAAGCCGCCCTGGCGTCGCGATTAAAACATCCACTCCTCGGTCGAGCTTGGACAGCTGATCTTCAAAGGATACGCCTCCGATCAACAGCGCCATCGAGAGCTTGTGATATTTACCATAAACTTCAAAGTTTTCCCCGATTTGAATGGCTAATTCTCTTGTGGGTGTGATGATAAGCGATCTTGGCATTCGGGCCTTAGCCCTTCCGGAGGCTAGAATATCGATC
The DNA here is from genome assembly GCA_913052165.1 of uncultured Rhodospirillaceae bacterium. Taxonomy (GTDB): domain Bacteria; phylum Pseudomonadota; class Alphaproteobacteria; order MPNO01; family UBA2964. The sequence continues at coordinate 22,132 of CAJXEC010000028.1, forward strand.
ATGGGTAATGTAAATGAGGCGGTTTTCCCCGTTCCCGTTTGGGCGCACCCAAGTAGATCTCTTCCCATTAATATAAAGGGTATCGCTTGCTCCTGGATCGGGGTGGGCTGCTCGTAACCCGCTTCTGTTACGGCTCGGAGAACCTCGGAACTCAAACCAAGCTGGTCAAAATTTACATTTTTATTTGTTAACTTTGCGTCCATGCACTGCCTATGTGTGTTTTTATAAGTAAAAAGTCAATAAAATCTGTTCAAGTTGATTGATTTAAGTATTTAGCTCAACATGGGAGCGTGAATGTGAGGATGTGATAAATGCCGAAATTTTTGACTGAAAAACAGGTAAAGCAATATCGGGAAGAGGGGTTTATATCTCCTGTAAGCGTGATGGACGAGACAGAGGCACTTGACCTGAGAGAGCAAATCGAGTCTTTCGAGGCGTCTCAAGGCAAGCAGATGTATGGGGTCCAGCGGACCAAGTGCAGTTTGCGTTTCCCGTTTATTTATGAGTTGGCCACGCGAAAAAATATTTTAGACGCAGTCGAGGATCTATTGGGGCCCAATATTCTAATGTACCAGTGTGCCATGTGGTTCAAGGAGCCTGAGAGTGGTTCCTATGTCAGTTGGCATCAAGACTGTAGCTACTACGGGATGGACCCGCTGGCATTGGTCTCGGCATGGGTAGCTCTGTCCCCGGCAAATGAAGAATCTGGTTGCATGCAAGTGATACCTGGTTCCCACAAGGGAGGTCAGTATCCGGTTGAGTTTACGGAGATAAGAGAAGCGAATTTACTGGCCTCGGGCCAAAATACGCTATGCGAGTTCGATCCCGAGCAAGCTATTTTAATGCCTCTCAGGCCTGGTGAAATGTCTCTGCATCACGTTGCCCTGGTGCACTCGTCCAGACCTAATCATAGTTCTGACAGGCGCATGGGGATCTCAATAGGGTATCTCCCTACTAATGTGAGGCAAACCACGTCGCTAAAGGCTAGCGCTATGCTAATGCGAGGAGAGGACGATTTTGGGTTTTTTACATTGGATGAATTGCCTCCTGTAAGCGCGTTGGATGAAGACACCGTCGAAAGGCATGAGCGCGCCGTTTCTCTTTACAGAGAAAAGGCTATTGAATGCGGTAATCAAACGGCTTGGCGATTGGGATAAAAGTCTCCTAAAGGTCCAGAGAGTCCTGAACTTCGTGGGCATTTTTTTGAATAAAGGCCAAGCGCCGTTCAGGTTTGCGTCCCATTAAATCTTCAATAAGTGTATTAGTTTCGCCGAACAAATCGGCGTCCCTATCGGCGCTTGGCGCTTTAATACGCAGAAGGGTCCTTCTCTCTGGAGACATCGTGGTCTCTTTAAGTTGAGAGGCGGGCATTTCACCTAACCCCTTAAAACGACTTATTTCTATGCGTCCACGCCTACTAAAATCTTGCTCGATTATTCTGTCTCTTTCTCCATCATCCATAGCGTACGCGGTTTTGTTTCCCTGGGCTATTCGATAAAGGGGGGGGAGAGCGAGGAAAAGGTGTCCCCGGAATATAAGCTCTCGCATTTGATCCCAAAAGAAGGTCATCAACAGTGAGGCTATGTGGGCGCCATCAACATCTGCATCTGTCATAATTATGATTTTTTCATACCTGAGCCTTTCTGCGTGAAACGAGCCACCGTGGCCGCACCCTAATGCTTGAATAAGATCATTGAGTTCCTGGTTTGCTCGGATTTTATCCGTTGTCGCGCTTGCGACATTCAGGATTTTACCACGAAGGGGGAGAACCGCCTGAGTCTTCCGATCACGTGCTTGCTTCGCAGAACCGCCTGCGGAATCTCCCTCAACGATAAAAAGTTCGGTGCCTTCTGCAGCGCTTTTGCTGCAATCTGCAAGTTTTCCAGGTAAGCGAAGTTTACGTGTAGCAGTCTTTCGAGCTGTTTCTTTTTGTTGCCGCCTCTTTACCCTGTCTTCCGCTCGATCTAACACAAATTCTAGCAAATTCGTGGCGGCCTTTGGATCCGAAGTCAAGAAATGATCAAAATGATCCTTGATTATGGCTTCAACCTGACGTGTTACTGACGTTGTTGTAAGCTTTTCTTTGGTTTGTCCTTGAAACTCTGGGTCCGACACGAAGGCGGAGAGGATTGCCTGTGCTCCCCCAATTACATCCTCGGCCAATATAATCGTTGCTCGTTTATTACCTGTTAAATCTGCATAGGAGCGCAGACCTTTAACCAATGCGTTTCTTAGTCCCGCCTCGTGGGTTCCTCCCTCTGGTGTCGGTACAGTGTTGCAATAAGACAAAAGTGCGCTATCGCTATCTAAGACCCAAGCCACGGCCCACTCAACTTTTCCTATTTGGCCTTTAAATTCTCCCTCTCCAGTAAAGGGCTTCCACGTGATTATTTCCCGATCTCTAACTTGATTGTGTAGATAGTCCGAAAGCCCTCCGGGAAAGTGTAAAGTAGTTAGATGCGGGACATTGGAATTCTCTTTGATAAGTTTAGGATCACATTTCCAACGAATTTGTACACCTTTAAACAGGTAAGCCTTGGATTGCGCCATTGAGAACAGTTTAGCGGGTCTGAACCTAGCACCTGGCCCAAATATCTTGGGATCGGGATGGAACGAAATTTTGGTACCGCTTTTTATTTTTGCTGCTCCAGACCTCTCCAGCTTATTGATCGGTGCGCCTCGAGAATAGCTCTGGGACCATTTTTTTTTGTCTCGCGTTACCTCAACGATCAGTCGGTCTGAAAGTGCGTTTACCACTGATAAGCCAACACCGTGAAGCCCTCCTGAAGTATCATACACTTTGTTATCGAACTTTCCCCCAGAGTGGAGCGTCGTCATTACTACTTCTAAAGCTGATTTCTTTTTAAACTTTGGATGAGGGTCTATGGGTATGCCTCTTCCATTATCACTAATCGCTAATTGTCCATCCGCGGTAAGTTCGAATTCTATCCAGCTAGCGTGGCCGGCTACGGCTTCGTCCATTCCGTTGTCGAGCAATTCGGCCGCTAAGTGATGCATCGCTTTTTCATCCGAACCTCCGATATACATCGCGGGCCTCTTTCGGACGGGCTCTAATCCCTCCAATACCTCAATATCGTTCGCCGTGTAAGCTCTTGTATTTTTTGTTAAAGAAGTCATTACGTAATTTCGTAACCCAAAAGAATAGAAATAACCAACCTACTGACGCTAATTATAGTGGTATTCCCAAGGAATCAGGAATATGACCTATGTGGTTGTAGGTCTTCGAAACCGTAACCTATTAATTAGAAAGTTCGCCATTCCGTTAACTATAAGCGAT
>CAJXEC010000029.1 GCA_913052165.1 uncultured Rhodospirillaceae bacterium
TGAATAAAATCTCTCCTCGGTTCGACAACATCTCCCATCAGGGTAGAAAAAACTTCTTCCGCATCATCACGGTGGTCGATACGCACTTGGAGCAACGATCGATCATCGGGATTTAGCGTGGTTTCCCATAGTTGATCGGGGTTCATTTCTCCCAATCCTTTATAACGCTGCACTGATATCCCCTTTCTACCCGCACGCAAAATTGCTTCCGCTAGGCTCAGGGGTCCAATTATTCGCTCTGAGGCCTCCTTTATATTTAATAAAGCTGGGCGGGCATAAATCTCTTGCAATCTTGGGGTCATTTCATCCAATCGGCGCGCCTCAAAACTGGAGACCAAAGCCCCATCAATCACATGGGTTTCTCTCACACCCCGTAAATTTCTTGCAAACTCCAACCCACCCCCATCAATAATCTGAACCGTCCAACCTCGGTCAGACTCTACCGACAAACCATCAAGCCTGCGAGCCAGTGCATTTGCCAACTGGCTCGCCGTTTCACCATCCTCTAATAAGGTTTGATTGAATGTTCCCAGAATAGCGGCCTGCTCCGCCACCATCGGATTAGATAGTCTTTGGAGAATAGGTTTCATAAGATCACGGGCACGAATAGCTTCACGCACAGTTTCATGCAGATCCGATCCAGCAATCTCTGCCCCATCTCCCACTTTTAAAACACAATCGCGAACTCCAACCTCAATGAGATAGTCCTCCATCCGCGAATCATCTTTGAGATAAACTTCTTCATTACCTCTTTTTGCCCGATAAAGGGGCGGTTGAGCGATATAGAGATACCCTCGTTCAACCACCTCGGGCATTTGCCGAAAAAAGAATGTTAATAAGAGAGTTCTTATATGACTGCCATCTACGTCCGCATCCGTCATGATAATAATTTTATGATAGCGAATTTTTTCAATGTCAAAATCTTCTCTGCCGATACCCGTCCCGAGTGCAGCTATTAGCGTACCGATCTCTGCAGAAGAGAGCATTTTATCAAATCGGGCTCTCTCAACATTCAAAATTTTCCCTCTCAGGGGAAGAATTGCTTGGGTTCGACGATTACGTCCCTGCTTGGCTGACCCTCCTGCGCTATCGCCCTCCACGATGAATAATTCTGCTTGGGTTGCATCTCGTTCCTGGCAATCAGCAAGTTTTCCTGGAAGCGAAGACATATCCAATGCTCCTTTACGACGTGTTAACTCCCGGGCCTTACGCGCTGCTTCACGTGCAGCAGCCGCCTCAACCACTTTTGCAACAATTTTTCTCGCGTCGCCGGGGTGCTCTTCAAACCATTGGCTCAATTTGTCACCAACGAGGCTTTCAACTGCCGGACGCACTTCTGAGGAAACCAATTTATCTTTTGTTTGAGAGGAAAACTTCGGATCTGGAACCATAACAGAAAGAACAGCTGTCATGCCCTCACGCATGTCTTCCCCTGTAAGGTTGACTTTCTCTTTCCGAGCCACTCCTAGCTCATTGGAATAGGAGTTAATCGTCCGGGTCAACGCGGCCCGAAACCCCGCCAAATGTGTGCCACCATCACTTTGGGGAATCGTGTTCGTAAAACAGAGAACCGTCTCATGATAGCTATCTGACCATTCTAGCGAAACTTCGACCGTTACTCCGTCTTGCTCACCTTGAATAGAAATAGGGGTCTCAAAAAATGATGTCTTCCCACGATTTAGATAGTTTACAAATTCTTGGAGCCCTCCCTCATAAGACATTTCAACCGAAAGTGGTTCAACTCCCCGTAAATCACTTATTACAAGGGCAATCCCTGAATTTAGAAAAGCCAATTCACGCAAACGATGCTCTAATTTTGTAAAGTCAAATTCCACATCTGAAAAAATTTCTGAAGATGCGGAAAACGTTACTTGGCTTCCGGTTGCACCGTCCCAATTCCCGACCTTTTTGAGGGGAGCCTGGGCCACCCCATTTTCGAACCGCATGCTCCACTCTGCTCCGTCCCGCCAAATCTTCAACTCCAACCAATCAGATAGGGCATTGACCACGGAAACTCCTACTCCGTGCAAGCCCCCAGATACCTTATAGGAGCTTTGATCAAACTTTCCGCCAGCGTGGAGGTGGGTCATTATTACTTCCGCAGCAGAGACACCTTCTTCTTCATGGAGATCGGTGGGAATACCGCGACCATTATCTTTAATAGATACTGAACCATCGCCGTTTAATATGACTTCCACCCGATCGCAGATTCCTGCCAGCGCCTCATCGATAGCATTGTCGACAACCTCGTAAACCATATGATGAAGACCCGAGCCGTCGTCGGTATCGCCGATATACATGCCGGGACGCTTTCGCACAGCGTCGAGCCCTCTCAGAACCTGGATAGAGTCGGCACCATATTCATTATCAGAGCCCGTTCGATCTGTGTGAGCAGGCAAATCTGGTGTTAGTGTCGTCATTCGATATCACACCTCATCAGTGAACTGGTTCCAATGCAGCACCAGCCACAGTAAAATGCTGAGCCGAGTGCCTCAGCGATGAAAACAAATTGCATTCTGTTCCTGTCATCCATGCTTGCGCCCCCAAACTGAGAAGCTCCTCAAAAAGTCCCTCCCTATGCTCATGATCCAGATGCGCTATGACCTCGTCCAGGAGAAGAATTGGGGGAAAACCTTTTTCTAAAGTTTGAAGTCTGGCATACGCGATTGTTATACTTAAAAGCAAGGCTTTCTGCTCTCCAGTTGAGCAATCTCGAGCTGGTGTTTTCCGTGCCAAGAATTCAACTTCCAGATCAGATTTATGCGGCCCGATCGCCGCTCCTCTGGAGATTGAGTCCTCGTCCCGACTTCTCTGAAGCGAAGCTAAAAATTTCTCCTCCGCATCGATAGCAGGCATGTCTCTCAACCAATAATCCACAGTTCCCGCGAGTTCTAGGCGAGCAGCAGGAAACAATCCAATTCCAAGAGCGCAAGCCTGATTAAGGCGCTGGGCCAGTTCCATGCGTGCCGCAACAATGGCCATCCCGCTTTCCACCATTTTTACTTCCAGCGCATTAAGCCACTCATAATCCGGTTTAAAATTATCCCGACGCGCGTCCGACAACACTCTCGCTCGACCCCGCAAGACTTTATCGTAGGCATTCAATCGGACAGAGTGTTTCGGATCATTGGCTATAATCATCCGATCTAAGAAACGACGGCGTCCTCCTGCTCCATCGTTAAAAAGGCGCTGCATATCAGGCGTTATCCATAAAATTGCGACTCTCTCTGATAGAGAGGCCTGGCTATGCCCCTCCACACCATTGATCCTAACTGCCCGCCTGCCCTCGCCATCTTCTTTGGAAACAAGGCCCGTTCCGATATTGAAAGACCCCATAGAATTCTCAATTACCGCCGCAACTGCCCAACTTCGCGCGGGCAATCCTAATTCATCCGATCTTAATCTACGGGAAGGTTCAAAAAGCCTAACGTGACGCATTCCCCTCCCCGGTGCTAGGAATGAGAGGGCTTCTAGGAGATTAGTTTTCCCAGCCCCGTTGGGACCAGTCAAAATTACCGGTGACGCACTAGTTTCAAGCTGAATTGACTCATAGCATCGAAAATCTTTCAAAGAGAGCCGCTTAATAGCCATAAAGTTCTCCCGAGGCTCATGCTCAGGAATAAATTTCTCAAGACTATTCAGAACCCATCCCCAGACACTAGACCCGCATAGGCATAAGTACATACAGCGCGTCCGACTCTTCCACCTCACGCATTACTGTCGGAGATGCACCGTCAGACAACTCAAAGCGCGCAAAATCACCATTAATTTGCTGAGTGATATCTATCAAATAGCGCGAATTGAAGCCAATCTCTAACTTGTCATCTGGATATTTGGCTTCCAACTCCTCGGTCGCGCTTCCCGACTCAGGACTAGTCGCTGAGAGAACAAGACTATTGTCGGATAATGTCAGCTTTATAGCCCTAGATTTTTCATTCGAGATTGTGGATACTAAATCCACTGCGCGTTCAAACCGCTTTCGGTCAACAATCATAACTTTTTCATTACCATCTGGGATGACCCGATCATAGTCCGGGAAAGTACCATCAATAAGCTTTGACGAAAGATCAATTCCATCGACTGCAAATTGTATTCTAGTCTCAGATAGTTTTACCAAGACTTCACCGGTCACTTCATCCAAGAGCTTGCGGAGCTCATTAACCGTTTTTCGCGGTACAATGACTCCGGGCATATTTTCCGCCTCGCTTGGCAGTGGTATCTCCATTAAAGCAAGCCGATGACCATCCGTAGCCACTGACCGCAACACCTGACCTTTTAAGCCGACCGCGGCATGCAAATAAATTCCATTGAGGTAGTATCTGGTCTCTTCGGTGGAGATAGCAAATCTTGTTCGGTCAATTAAGGAACGAAGTAAATCTGCACTGATGAAAAATTCTGTTGGTAGATCTTCCTGGGAAACTGTAGGGAAATCCTCGCTTGGCAACGTGGACAGCTTAAGAGACGAGCGGCCGGACCGAAGCTCGATTTGCCCGCTCTCCGAAGCGCCACCCAACTCGATCTGAGCTCCATCCTCTAGTTTGCGGACAATCTCAAAAAGTGTATGCGCCGGAACCGTGACAGCCCCAGCCTGAGCCACACCTGCAGGAACTTTTTCAATGATCCCGATATCCATATCTGTCGCAGTAATCTCAACCAGACCATTTTCTTCCGCTCTAAGTAGAACGTTTGCCAAAATGGGGATAGTGTTACGACGCTCCACTATACTTTGCGCATGGCTGATCGATTTAAGTAATGCTTCGCGGTCAATAGTAAATTTCATGATTCCTGCAAATTACCTGCAACTTTTATATTCCATGGTAAGCAACGCGCCTTTACATACCCCAAACATCCTGATGTTACCGCAAATTATACCATCAGGGAAGGAATCAACCAATAATCACACTCAGTTCTCAAGCAATCTCCGTAGCATGTCGATATCTTCATCAAAGCCAGGGTCGACCCCTCGCAATTCTTCTACTTTTTTTACGGCATGCATAACTGTCGTGTGGTCTCTCCCGCCAAATTTGCGCCCAATCTCAGGAAGTGATCTAGCTGTTAGTTGCTTCGATAAATACATGGCCACCTGTCTAGGTCTGGCGACCACGCGAGCACGACGCGCAGAACACATATCCGCAATACGAATATTGAAATGCTCCGACACACGTTTCTGTATTTCTTCGATTGTGAGCCGCCTACTATTAGCCCTTAAAAGATCCGACAAGATTTCCTGGCATGATTCTAAAGAGATTTCACTTCCAACCAGAGAGGAGTGAACAACCACTCTATTGAGGGCTCCTTCCAGCTCTCGAACATTGGACTTTATGCGATGTGATAAAAACTCCTTTACCTTGGGCGAAATTTCAGCACCAAGCCTTGCGGCTTTTGCTTCGATTATCTTTAAGCGTAGATCACGAGAAGTCGCATGGATATCCGCCACGAGCCCACAACCTAGCCGCGACCGGAGCCTCTCTTCCATGCCAACAAGTTCCGATGGCGGCTTGTCTGCCGCAATTACTACTTGTCTATTATTATCTACCAGATCATTAAAAGTGTGGAAAAACTCCTCTTGTGTCGCATCCTTACCATTAATGAACTGAAAATCATCTAACATCAGAAGATCTGCCGAACGAAACTTCTCTTTAAAGGAAACAGTGTCCTTAACCCGCAAAGCCCGAACAAAATAGTACATAAACTTTTCTGCAGTCAGATAAACAACCTTTTTTTCTGGGAATTTATCTCGAGTATGTATTGCAATCGCATGCATCAGATGCGTTTTTCCTAGACCCACCCCCCCATAAAGGAACAAGGGATTAAACGGCGTACTTTCCGAGTCAGCAATTCTTCGCGCTGCCGCATATGCAAGCTCATTCGACTTATCGACAATGTAATCCGCAAATTTAAAACGGCTGTCCAAGAGCGAACAAAAATCTGCCGAATTTACAATCTCAGCCAACTTGCCTGAGCCGCGCTCCGAAAATTTGCTATCCTTATCAATTGATCGAACTATTTTCGTTTGCGCGCCAGAATCAACCGTTATTTCGACAGAATTCACATCCGAGTTTTGGCTGAGCCAAAGTTGCCTCAGGCGCTCACCATAGTGACTTACAACCCAGTCCCTCATAAATTGAGTGGGAACTGAGATTTCTATCCTGCCATCCTCAACCGAGAGGAGCGTTAACGGCTTCAGCCAACTCCGATAGGCAGCCTCACCTACCTCAGAACGCAGTATTCCTCGCACTCTAGCCCATTCTTGGGTGATCACAGGATCTACGTTTTGTACAGCCATATATCCACCCTCTTCCAACGGAGCTCAATTCAATTATTAAAGTAATTCTTCTGAAAACGCAGAATAATTATCAATGAACTTCCTGTCCGGGTTGGATAAAACACGCTGCCTCTAAGACGACTTGAACCACCCATCTTGAAAGAGCAAACCCGTTACTGCCTAGAAAAACCGTTTCAAAGTAAAAAAAATTTTTTTTACTTTGGCATCAATGAGCGATTACTTTCTTCCAAATAAAAGGTGGCCGTTTTTATTCGATTACCCCCCGCACCGAAACGCCATAAGTGGTAAAATATAGTGGTGATTAAGTATCTGCAACGGTTGCAAGGTTAAAAAAAGAAAAATTTTTTTATTGACAAGATACGTAAGATAAAATTGTCTCGATTCTTCAGGGGGTTGTCCCGAAAACCTTATTTTTTATCATATATTATGATAACAAGGCGCAGTAGCGATAAAATAAATAACCCGCCTTGTTTGAAGGCGGGCTAAGAGAACCTCAACAGCAATGAAATGAATTTTAACTTAGGGCTTGGATCCGAGCGGCCATTCGAGATATTTTCCTAGCCGCTGTATTTCTGTGCATTATCCCTCGGGTGACACCACGCATTATCTCGGGCTGAGCCAATTTCAAGGCCAATTGGGCACCGGCTTTATCCCCGGACTGAACAGCGAGATCAATTTTTTTAATAAACGTTCGAATGCGGCTTCTTCGCGCCCGATTGACCTCAGTCTTACGAGCTGTCTGCCGCATCCTTTTCTTCGCCGACACAATATTAGGCATTTCTAAATTCCCATTTTCTCCGAGCGTTTGTCTTAAGGCCGGCCCGAGACCACGTCAAGCACTAATCCTGGCAAGTGACTTCTATAATTCTAGCTAGTTGAAGTTGGGTTTGCGTTTCTCCACAAATGCCGCCATACCCTCAGTTTGATCAGGTGTGCCGAAAAGAGATTGAAAAAGCCTCCTCTCGTAGCGAATGCCCTCGGTTAAATTGGTTTCAAAGGCCCTGTTTACTTGATCTTTAACCATCATCGCTGCAGGTAATGACAACTCAGATATAGATTGCGCCGTTTTGATTGCTTCCTCCAAGAGTCGATCAGCAGGAATGACCCGAGACACCAGACCAGCGCGCTCAGCCTCTTCCGCATTCATCATCCGGCCCGTAAGGCACATTTCCATTGATTTAGCTTTCCCAATAGCTTTTGTGAGTCTCTGGCTACCTCCAGCACCTGGTGTAACCCCAATTTTTATCTCAGGTTGACCAAACTTGGCATTGTCAGCAGCCAGAATAAAATCACACATCATAGCTATTTCACATCCGCCGCCCAAGGCGAAACCAGCCACGGCGGCAATAATGGGTTTCCGACAGAGTGCGACTCGTTCCCAACCGACAGTTATGAAATCATCAACAAAAGTATCTGGGTAAGTCCTAGATTGCATTTCCTTGATATCTGCACCAGCAGCAAAAGCTTTTTCCGATCCAGTAAGCACGATAACCCTAATCTTCTTATCAGCCTCTAATAATTCTAGCCCTTCCGAGAGTTCGGATATTAAGGTAACCGAGAGAGCATTGAGCGCTTCCGGTCGATTTAGTTTAACCAAGCCGACTTTGCCAATCCTCTCGAGGATGATTGTTTCGAAATTCATTATTACTCCGTTTTTATTGGCTCTGCTTATTTGGAAATGTGTGAAGAAAAACAACTTCAGAGCTTTCCCCTGTATTTTTTACCTCTACCACTAATTTCTCTGATCCCCGAGCCCAACTCCAGAAAGCATTTTGATCTGACTCACGGCCGTTATTTTTTTTAGATATCAAGTTCCAGCCAAAGCGTGGCAAAATATGAGAATAGAACTCTCTAATAGAGCCCAATGTAACACTTCCATGAGCCTCAACTTCGGTTATACGACCTTTACTTGAGTCAAATACAGAAGCAGACAAAACTCTCTCTTCCAACCCACTTAAGAGCGGAACGTCATCAATAACGGACAAGAATTTATTTTCCGCGACGGAGATAATGGAATGCGTCACTAAAAAAAAAACAACTAGAAAATTAAAAAAAATTACTCGCATGGAAGCTTTCTAAAGCATTTTCACCAGGTGCGGAATACCCAAGGACTATGTTTGGCACGAGGGGCAAAAGAAACTAGATCGACCCGATTGTTGAATCCGGACCAACCGTCGCCGACAAGACGGGCAGGGCTCGTTATCTCTCCCATAAACCTTAAAACTATGTTGAAAATAACCTAATGAGCCGCCAGGGCTCAGATGGTCTCGAAGGGTAGAGCCTCCTGCTGCTATGGCATCAGTTAGGACGATTTTTATTGCTTTCGCAAGGGTTTCCGCCCTCTTCCCGCGAACCGTAGAGGCCTCTCGCCTCGGCGACAACCTTGCCATCCAGAGAGCTTCGCACACATAGATATTTCCCAGACCGGCAATTATATGCTGGTTTAGGAGGGCGCTCTTAATGGAGGTTTTTCTCCCTTTCAATAAACGCGCGACGCACCTACCGTCAAAGGCATCTGTCAACGGCTCCGCTCCTAATTTTTTTAAAAGTGGGTGATTCTCGAGCCCATCCGCTTTACAGAGATCAACTAAACCAAAACGTCTAGGATCAGAGAACCTAATAGCATTTGAATTACCCATTAAAAAAGTGATGTGCTCGTGTTTAGATTGTGGTTGGATATTACTATTTTTTCTATCTATTAGCATTCTGCCAGACATGCCGAGATGGACCAGAATTACGTTTCCATTATCAAGAAAAAGCTCCAGGTACTTCGCCCTGCGTCGGATCTCGGTCAATACGCCTCCTCGCACTGCATGCCCTAGACATTTCGGCACCTGACGCCTCAAATCACTTCTATGAATCCCCACATCGACAATGGCGATTCCTTCCATCACCTCAGCCAGGCCACGCCGAACGGTCTCAACTTCTGGAAGCTCTGGCATTGACTCCAATCCTTTAAAAAAAAACCTTAATATCCCCAGTCGGTTTGCTAAAAGTTTCAGAACCTAGCGCACACAGGGGGGCTAAGCTATGTTAACCCTATGCAAAAAGTAACCAAAATATCAGAAAAAAGGCGAGACTTCGGTTTTGAGGAAGTATCCCTTGAAGAACACAGACACCGGGTTGGTACCTTGTTTAATTCTGTGTCAAACAATTATGACTTGATGAATGATCTGATGAGCTTGGGACTTCATAGATACTGGAAAAATACCTTTGTCCAACGTATCAACCCAAAACCAGAAATGAGGATATTAGATATTGCAGCGGGAACCGGGGATATTTCGATCCAAATTCTAGAAAGGTTGAGAAAGCTTCAAAATTACCGCGGCCCTCTGCATCCGATAACCGCATGTGATCCAAGCCTATCTATGATAGAGCAGTGTCGGAACCGGGCAATAGATAAGGGCTGCCTAAATGCTTTTAGCTACGTTGTCGCACCCGCGGAAAATTTGCCATTTAATCCCCGTTGCTTTGATTTAGTCGCCATTTCTTTTGGCCTCCGGAACGTCTCAGATCGACAAAAAGCGATAAGGAATTTCCTCCAGTCATTGGATTTCGGGGGGCGCTTTATGTGTCTAGAGTTTTCTCCGGCGGTATGGAAAGTAATAGAACCCCTTTATGAAGTTTACTCGATGAGAGTTATACCTTGGCTTGGTCAAATGATTACCAACGACGGTGATGCGTACCGTTACTTAGCGGAGAGCATTAGGAAATTTCCTGCCCCGGAAATATTAGCGGAAGAACTTGAAGAGCAGGGATTCCAAAATATCACTTGGAGGAGTTTAAGTGGAGGCATTGTAAATATCCACTCCGCCTGGCGGACATAAATATTATGCACACTTTAAGAAGTATAAAGCGACTAACCCAAATAGTCCGGACATTGGCGCGGTATAATTTATTAACGCTTCTTTGTGAAGTCGGCATCAGTGCTAAACTCGTAAGAATCATACACAGCTTGGCAATGATAAGCCAGAAACAGGCAAAAGATTTAGTGTCAAAAACGCGGGGGGAGCGTTTGGCTATAGCGTTCACAGCGCTAGGTCCGATCTTTATTAAACTTGGCCAGGCCTTATCTGTGCGCCGAGACATAATCGGGGATGACATTGCTCGTGATCTATCCCTCCTCCGTGATCAATTGCCACCATTTTCAGCAGAACTCGCGAAAAAGACTATCGAGTCAGAGTTGGAAAAACCTATCGAATCTCTTTACTCTAAATTCGATGACAAACCTGCGGCCGCGGCGTCAATTGCTCAAGTCCATTTCGCAATTACTCTTGAGGGAGACCCGGTAGCGGTAAAAGTCCTGAGACCTGGTATAGAGCGAGCATTCGCTGCGGAATTGGATTTTATATATTGGATTATGCATATTTTAGAAAAATGCTTCCCCAAAATTCGGCGTTTAAAACTAAAAGACGCGATCGACATCATTTCCGACACTGTAGCTCAAGAATTAGACCTACGACTTGAGGCCGCCGCTGGAGATGAACTGCGGAAAAATTTTGCAAATGATCAGACTTTCAAAGTCCCGAAAATGGACTGGAAACGCACTAGCAAGAGGGTATTGACCGTTGAAAGGGTCGATGGTTTGTCCATAAAAAATGGATCCGAGTTACGAGAACAGGGATACGATGCCGGCAAGATAGTAGCAGATTTGGCACGAGTGATCTTTCTACAAATCTTTCGCGACGGTTTCTTTCATGCCGATTTACACCCAGGCAACATCTTCATCACGAGTGACCTCCTTATTCGCCCCGTTGACTTTGGAATTATGGGTCGTATTGATCGATCTACCCGTTTATACCTTGCAGAGATATTAATGGGGTTCCTAAATCGAAATTACGAACAAGTATCGAGAGCGCATTTTAACGCCGGCTACGTTCCATCAAATCAGTCCGAAGCCGCTTTTGCGCAAGCGGCGAGAGCAATAGCCGAACCCATTCTAGAACTACCACTGAAAGATATTTCTCTCGCTCAACTTTTGGCACAGCTTTTTAGGGTTACCGAACGATTTGAAATGGAAACCCAGCCGCAACTGCTTTTATTGCAAAAGACTATGCTAGTAGCAGAAGGTGTCGGAAGAGACCTCCACCCTGACACAAACATGTGGGAACTGGCGCGGCCCCTAATCACGCAATGGGTCAACGACAATATGTCCCCTGACATTCAAGCAGCGGATCTGGCTGCTGAAGCGAGAAAAATCATTGAATATCTCCCGAATGTGATTACAAAAATGGCAGAAAATAGCAGGTCCATGGGAACAAATGAGCTGAAGCTCCATGAAGATACGATCAATCTCTTAGAGAAAAACAATTCAAAACATTGGGTGCTACTTGCCACAATCGGCCTAGTGATATTTGCGCTCGTCGCCTCTTAGATAGCTCAAAAATATAAAGTTTTTTACAAATCTTTTTTCTTTTGATCCTATGTTTTTAGTCAGAGCTGCTTGCCAGCAATCTATATTTGAAGTTTTGGAAAATGGTACTCGATAGCACCTTTTCAAAATTCTTGCCGTTGATCGGTATAAGCTCTAATTTTACCCAAGTACTCTTGGATCGTGGGTAGACGCATGCTTAAAGGCAAGAAGATTTTATTAATAATCTCTGGGGGCATCGCAGCCTATAAGAGCCTAGAGCTGATCCGACTGATACGACAAGAAGGTGCCACCGTGCGTTGCATACTCACCAAGGCTGCAACACAATTTGTTACACCCCTGTCAATTGCCGCTCTCACTCGTGAGAAAGTTTACTGTGATTTATTTTCTCTTACCGACGAGAGTGAGATGGGCCACATCCAGCTTTCCCGAGATGCGGACTTATTGGTTGTTTGTCCCGCTACCGCGAATATTCTGGCGCGAATGGCCCATGGAATTTGTGATGATCTGGCCACTACTGCCCTGCTCGCCACGGATAAACCTGTCATGACTGTGCCAGCGATGAACGTGAAAATGTGGCAGAGTCCATCCACCAGCGCGAACACTAAGTTATTGAGGGCGCGCGGGGTCATCCTTCTTGGGCCCATCGATGGTGATATGGCGTGCGGTGAATTCGGACCAGGGCGGATGGTCGAACCAGAATTTATATTATCTGCGATCTGCGAACACTTTAAAGAAACAGCCCTACTCTCAGGAAAGCGCGCACTAGTCACAAGCGGACCAACCTTTGAAGCCATTGATCCCGTCAGATACTTAGGCAATCGATCGTCAGGAAAGCAAGGTCATGCAATAGCCTCAGAAATTTCTCGCCTCGGAGCCGAAACCATACTAGTCACGGGGCCCACCGCACTTGAGGCTCCATACGGGGTCTCGGTAGTACATGTAGAAACTGCTTGCGAAATGTATCAAGCTTGTAAAGCCGCTTTGCCAGCTGATATCGCTGTATGTGCCGCAGCAGTTGCGGATTGGCGGCCAGAAAAAATTAATGCAAAAAAGATTAAGAAGAGCGGAGATCCCCCAGCCATTTCAATGATTGAAAACCCGGATATTCTTGGGTTTTTAGGGAATACTAAGCTTGACCGTCCGTCTCTTGTGATAGGCTTTGCTGCAGAGACAGGAGAGGTCTTGGACAAGGCCCAGAAAAAAATCAACAAAAAGAATTGCGATTGGCTACTCGCAAATGACGTATCTCTTGGCACGAACGTATTCGGAGGCGAGACTAATACCATTCACTTCATTAGCAAAGCAGGGGCAGAACCCTGGCCAAAGATGACAAAAAAAGAGGTGGCCAAGCGCTTAGTGCTGCGAATTAGCAATCACTTTCGGGAGGTCCCTACGAACAATGGTTAGACCAAAGCTGTTAATAAGACGACTGGAAAATAATCTAGATTTACCCTTGCCCGAATATGAAACAACATCGGCGGCAGGGCTAGATTTGCCAGCTGCGGTTTCTCACGATCTGAGGCTGGACCCGAGAGAACATGCGTTGGTCCCAACAGGTCTGGCAGTGGCCTTGCCCGCGGGTTTTGAGGCACAAATCCGCCCCCGCTCAGGGCTGGCCGCAAAAAACGGAATAACCGTACTCAATTCACCAGGTACAATCGATGCTGATTACCGAGGTGAAATTAACGTCATATTGATAAATTTGGGTCAGGAACCATTTACCATCTCGCGAGGAATGAGAGTGGCACAAATGATAATCGCCCCAGTCACTCAGATAGAGATCCTTGAAGTGGAAAAACTAGATCAAACTGCCCGCGGTACTGGCGGATTTGGATCTACCGGACTTTAGGCTCCATAAAAATGGAATATAGTGAGGACCAGCTCCAAAGATATGCGCGGCATATCGTGTTACCTGAGGTAGGCGGCATCGGTCAAACCAAACTGATCAAGTCTAAAGTGCTTGTCGTTGGAGCCGGTGGCCTCGGAGCGCCGATACTTCTTTATCTTGCCGCCGCTGGCGTTGGCACTATAGGCGTTGTTGACGACGATGTCGTAGAACTTTCTAACCTCCAACGCCAAGTTATTCACTCATCATCTCGGTTAGGGCAGGCAAAGGTTGAAAGCGCGTCGTATATTCTAAAAGACATAAATCCTGAAATCAGGATTATAACCCACAATTGTCGCCTGAATAGAGACAATGGAAAACGGTTAATTTCAGATTACGATATCATTGCTGATGGCTCCGATAATTTTGCCACGCGATTTCTTTTGGCAGATATTGCGCACCTAATTGGCAAAACTCTTGTATCTGCTGCGATATTAAGATTCGAGGGGCAAATATCGACCTTTAAGTCACACTTAGGGGAACCATATCCTTGTTACCGCTGCCTTTTCCCTGAAGCCCCAGCTGACGGCCTCGTACCAAGCTGTTCAGAGGGTGGAGTGCTGGGAGCTGTCGCTGGCATAATGGGCTCCTTGCAAGCTATTGAAATTATCAAAGAAATAATTGGCATTGGAGAGAGCCTGGCAGGCCAAATCCTTCTCTTCAATGCGCTTGAAACTACATTCAGAAAGATAAAGCTGTCAAAGGATCCAGAATGCGAACTCTGTGGAAATAAATCAAACAACAAGGATCTTTCCGGTAATGCACACCCCTAAAAACATAAAACGGCCATTATTGCTCATAATTCAGTCAAATGAATTTAGTCGTATTCACTATGGATTAATTATGGCGGCGGCGTCCACTGCCACGGATCGACCTATCACTCTGTTCTTTACAATGGGTGCGATACGCGCACTAACTCCAAATTGGGGAAGAAAAGAAGATATCACAGTTGCGAAAAAAGGATTAGCAACATTCGGTGAACTTATGGCTGCTATTATCGAAATCGGGGCGGATTTCAAAGTTTGCGAAGCTAGCCTTACATCAGAGGGTTTGAAGCTTAATGACTTAAGAGCAGATATTGAACTCAAGGTCGCAGGGATTGTCACTATTTTAGCAGAAGCAGATAAACAGGGCTCCCACTTAGTTTTCATTTAATCGATAAAAATAAAGTTGATCATGAAGGACAACTGAGGGCACTAAAAATTTTTCCATTTCGGAGAACATCAGTTAAAGTTGGTTTCTCGCGAAGGCTATAATGCTTCCAATAACTCTCTCGCCCTCAGCAATCTGCGCTTCATGCGTGACTGAGCCTAGATGCGGCAAAGCTGTTACATTATCGAGCTGAAGAAGTACGAGCGTATTTTTGTTTCATTGGCATAGACATCCAGTGAAACGCGCGCCAACTTTCCCACCTAGATAAAATCTGTCAGCGCCTCCTCTTCAATGACACCTGCTCTTTCAGTATTCACGACCACGAACTGAAGCCTCAATCGGTTCAAATGCTCGAAATTCTGAGGGTTTTCAGTCTCATTCGTAAGTAGACGATGGAAGCTCAAAAAATCTATTTCATCTAACATTTCATCTAGGCTAGACCACCACTCCGCATCGGACTTTTCCTCAATTGATCGCTCCAAGCGATTACGATTTTGATATGCTCTTTTACACCGAAGCCTGCTACGCATCTGGCCAACACGACCCATTGCTATTATCCGCTTCGGCAAGGACAATAAAAGGGCAAATGCTAAATCTGCAGGGTCCTTGGTAAGAACCCCGGGTGTATTTGAAATTGGGATCCCGCGCTCTCTATGCCGGCGCAGTCAAGACGACCAACCCCAACACCAGAATTGGCGGTAGCAGCTTAACAATCACAGAACAATCTAAATTATCTTTGATTGTGGCAACTAAAACGTCTGCACCTTCGGAGTGTTTTATGATTTCTTGTTTCGATAAAAGTGTTTTCGATCGGTTAAATTGGGGTTGAGAGAGCTATGCCAGCCCATCCTCGACTTTTGACGACAAAATTCGCGTAATAGCAATAATTGGTTTCTCATTGAAGATCTCTAATACATTTGCCAAGTCGAGTAATATATTTGTAGTCTGGAAAAACGAACAATGCTCAGAGTGAGACTAAGGCATTCCCAATACTACTATTTATGAATCCATCCTTTCAGAATGACCGAAAAATCCAAGTTACAAAAAAACATCTATGCTACGGCCATAATCATCGTTTTAATTTTCTTCGGGGCAGCACAGACGGCCTGCCTCGGGCAAAACATAGGTAAAGTCACTGGTCTAAAACTTCCTCGATTCGTATCCTTAAAGGCAGACAAAGCACACCTGAGAACCGGACCTGGCCGTCGTTTTCCTATAGAGTGGGTGTTGATCTATCAAAACATGCCCCTGGAAATCATCGATGAATATACTGACTGGCGGAAAATCAGAGACTGGGAAGGTTCAGTAGGCTGGTTGCATCGCCGACTTATATCCGGAAAACGCTGGGTAATTGTCAAAGAGCGGGCGATTCTATATGAAGATCCAAAATCGAATTCGCTACCCCTCGCCAAATTAACAAAAAAAGTATTAGGGGCATTAGAAAATTGCTCAGGAGGCTGGTGCAGGGGAATTTTTTCGGGCGTCACCGGATGGGTGAGCCAGCAAAAAATCTGGGGAGTGCATAAAGGCCCCTCCCTTTATTGACTTCGAGTTAATTGGGCAAGCAAAGAAAACCCCTTATTACCGCACTTAAAATCAAGATGACGGATTAAACCCTTCAGAAATCTTTTTTAATCGGGAATCTATTTTTTAAGTTAGAGCTAACTAAAGTCTTTGGAGAGCGCAGCGATGGTTGTAGCTGAAAGGCCCGCCATGTGGCGGTAATTCGGATGCTCAATAGATATTCTGACATCTGACTCAGATGCAGAAAATAAATTAATTTGAGAGTCTGTGAAAGAAAAATGGACAAATTGCACCGAAGAAGCCTTCCCTTTCGTATTTGTCCTATCCACATCCTCTTCTGCGACACCAAGGATTCTCTCCCCGTTAACATGGAAGGTGAGAGTTTCCTCAATGCCCCCCAGCCCAGCTAGTACCATCTGGCGCCGGTTCGGATCCGGAATTTCTATCATCATCGTCGCAACCAATTCCTTGCCCTTTGGAACTAAAGGATTGTACGCCGCTAACTCGTCCGGAATTTGCTCTTCCGCCCCTTTTTCAATATGTAACATTTCCTGGATCTGAAACCACATTGTATCCCAACTTTCAAAATAAAAAGTGGCATCAGGACCGACTGCAACACGGCGCGCGGCCTTTAGCACCGAAATGCGTTTAGCGTGTTGCTTACGCTCTGTTGCATATCTCTCCCTAGAAAGAATATCATCACGAGTAATCTCAGCTTTAAACATCAAATGTCTCTTATTACACCTCAATACCATAAGCTTTAGCCATTAGTTCAACTGGATGGGGCACAGTCTCAGGAAGCCGACTTGCCTCTTCCTCTCCCACTACATCTTCCATAGTTTGTAAGATATGAACGCCGGCAAGAGGGCATTCCGACACTACGGCTTTTAATCCCCCCTGTACTACCTGCTTAGCGGCGGGCTTTCCTACCTTTAACGCAGTGTCATAATTTTCTTTCATCATGCCCCAAGAGCCGCCGTGCCCAGAGCACCGTTCTATCACTGAGACCTTGGTATCAGGGAGGCTACGAAGCATTTCAGCCGCCTTGGGCCCAATATTCTGTGCCCTCGCGTGACATGCCAAATGAACCGCTATCCCTCCATCAAAACCCTCGAGACCCTCGGCCAAACCCTCGGTCTTTGCGATGTCAACTATATATTCGGTAATGTCGCTCGTTGCCTCCGAAAGGCTTCTAACAGCCTGGTTATCCGGCAACAAAAGGGGCCATTCAAACTTTAACATCAGTGTGCAACTTGGGACTAGCGCGATTACGTCATAACCCTTTTCGACCCAGGGCAAGAGCTCTGCTGAGACCAAATCTGCATTTTCAGAGACCGCCTGAAGATCTCCATGCTCCAGCTTTGGCATTCCACAGCAGCGCGAATGGACCACCTCTGTCTCAACCCCATTTCTAGCAAGAACTGCTCTCGCGGCTGCTCCGATCTGGGGATTGTTGTAATTTACGAAACATGTGGAGTAAATTACTGCCTTCCGGCCAAAACCAGGTGCGTCATGATTAATAGGCACGCTCTCACTTTTCGCGCGCGCCGTGAACGTTTTTCCGTGAAATTTTGGCAGCTCTGCACGGGAATCTATCCCCGCCACACTTTGGAGGAGAGCCCTAGATGCCTTATTTGAGCAGTCCGTTGCCCAATTCGTAGCTGGAGCAACGACCCCGGCCAGCTTGCCATTGCGATCCGTCTCGGAAATTTGTTTTTGAACGAAAGAAGTTTTTTGTTTCTTATTTTCAACAGCTCTATATCGAAGCATCAAGTGCGGAAAATCTAAATTAAATTCGTGAGGGGGGACATATGGACACTTCGTCATGAAACACATATCACAGAGGGTGCACGCGTCTACCACAGGCTTAAATCCCAGAGAATCGACAGAGTCTAACTCACCAGTTTTCGAATCATCAATTAGATCAAAAAGTTTTGGAAAAGAATCGCAAAGATTAAAACAACGCCGACATCCATGACAGATGTCGAAAACTCGACGAAGTTCCTCGTCTAATTTTCCCTCATCATAGAAATCAGGCTCTTTCCAACTGATGGGATGCCGCGTTGGCGCTTCAAGACTACCTTCGGTCATTTTGTCCCCTCTTGGGAGAGTTTACCCCTCGCAACAACGGATTTATACCAGTCGTTGTAGTTGCGGCGAGAGATAAATATCTCCCGCCACACCAGACAATTAGATATCATCAAGAGCCTTTTGGAACCGACCCGCGTGCGATCGCTCCGCCTTGGCTAATGTTTCAAACCAAGTTGCTATTTCGTCAAAGCCCTCTTCCCTCGCTTCCTTTGCCATCCCCGGATACATATCGGTGTACTCATGGGTTTCACCAGCCACTGAAGCCCTAAGATTACTCGCTGTATCACCGATCGGTTCACCTGTTGCGGGGTCACCAACTTCCTCAAGATACTCAAGATGCCCATGCGCGTGTCCCGTTTCCCCTTCCGCAGTTGATCGGAAAACAGCTGCCACGTCATTAAAACCCTCTACATCGGCTTTCTGAGCAAAATAGAGGTATCGGCGATTTGCTTGGGACTCTCCAGCAAATGCCGCTTTTAAATTTTCTTCTGTCTTCGTTCCCTTAAGACCTGCCATCGTCATCTCCTTTGTGTTGGCTGCCATCTAAAACATGGCTGAGTTAAACCCGTCAGGGTCACGCCGACGTTACTACGTCCTCGTCACACAGATATAGAAGTAATCGAATTTTTTTCAACGTCTTTTTTGTGTAAAAACATAAAGATATAATCTTTTTTAGAATCGTTTTAAAATGAAATCCAAGTCAAGACTTAACGACCCGTACAACCACATCAACTCCAGAGATAAGCAGACCTTTGGGTGGCTCGGGAACGTTTTTTATTAAAATTTTATCCTCAGGAATATCATATAGTGAACCAGTGCCTTCATCAAAAAAATGATGATGGGGGATCGTATTGCTGTCAAAGAATGTCTTTCCTGATTCAACCACAACTTCTCTTAATAACCCTGCTGATGTAAATTTATTCAGATTGTTGTAAACCGTGGACAATGAAACTCTCAACCCCTCATTGGCCAACTCGGCATGCAAATCTTCTGGCGTAAAATGGCGATTTCCGCCCTCCAATAGAGCCCGTGCCATTACAAGTCGTTGCCTCGTAGGCCGCAAACCCGCATCCTTAAGTAAGTTTTTCATACCTTCAAATGGTCGTTGTGTCATTCTTAATATATAGGGAGCTTGAGAACGATTGGTATAAGCGCTCAGAAAATTTTTAGCTCCTCCTTTGTTTCAAAAGATCGGGGACCCCGATGACATTAAAACCTGAGTCGACATGCATTACCTCACCAGATACACCCGCCGATAAATCACTCAGCAAATAAATCCCTGCCCCACCAACATCATCGAGATTCGTATTACGACGAAGCGGCGAATACTCACCGTTCCACTTGTAAACTTCTCTTGCCCCGCCAACTGCACTACCGGCCAAGGTTCTCATGGGCCCAGCGGATATTGCATTTACTCTTATCGACTTTTTACCCAGGTCTGCAGCAAGATATTTTACGCTTGCCTCTAAGGCAGCCTTTGCAACCCCCATAATATTGTAATTTGGCATCACGCGCTCAGCCCCAGAGTATGTGAGAGTGAGAAGACTGCCCCCAGGATTCATGATTGCAGCTGCTCGCTGAGCAATAGCGGTAAATGAGAAACAAGAAATCTCGAGCGTTTCCAGAAAATTTTTTCGGGAGGTATCGGCGTAGCAACCGGTTAATTCTGCTTTATCTGAAAAAGCAACTGAATGAACAACGAAATCTATGGACCCCCAAACCCTCGATAATTCCGCAAAAACGGAGTCGAGACTTGCATCATCAATCACATCACACGGGAGAATAATTTTTGCACCCGCAGATTCGGCCAATGGTCGAACTCGTCTTTCAAAGGAAGCTGTTTGATAAGTAAAAGCTAGATCAGCTCCCCACTTCGAGGCTGCGGAAGCTATGCCCCAAGCAATAGAATGGTCATTTGCCACCCCAACGATTAGCCCTTTTTTTCCTTCAAGCAAGCTCACAGTGAAACCGACTTGAATACCAGTGATGCATTTGTGCCACCAAAACCAAAGCTATTTGAGAGAACACAGTTCAATTCTCTAACTTCCTGCACTTCTGTAACCAAAGGCATGTCGGCTAGGGCTTCATCCGGATTTTCAACATTCGCAGACGCGGCGATAAAACCACCTTCCATCATTAGCAATGAATAGATTGCTTCTTGAACACCAGCTGCCCCCAGGGAATGTCCAGTAAGAGACTTAGTAGAGGCAAATGCAGGGACTTTGTTGCTTTTACCAAAAACCTCTTTGATTGCGGCCAACTCTTTAACATCGCCGACAGGGGTACTAGTGCCATGCGTGTTTATGTAGTCCACTGGCCCTTCGATATTTGCAAGCGACATTTGCATACAGCGAACTGCCCCCTCACCCGATGGTTGAACCATGTCATGACCATCTGAAGTTGCACCATAACCCGCAAATTCCCCATAGATTTTAGCTCCTCGAGCTCTAGCATGCTCTAGCTCCTCCAGGACAATTACCCCACCGCCCCCAGCTATCACAAACCCATCCCGACTTGCATCGAATGGTCTAGAGGCTACCTGCGGAGTTTTGTTGAACTTAGAAGACAAAGCTCCCATCGCGTCAAAAAGAAGCGTCATAGTCCAGTCTAACTCTTCGCCTCCCCCCGCAAATACAATATCCTGTTTTCCCATTTGAATTAGTTCTGCCCCATTTCCGATGCAATGGGCGGAGGTGGCGCAGGCAGAGCTGATCGAATAGTTTACCCCTTTAATAGAACAGGCAGTCGCGATAGTTGCAGAGTTTGTACTTGACATAGTCCGAGGCACCATGAAGGGCCCCACTTTTTTCGCGCTTTTTTCTCGAGCCGTATCAAAGGCCATCAGCAAATTTTTAGTCGAGGGCCCTCCTGAGCCCATTATGAGTCCAGTACGTGGATTGGAGATATCTTCGGGCTCCAGACCCGAGTCGGAAATAGCTTCCTGCATTGCGATATAATTATAAGCGGCCCCATCTCCCATAAATCTGCGAGACTTGCGATCCATTTTCTGATCGATATCAATTTTCGGCGCCCCGTGAACATGGCTTCTAAACCCTCGTTCTTCGTACTCGTCTGAATACACTATGCCGGATTTTCCCGTACGCAATGCAGCTGCGACACTTTCTTTATTATCGCCAATGCTGCTGACTATCCCTATGCCGGTAACGACTACTCTCTTCATTTAGTCCTCACTCATCCAGAGCCTCAGTAAAAAGACCAACCTTTAAATCACTCGCCTCGTAAGCAATTTCACCATCAACATCCAAGCTACCTTCTGCTATAGCAATGGAAAATCCGCGACGAATTAGCCTCTTAATCTCAACCCGATAAGTCAAAAGAGAGGCAGTGGGCGTTACCTGATTGTTAAATTTTAGTTCCCCTAATCCAAGTGCCCGACCTCTCCCCGGGGCACCTATCCACCCCAAGAAAAACCCGGTTAGTTGCCATAGTGCGTCTAAACCGAGGCAACCTGGCATCACTGGATCACCTTTAAAATGACAGTCAAAAAACCAACTGTTCTGTTTGACATCCATTTCAGCAATCACTTCACCTTTGCCAAAGGGGCCACCATTTTCACTAATGCTCGTAATCCGGTCAAACATTAACATCGGCGGAAGAGGTAATTGGGCGTTCCCAGCACCAAAGAGACGACCGTGACCACATTCCAGTAAGTCATCATACGAAAAGCTATTTCTATCTTTCAAACTCATTTTAGATCTGCTCTCGTCACTATTTAACAAACGCCTACTTACAACCGATGACTATTTTTTCTCATTAACCGCCCGAAACCAACCCCTCTTATAATCAGTTATATGTAACGATTGCCGAACGACCAGGTCCAGGCATAGATAAAAAGTTAAATTTTCAAAAATTTAGAGAACCAACACC
This sequence comes from uncultured Rhodospirillaceae bacterium, assembly GCA_913052165.1. Taxonomy (GTDB): domain Bacteria; phylum Pseudomonadota; class Alphaproteobacteria; order MPNO01; family UBA2964. The sequence goes on from CAJXEC010000029.1 coordinate 22,201, forward strand.
TAAAACACCCTAGATTTTTGATAATAATCTAATGAGTGAAAGCCACGAGACGAGCCTCTAAGAGTCCTGAGTCAATCTGATGTTTCCTGGCCCGCTCCTTCGGCTCCCAACGTCTTCTCATTTCCCGCAGGCAGGATCTCTGCACCTGTAGCCTGATCGACTACCTTCATGGATAATTTAACCTTACCCCTATCAACGCCGAGAACCTTAACTTTAACCTCATCACCCTCGTTTACGACGTCTGTAACCTTGTTTACCCTGCGAGGTTCCAGCTCACTTATATGAACCAGTCCATCCCTCGCACCCAAAAAATTAACAAACGCGCCAAAATCTACCACTTTAACCACTTTACCGTTGTAGATACAACCCACTTCAGGCTCGGCAACAATTCCCTTAATCCAATCAAGCGCTGCCTCTCCTGCAGCCCCATCTACCGCTGCTACTTTAACGGTCCCGTCATCGTCAATATCTATCTTCGCGCCGGTGGCCTCACAAATTTCTCTAATGACTTTACCTCCAGTTCCAATGACATCTCGTATCTTATCCTTAGGAATTGTAAGAGTGGTAATTCTCGGAGCCAACAAACTAACATCCTGGCGAGCTGCCGCCATGCCTTTTGACATTTCTGCCAGTATGTGGAGGCGTCCCTCTTTCGCTTGGTTGAGCGCGGTTTCCATAATTTCTTCCGTAATACCGGTAATTTTGATATCCATTTGGAGCGAAGTGACCCCATCAGCTGTACCCGCGACCTTGAAGTCCATATCTCCTAGATGATCCTCATCCCCAAGAATATCGGAGAGAACGGCGTATCCGCTCTCCTCCTTAATGAGACCCATTGCAATTCCAGCGACGGGTTTTTTTATGGGTACGCCGGCGTCCATTAGAGATAGGGATGAACCACAAACTGTTGCCATCGAGGATGAGCCATTTGACTCAGTTATTTCCGATACAACCCGCATTGTGTAGGGAAATTCTTCAATATCAGGAAGCACTGCTCGAACTGCCCGCCACGCTAGTTTTCCATGTCCTATCTCGCGTCTACCAGGTGATCGAAGAAAGCCAGCTTCACCAACCGAATACGGCGGAAAATTATAATGCAGCATAAACCGCTCACGATACTCACCCTCAAGAGCATCAATAATCTGCTCATCTTGGCCGGTGCCCAAAGTTGCGACGCACAAAGACTGTGTCTCTCCCCTGGTAAATAGGGCACTCCCATGAGCTCGGGGGAGAACCCCTACTTCGACAGCAATTGGTCGCACCGTCTTGGTGTCCCGACCATCGATCCTCCCACCGGTAGCAAGAATAGAGCCTCGGACAATATCTTTTTCCAGATCTTTCAGGAGCCCCGTCGCCGTTTGAACATCAAAATCTGGATCCTGATCCCCAAGAATTGATAACACCTTTTCCTTAGCAGCAGCGATCATTTCTACTCGGTTTTGCTTTACGGTCTCACCATAAGCTGACCTGAGGTCGGCCTCTCCGAGTTCATTGATTTTTAATCTGAGCGCCTCTTTCTCGGGTGGTGCTTCTGGAACCACCCAGGGTTCCTTAGCGCATTGCTCTGCGAGTTCTATTATGGCCTTTATTACCGGTTGAAACTCTCTCTGGGCAAACATGACAGCACCTAACATAATCTCTTCAGAGAGCTGGTCGGCCTCTGACTCAACCATCAGAACCGCATCATTTGTCCCAGAAACAACCATATCCAATTTTGATTTGGTTAGCTCGTCTGGCGTAGGGTTTAGCACATAAGCGTCATCAATGTAGGCGACTCGAGCCGCACCTATTGGCCCCAAAAATGGTATACCGGAAATTGTCAAGGCCGCTGAAGCGCCCACCATAGCCACAATATCGGGATCATTCTCCAAATCATGGCTCAATACAGTGCAAATAACCTGGGTCTCATTTTGAAAACCCTTAGCAAAAAGTGGCCGAATGGGTCTATCAATCAACCGAGATACAAGTGTTTCTTTCTCGCTGGGTCGTCCCTCTCTTTTAAAAAATCCTCCGGGTATTTTTCCAGCAGCATATGTTTTTTCCTGATAATTTACGGTAAGGGGAAAGAAATCAACGCCAGGTTTAGGCGCTTTTTGCGCCACCGCGGTAGCCAGCACGACGGTATCCCCGTAGGTCACCATGATGGCCCCGTCTGACTGTCGTGCAATCTT
>CAJXEC010000030.1 GCA_913052165.1 uncultured Rhodospirillaceae bacterium
TGCAAAGTGTAAACGATATCCTCATAATTGCCTAATAGGGTCCGTAAAGTACATGGACCGTCCTCGTGGAAGCTCGAAACAGTGAAACTCCCATCATCACGTAAACCAACCGACAAAAGTGTTCTGAAAGGAGTCTTATGGATGTTGGTTGCTGTTGCAGGGCTGGCTGTGATTGCTATATCCGTGCGAGCGCTAAAACCAGAGATTTCTATTCCTCAGCTTCTGTTTATACGCGCCTTTATCGGCCTGGTAGTAATAACGCCATTTGCGCTCTCAAAGGGTTGGAAAGGGCTTATTTCTTGCAATCCCGGCCTCCAGATTACCCGAAATATTACTCATGTCGCAGCACAATATTGCGTGTTTTTTGCCATCATCACAGTGCCTCTAGCAGAGGTCACTTCCATCGAGTACACAATACCTATGATGACTGCCGCCATGGCCGCTTTAATGTTGGGGGAAAAGGTTAAAAGCCACAGATGGTATGGCATGGCCGCAAGTTTCTGTGGTGTTTTATTGATTATACGACCGGGTTTTTCAGAAGTTCAGGAGGCAGTCTGGATGGTCGTTCTAGGTGCAGTCTTCTTTTCCCTGAACAACGTAATGGTAAAAAAATTATCTTTGTTGGATTCGGCATCCACAATGGTCTTTAATATGAATGCCATTCAAGTTCTTCTCCTGGCCATACCAGCATATATAGTTTGGACAACGCCAGAGTGGAGCCATTTACCATGGCTTTTAGGTTTAGGCCTTTCAGGACTGGTCACGCATTACTGCGTAAGTCGCGCTTTAGCTTACGCTGACACCTCTGTTCTATTTCCCCTAGATTTTTTGCGTTTGCCAGTTATTGCTCTAATTGCCTGGGGTTATTGGGGTGAAACATTTTCGATCTGGGTTATCGCGGGTGCAATTGTCATTTTTTCTTCTACGTACTTGTCAATCAGCAGGGAGACGAGAGAGCCCTAAAAATTAGTGCATAATTGAAATCTGCAGTGCTTTTATCATGGACCGCGTAAGCAAAATAAACATCCCTAACCTTCGCGCAATTTTTTCTCAAAACCTTTGCGGGTGCCCCTCTGTACGGCATAGGTCGTTGCAAGAAAAATAATGACCGCCCCAACCCAAGTCCAAATATCTGGAAATTCGGTAAAAAAAATCCATCCTGCCACAGCTGCCAGAGGCATCCGCATAAAATTTACTGGTTGCACGACCCTGGCTGGGGCAAATGTGATCCCCTTCGTAATGCTCAAATATCCGATTGTAGAGAGAATTGATACTGCTAAGATAGCAGGCCAATCTTCCAGCAGCGGAGCCTGCCAGTGGACCAGCGCCATAGGCATAGAAATCGGCGCGAGCAATAAGTTACCGTAAAACACTATAATCGTGGGCGAGGTAGTTCGGGACAAAGATTTGATGACAGTATTTACGCTAGCGTAGCCCACAGAAGAGAGTAACGCGGCTATTGCGCCGATCGATATTTCCAACATTCCGGGTCGAAGTACAATCAACACTCCGGCAAATCCAACAATTGTGGCAATCCAGCTGACTAAATCGGCGCGCTCTCGCAAAAAGAAAATCGCCATGGCTATGGTAAACAGCGGGGTTGTGAATTGAAGAGCGAAAAAATCAGCCACTGGCATTGCGGATGCCGCTGTAAACCAAAAAAGGATACCCATGTAAGAAAAGCCAGCTACCGCCAAATGCATTCCGAACCGCGGCGGAATGATAGTTATTTTTGTTCCCTGGTTGAGAAAAATAGGCAAAATAATTGCCGTCGCTATTAGTGATCTTATGAAAGTCAATTCGAAAGGACTGTACGTATCCCCGAGGCTACGGAGAATTGTTGCTGAGGCGACATAACAAAATGCGCTGCCAAGCATCCAGAAAGCGCCTACTAAGGCATCTGGAAAGCCCCTCATTTTTTATCACCCCCGGCTTCCAAACGGATCACATAATATCCTGCGGCGAATATCACTACCGCCCCCACCCATGTCCAAGCATCAGGAAGCTGAGCAAAAAAGAACCATCCAATCAGGGCGGTGAGCGGAAGACGAAGAAAGTCGAAAGGCCAGACCACTCTCGCGTCAGCCAAACCGATCGCATGAGCGAGACACCATTGTCCCGCAGTCGTAAATATTGCAAGTGCAATAATCCAAGGAAAAAGTTCAAGGGAAGGCAAACGAAAATCCAGTAATACTGGAATAGCGGATATCAAGAGCATAATGAGATTGCCGAAAACGGTAATTGTCGTTGTTGCCTCAGTGCGGGACAATATCTTTATCGTAACGTTCGTCGCACTATACAGCACTGCCGATGCAACGGCGGCCAGGGCGGCAATTGAAATTTCTTCGAAACCCGGCCTCAAGATTATCAACACACCACCAAAACCGACAGCGCATGCTAACCACGTTCTCAGACCAGCCTTCTCCCGCAAAATTAATACAGCGGCCAAAATTGTGAATAGAGAATTGGTGAACTGTAGAGCATATACCTCTGCAATAGGGATATTCGCGAGAGCAAAATAAGTAGTTGCCATAGCTGCGTAAGTAAGGAGCCCTCGAAGCATGAAGAGCTTCCATTGACGCTCAACAGCTCCCAAACCCAACGAAAAGTTGCGGATCAACCATGGGAGCAGGAATATTATTGCAAATACTGAGCGCCAAAACACCATTTCAAAAGTGTTCAATTCTGCCGATAAATGCTTGACCAAACCGGCATTTAACGAATATCCGACGGTCGCTAAAATCATCCAAATAATTCCCTTTAAGGCATTCTCTTGAACACTCATTTTGATCTTCGCCGCTCCCTCATTAGGACGTCATAAGCCGCAATGAAAATCACGACAGCTCCGGCGTAAGTCCAAAAGTCGGGTAATTCACGAAACATAATCCACCCAAATAAGACAGCCCAAGGCAACCTAAGAAAATTTACCGATTGAACTACCCGGGCGTCAGCGGCCCCAATCGACATTGTTAAAAAGATCTGCGCCAACATGAAGCAGACACCCATCAGGAAAATTAAAGGCAAATCTGAAACCGGAGGATTTACCCAATCTGGAACCGCAAAAACCGCCGCGAAGGGCACTATCGTAACATTTGCGGCCACCGTGATCAAAACAGGGTTTTCGGTTGCCGATAGCCTTCTAATTATTATGTTGGCAGCTGCAAAAGAGAGTGCGGCAGCGAGGGCCCCGATCGCTCCAAGGTTTAACTCAACAAATCCTGGTCTCACTATTATCAGAGCTCCTGTAAATCCGATTAAACAAGCGATCCATCCCCTTTTCCCGACAAATTCTTTGAGCATTATGCTTGCGAGCAATATGGTAAATAATGGCGTAGTGAAGAGTAGGGCTTGAACGTTTGCAATATCCATAATTGAGTAAGCGTAAAAAGATGCAGCCATGCCGATAAACGATAAGAAGCCGCGCAAGAAATATTTACCCAGATGGACTCGGGCTCTAATTATTGTGCCACTAGGCAGCTTTGCGATGTATGGCAGCATTAGGGTAGACCCGATCAATCCATGAAATAGTAAAAGCTGGAAAACTCCGATATCGCTCGAGAGCAAACGAACTATTCCGCTTGCGGCTGCCTGGAAGCCGGTGCACAGGATCATAAACGCGACGCCGGCCATAACAGACTGCTTAGCTTCCATGAATTCACTTCTCCTAATATGGGGCGATCAAAATATGGGGCGATCAAAAATTCGTATCTGCAGCTTTCAAAGCACACATAATTCCCTTTGACCTATGTGAACAAAATGACAGTTCTAGCAATCAGATCAGAAAAAATTTTTACACCCCCAATCCAACCCAATTTTCAAGGGCATGTTTTACAAAATTACTCCTTCTCAGGGATCCTTATTGTTTTTTTTAAATCAAAGGCCTCGGCCAAAAGAGCGTATGATCGACACCTAGCCTCAAATGTGGGACATATCGTCAAGATTAAAAACTCCTCAACCTTGTAAGCACTCGCGAGCGCATCGATTTTAATTTTTACGGTGTCAGGGGAACCCCAGATAAATCGCTTGCGATTATAAACTCGAAGCTGTTCCTCCTGCTCAGAATATTGATATGAATTGGCTTTTTCAATTGAGGGGACTGGCCCACCACGCCCTGTTCGCTGAAGGACGGCGGACAGATCACGGACTATCATAAGCTCTTCCGCTTCATCATCTGTCTCCGCACAAATTACAAATACACCAACGCTCCCTCGCGGCTGTTCACCCTTAGAAGATTGGAAATTATTCCGATAAAATTCCATCACATCCGGACCGCCTTCGCCCATAATAAAATGGGCAAAGGAGAATGCTGCGCCAAAATATGCGGCCACGGCCGCGCTCTGATCAGATGAACCTAAAAGCCAAACTTCGGGCGCCGTAGGTCCGACTGGCATAGCCCTGACTTTCGAAAATGCATGTTCATCGGGCATTTCATCATTTACCCAAGCTATCATATCCCGGACTTGTTGCGGGTAATGCTGCGGCCCCAGGGCCCCGGGACCCAAAGAAAGAGCTTTATCAGTAATTTGATCACTGCCAGGTGCTCGTCCGACTCCAAGATCAATGCGACCCGGATACAACGTTTCAAGCATCCTAAAATTTTCTGCCACCTTCAGGGCGCTGTAATGACCCAACATGACTCCCCCCGATCCTACGCGCAGGTTCGTGGTATTCGCGGCAACCTGGCCTATCAAAATTTCGGGCGATGCACCAGCAAGGCCTCCACTCGAATGATGTTCAGCAAGCCAGTAACGGTGATAACCCAATCCATCAACGTACCGAGCCAATGCTAGGGTATCATAAACCGCATCTGAGGGTGTTTGGCCCGAAAGAATCGGAGACTGGTCTAGAATGCTTAATACTGTCATAAGGTACATGTTAGCGTCCTCTTGTCGGAAGCACCATGGCTTGGCGGGGACCTACTTGAGGCTTAATGTTTTCTTATGGGCAACAGGTTTTCCAATTACAATGAGGATAGAGGGTCCTGGAGCGATCTTTTCCGATATGGGAAGGCTAAATGGACCCTTTTATTGAATCTTGGCGTCGGTTTACACGCCCTCGATGTATTCATAATTAACACAATCATGCCCACCGTCATTGCTGATATTGGGGGGATTTCCTTCTATACATGGGCGTCTATGATTTACATGGTGGGCTCGATAGTAGGCGCAGCAGCGGGCTACCACTTACGCGTTCGTTTTGGTAAACGCGATGGTTATTTATGGGGGGGGATAGTGGTTCTCATAGGGACCATAGGCTGCGCACTTCCACCCGATATGTTCACGATGCTAGCCGCCCGGTTTGTGAAAGGTTTGGGCGGCGGTTTCGTCATTGCTCAGACCCAAGCCTTGGTCCGCGATTATTTTGAACTTAAGATACGCACCAGGATGTTGGGAACGATTACGACTACATGGAGCATAGCAGCTTTGCTCGGACCTTTTTTCGGGGGCGCATTTGCAGAAGTGGGCTGGTGGCGTGGTTCTTTTTGGTCACAGGTACCCATCATTTTTTTATTCCTCTGGGGTGCTTGGAAAACAATTGAACCAGAGATTGCGCAAGCGCCGCACAGGCGATTGCCATGGCGTAGGTTACTTATGCTAGCCGCAGGCGTGATCGCTGCGGGCACAACTAGTCAAACCCAGCAGCCCCTTCTTAATTTTGTATTAATCGCAATATCTTGCATACTCGTCTGGGTTACTTTTCTGAGAGATGGACAGTCTTCGGAGAAATTATTCCCGACGCGGCCGCTTTCTTTATTTAATGCCGTCGGGCTCGCCTACTGGGTTTATTTCCTTATTTCGGCACTCCATTCTGCATTGCTAATGTTTGTCCCTTTATTTTTACAAGATATGCACGGGATCTCGCCGCTCTATGTCGGTTATCTCTCATTAGTTTTTTCGGTCGGATGGACCATTGGCTCCCTATCAGTATCTGGCGTCTCCGGCTTCTCGGAACGGCTGGCAACGGTCTGCGGTATGGTTGCAGCAACCATTTTTATTCTAGTCTTTCTCTGGGCAGTAATAATCGGTTCTTTATTCTGGCTCACGGTCTCAATAACTTTGGTAGGAATTTCGGTTGGAACCACCAACGTTCTTATGATTAGCTTTGGCATGTCGGTCGCAAAAGATGGTGAGGAGAGCATAACAGCCTCATCCATGCAGACCATCCGGTCTTTAGGAGTCGCTTACGGCGCTGCCGCCGCTGGGCTCATTGCGAATATGGCAGGGCTAGCAGCTGGAACAGATATAGACACCCTTGAGAACGTTGCTATTTGGGTCCTCGGTGCAACAGCACTCACGCCGGCATTTGGCGCTATTTTTTGCCTGAGAGCAGTCACTTGGGGATGGCAATTTAGACGAAACAAATAGGAGCTTGAGAAGTACTGATGAAAAAAATACTGATTCTCAGCCCAGGCGAGATGGGCGCGGCGGTGGGAGATGTCCTAAATCAAAATGGTTTTGAAATCTTCGGTATTCTAAATGGCCGCAGCGAAGCCACACGGTTAAGGGCAACATCCGTGGGTTTCCGAGACGTAGAAACTCTAAAAAAAGGATTAGAACACGCCGATATAGTTTTTAGTATTCTTCCTCCGTCAGAAGCAAAGTCTATAGCTACCAAGGTTGCTGAACTTATGGCAGGGATCCTCGAAAAGCCGTTTTACGTCGACTGCAATGCGGTATCCCCAGAATCTGCAAAAGAAGTCGCCGCTATTCTAAAATTGGGAGGAGCAGAGACAATTGATTGTGGTATCGTTGGAAATCCGCCAGGAGGCAGTCAAAAACCCACACGTTTGTTTGTGAGCGGTCCCAATGCGCCGGTTATGGATGCTTTCGATGGGATGGGAATTGAAATTAAACAATGTGGCCCAGTGATTGGGCAGGCATCCGCTGTAAAAATGGTATATGCGGGCGTCACAAAAGGCGTGAGTGCTCTTTGCGCGAATATGTTAATCGCCGCGGAACGGCTCGGTGTGGGAGATATCGCTCATGAGGAATTTCAATATAGCCAAGAGGCTCTATACAGAAGAATGGAAAATTTAACCCCGGCTTTACCCGCCGTATCAGGGCGCTTCGTGGGAGAAATGGAGGAAATTGCTGCGACTTGTCTATCGGTAAATTTATCAGCTGGATTTCACCAAGGCGCTGCAGATTTATACCGTTTATTGGAAAGGTCTCCTTTCGCGGATGAAATTCGTGAAACAGTTGATAGGGAGAGAGGCCTACGCACAACGATTAAGGGTTGTTCAGAAATTTCGTAGAATTTCCACAGGGGACCGTCTCAGACATCAGAGACATTTAACGAAACACCGCAACAGCTTGATCGGATTCACGGCGAAATAGAAAGGTGTAAAGAATCTTAATTCGATTTTTCGATAATTAAAAATTAAGCAGTTGCGGACTCAGTACCCAGAAAGATTTCAGAAATCTGACTCGATATATTGGACCTATTCGCGGGATTGAATCCGAGCAAATGAGCTTTACATTGTTTACAGTCGGTGCTCCCAAACGTAGGAAGTATAACCTAAAATTCTGGCCAAGTTAAAAACTACTGGTCAGAGTTCACTCAGAAATATTCTCGCAAACGCCCATACCCTGATTTACTCCGCCTGTTGCCAAATGGTCCGCGTGCCAGAAAATTTTTTCTCAGCTCGAGGGTTTCTTGCAACTCTCTTGGCAATACCCCCGGCGCCTCTGCCACTCCCGAGGTCAACGTACTCTCCAGGTCTGGGTTTTAACAATCAAACATCGCTCTCGATTCCAACACCCAAGCTTTATCTATGCTTTCCTTGTCATTGCTTATTAAAGGACCCAATGTAAGATCTTTATTTTAGATGTCTAATTTTCACCAAATTCATTTGCCGCGAGGAAAGTCAGCGCTCTTAGCTATTCAAATTAGCCCACGTGCTCGAAGAATCTCGCTCCGAGTTGTACCCGGAAAGGGTTGTTTCGACCTAGTGGTCCCTCAGGGGGTGGCGACGGCGAAGGCACTGGAATTTGCTCAATCAAAGGCATATTGGTTAGAATCTCGGTGCGAAATAGCAACAAAGAAACAACCATTTGCCAAGGGTATGTTGATCCAATTTCGTGGAAACAGGATTACAATAGAAACGACCCAACAAGCCCTTCGTCGCGTGGAGCTAACACAGGATAAACTTATTGTATGGGATATCAGGGGCAATGTGGACGAGTTGGTCTCTGACTGGCTAAAGCATCAAGCAAAGCAAAGGTTTTTGGAACTCGCAAACGAAAAAGCAGCAAAGCTTGGAAAATCTTTTAATAATATTAAAGTTCGTGATACCAAAACGCGCTGGGGTAGCTGCTCCGTCCGCGGAAATTTAAACTTTTCATGGAGGCTAATCATGGCCCCGGATTTTGTGACTGATTACATAGCTGCGCACGAAGTCGCCCATTTGGCGCACATGAACCACTCGCCTTATTTTTGGGATAAGGTCGCTCAACTCAGTCCAAATTCAAAAAAAGCAAAGGATTGGCTCAGAGAATATGGCTCCTCTCTTCACCTTTTAGGCGGCTGTTGAAGCTTGCGCCGAACGGCTCTTTCTTGCCAGGCATTATAGAATACCGCACCAAAGACGATAAAAGCTCCAATCCAAATCCAAATTTCGGGGACTTGGTCAAAAAAGAAATAACCTATAAGGCTCGCGTAGAAAATCTTTGTAAAATCAATAGGTAACACGACTGTTGCATCAGCGCGTCTGAAAGCATCTCCCAGAAAGATTTGCGCTGCAGTCCCCAACAGCCCTATTCCTGCCAACCACCAAAACTGGCTAAGTGTTGGACCCTGCCAAACGAAAATTGCAGCGCCCAGAGCCACAGGCACCTGAAAATAAACCGCCCAAAGAGCAATGGTTATAGCAGAGTCAGTCTCGGTTAACTTTTTGATAACCAAAAGAGCACAGGCCCATGAAGCATTTGATAACAAAATAAGGATCGCCCCCAATGATACCGCTTGAATGCCCGGCCTTAAAATGATCAAAGCCCCGATCACGCCGATTCCCAACGCTATCCAACGGTGCCGTGTCATGACCTCTCCAAGTAATAGAACCGCACCAAGGGTCGCAAAGAGTGGGGCCGTAAGACTTAAAGCTACAACCTTGCTCAAAGGTTCCAAACTTAATCCGTAAAAATAGGCCAATAAAGCAAAGGCATTTAGGATTGACCTTAGGATATGAAGTTTAATACGACGGGTGTAAAAATGACGTAGACCCTCACGCACCGTGAGAGCGGTCATCATAAGCGCGCCAATGAGCTGTCTAAAAAATGCTATTTCAAATGCGTGCACTCCGGTCGATGCGACATGCACCACCATCCCATTTGCTCCTGAAATAGACATCGCAGAGGCCATCATATACGAGACACCCTTACTTGAATCTGGCTTCTCCGATTTTTGAGCAATTTTTGGGGACCCATGGCGAGACATTAACAATCACCAGAACTTTTAATTATCAGCCATTGATAGCATGAAGGATGATTTCAGAGATAGCACCCGTTAATCACTTTGATAGAAGCCTTCAAAATGGTACTCAACGAACATGTTAACCAGTGATTTTGATTTTGAACTTCCAAGGGAGTGTATCGCCCAGCAACCTGCTCACCCTAGGGATTCGAGTCGTCTCTTAACAGTAGGTAAAGAATTGGGGGATCATAGGTTTTTTGAGCTGCCCAAATTGCTTAAACCAGGAGACTGCCTGGTCTTGAACGATACCAAGGTCATTCCTGCAAAGTTGAGCGGCACCCGCGGCACTGCGAAAATCGAAATAACACTCCATCTTCGCCACTCTACCGAAACTTGGGACGCTTTTGCTCGTCCCGCTCGGAAATTGAAAAAAGGTGACAGAATCCAATTTGGTATGAATTTTTATGCTGATGTCTTGGAGAAGAAATCAGGCGGTGAAGTCACTCTTGGGTTTGATGGACAAGATACCGACACAGGAATAAAAAAACATGGTGTAATGCCTCTACCTCCTTATATAAAACGAGGTAACGAGGATACTTCATCCGACGAAAAAAACTATCAAACGATCTATGCTGCAAACCCCGGTGCAGTAGCCGCTCCTACAGCGGGTCTTCATTACACATCCCAGCTACTCGAAAATCTTGAGCAAGCGGGAATTTACATTGAGAAGTTAACCCTTCACGTAGGAGCTGGGACATTCTTGCCGGTCAAGTCCGATAAAGTGGAAGAGCATGTCATGCACTCCGAATGGGGAATGATCGACGCACCTACTGCTGATCACTTGAATCAAATACGTTCAAGAGATGGACGTATTGTGGCGGCAGGAACCACAGTCCTTCGGTTGCTAGAGAGCGCGGCGACAGAAAGTGGCCGCATTAAACCCTTTGAGGGCACCACTGATATCTTTATTACACCTGGGTACCGTTTTCGGGGTGTTGATATTCTACAGACTAATTTTCACCTTCCTCGATCGACACTTTTTATGTTGGTAGCTGCCTTTTCAGGTCTAGAAAGGATGAGAGCTGCCTATTCACACGCAATTAACAACGATTACCGATTTTATTCTTATGGTGATGCTTGTTTACTGGAATGTTTTTCATCATGACTGGTCCAGATAATTTTAGTTTTAAGGTGCTGTGTGAAGATGGCCCCGCGCGATTGGGGGAAATTAATTGTGCTCACGGTCTAATAGAAACACCTGCCTTCATGCCTGTGGGGACAGCTGGAACAGTAAAGGCTATGACGCCAGAAGGTGTAAAAAGAACCGGTGCACAGATTATACTTGGAAATACCTATCACCTAATGCTCAGGCCGGGTGCCGAGAGAATTGCATCACTCGGTGGCCTTCACAAGTTCATGAATTGGCCAGGGCCTATACTAACAGACTCTGGCGGATATCAGGTTTTTTCACTAGCTCAGCGACGAAAGCTGGACGAAAAAGGGGTGTTTTTCCAATCTCATATTGACGGTGCCTCCGTAGAATTGACCCCGGAACGTTCAATAGAAATTCAAAATCTTCTCGATGCAGACATTTCCATGGTTTTGGATGAATGCACTGAATGGCCGGTGACAGAATCCAGGGCAAGAGAGTCACTTGAATTATCGATGAAGTGGGCGATCCGCTCTAAAAACGCGTTTAGGCTGCGGCCGGGCTACGGTCTTTTTGGTATTGTTCAAGGTAGTATTTTCGAAAATTTAAGACAAAAGTCCGCAGAAATGCTAATGGATATTGGCTTTGACGGTTACGCTGTCGGGGGCCTCGCGGTGGGCGAAGGCCAAGCCCAGATGTTCGACGTGCTGGATTTTACAGTACCCCATCTACCAGAAGGGAAACCCCGTTACCTCATGGGTGTGGGCAGACCTCAGGATATAGTAGGTGCAGTCAGCCGTGGAATCGATATGTTTGATTGTGTCATGCCAACACGATCGGGAAGAACCGCGCAAGCATTTGTCAGAGGTGGCACCTTAAACCTAAGAAATGCAATTCATTCTGATGACGACAGGCCACTTGACCTTTGCTGCACTTGTCCAACCTGCAATGGATATAGCCGCGCATATCTTCATCACCTTGTAAAAGCGGGAGAAATGCTGGCAGGGATGCTATTAACTAGTCATAATTTACACTATTACCAAGAAATTATGCGGGGACTTAGACACTCGATAAAAACAGGGATGCTCAGTGAATTCTGTCGCAATTTTTTCTCTGAAATAGAGGACGGCCCAGTCCAGGCTTTAACCGCATAGAATTAGGAGAAAACATATTGAATACCATTTTAACCCAACTCGGCCAAGCAACGGAAAATCCATCGTCATCTGAAAAAGCTGTATTAGAGCGCATAAAAAATCCGCACAATGAATCTCTGTATCTAACACGATTCATATGTCCGGAGTTCACCTCACTGTGCCCTATTACCGGGCAGCCTGATTTTGCACACTTGGTAATTGAGTATGCACCAGGGGATTGGCTTGTTGAGAGTAAAAGTTTGAAGTTGTATCTCGGTTCATTTCGAAACGAGGGTCACTTCCATGAAGACTGCACCCTTAGAATTGCAAAGCGCCTGGAAAGCGAGCTCATACCTCAATGGTTGAGAATAGGTGGGTACTGGTATCCGCGGGGAGGAATTCCAATCGATGTTTTCTATCAGAGCGGACCTGTCCCCGTGGGATTATGGATACCAGAGCAAACTGTCGCACCATATCGAGGGCGAGGTTGAACCAGATTGCTCAAGACAAGAAACGGAGTCTGATCCGCAATTGGTCAATCTCTTTGGGCTTTGATGCAGTCGGCTTTACCTCTGCCACGCAGCCCTCGGAGCCCGGCGAACGTTTAAAAGAGTTTCTAAAGAACGGTTTGCATGGGGACATGGGTTGGTTGGAGACTAACGCAGAAAAAAGAAAGTCTCCCAACGCCCTTTGGCCAGAAGCAAAATCAATCATCGTGTTAGGCCTTAATTATGGACCCAATCGAGATCCGATGGAAATCCTGTCAATGCCCAACTACGGGGCAATCTCTGTTTACGCCTCCGGTAAAGATTACCACGATATCATTAAAAAAAAACTCAGAGTACTTGCGCGCAAAATTCACGCGAAATTTGAGGCCGAAGTAAAGTTATTCGTCGACACCGCGCCCGTGATGGAAAAACCGCTGGCAGAAGCGGCGGGTATCGGTTGGCAAGGAAAACATACCAACATTGTCTCTAGAAAATACGGCTCTTGGCTTTTTTTAGGGGAAATTTTGACAACACTTGATCTCTCACCCGATGAACCTGGTTCCAATCACTGCGGCAGTTGTGAGAGGTGTATAAATATTTGTCCTACTGACGCCATTACTGGCCCGTACCGCTTAGACGCAAGACGATGTATCTCATACCTCACGATTGAACATAAGGGTCCTATACCCGAAGAATTTAGAACTGCTGTTGGAAATCGTATATTCGGATGTGACGACTGTTTATCCATCTGCCCATGGAATCGGTTTGCTAGGCATACGACTACGGAGGAACTCCTTCCCCACATTGAAAAAATTTGGCCCCATCTCGATGATCTAATCCTTTTAAACGAAGAAGAATTTCGCGAGATATTTTCCGGGTCACCGATTAAACGGCTTGGACGAGACAGGTTCTTAAGGAACGTGGCGATTGCTATTGGAAATAGCAAAAATCCAAGCTACGTAGAAAAGTTAAAAACATTACTGCCAGAAAAATCCCCTCTGGTTCGTGGCGCCGCCATTTGGGCATTGAAATATTTATTGTCCAAAGAGGATTTCACCTCTTTGCGTGCAAAACATATCACGCATGAGCAAGACAGTTATGTGTTGAGTGAGTGGGGCTGAGAGATTAATGCCTGCGCGGTTGTGTATAATATTCTCTTCTGTCTCCGCTGCGAACGAAAATATCCATACTCGTAGAGCCTCGGATTATTCCAAGTTTAATTGATGTTCCCGCTTCACCAGCAGACCACAGTTCACGATAAAACTCTTCCAAGGTTCCTACTGGCTTATCTTCAACCTGCTCTAGTATATCGCCGGGCTGAACTCCTGCGTTTGCCGCCGGACCTCTCTCGAACGTACTTCCAATTACCAGATGAGCAAGTGCCTCTGAAGCATGCAGACCCAACCATGGACGCGCTGGACCCGATCTTTTCCCGATCTTCAATAGATCATCAATAATCGGCGACAACAATTCTACAGGGACAAACATATTTCCTTGTTCGTCTTCATTTTCACCTGACGGCCCCTGGATAAATAAGGAACCAATCCCACAGAGAGAACCGTTCTCGGGATCAATCAAGGCTGCACCACTCCAACTGGGGTGGAGAGGTGCCGTAAAGATTGCAGACTCCACCATGTACTCCCATGAGCCGGTAAAAAGTCGTCTATCAACCACATGAGCATCAAGGGCACTACGAGTTCCTCCGTAAGAGGCAACAATAGCTCGGGAGCCTTTAACCAATTTATTGGAGTCGCCGCCGACTTTGATTGGCGGGAATGCAGGCATTTCGACTGATCTGATTAAACCAAATCCAGTCTCATGATCATAACCAACAGGATGCGCGTTGATGGTAGTGCCATCTGAACCACCGATGAACACGTCGGTCGCTTCAACCACTAAGTAGCCAATCGTTAAAAATAATCCTGACTCATCAATTAATACCGCATTTCCCTCACGTTCTGTCCCCAAAGTTGCTGCGGAGTGCGCATCCGCAGGCACTATAGACCTCAATGGTCTGACTGCAGAGAGGACAGCCTCTAGGTCAAATTTGACCGTATTTGCTTCAATTGTAGACCCCGGGATGGTTGGCTCATTAGAACGAATTACACCCTCAATTTTATGCCCATTAGAATGTTTTACGCCGTTTATCATCATCTCGGAGTAACACCACCACGACTTAACGGCAAGGGCCTCAGGTTCCTTTTTTCCTCGAATTCAAAAAACCATGGCAGGAAGGGCTCAGATCAAATCTACTTGCTCAAAAACGCCTAGTGGAAAACTCAAAACACTTAGCAAATATAAGCGTAAACTAGACTACTCCAACGCTATTTAGGCCTTTTAAGATAAATGTAACCTCCATCAACAAGGAGATTGGTTGCAGTTGAAAAAGAGGCATCATCTGAAGCCAAAAATAATACCGCCTTGGCTACTTCCTCCGGCCGTCCAACTCGACCAAGCATGTGCAAAGGACCTCTTGCTGCCTGAAAATCCTCAATACGATCGAATCGGCGCAATGTGCGGGGGGTTTCTATGACTCCTGGAGAGATAGAGTTGACCCGAATGTTATCGGCTGCCACCTCTGCCGCCAAGATGGTCGTAAAATGGATCAACGCGGCTTTTGTAGAACAATATGCAGACCGATTTGGGACCCCTATTGTGCCCAGCTGTGAGGCGATATTTACAATAGCGCCACCCCCTGCATCCCTTATGAGAGGGATAGCATATTTTGCCATCAGGAAAGCGCCTGTTAAGTTAACTGAGAAGGCTCGTTCCCACTCTTCAAGTGGTAAGGTCTCAACAGGTGCATCGGGTGTCACAGCGGCAGCGACGTTAACCAATATGGTTAACCTGCCGAATGCCGATTTAGCAGCATCCGCAGCTAATTGCACCGCCGTCTGGTCAGAAACATCGAGCTCAAAGGGTTCCGCGACGCCACCATTCTTCTGGATCTCAAGTGCCACAGCTTGGGCCGCATCGAGCCTATTATCTGTGACCAAGATTTTAGCCTTCTCGGAGGCCAGCAGCTTAGCTGTTGCGCCACCGATAGCACCGCCAGCACCTGTCACCAATGCTACGCTTCCCTCGAGCTTACCTGACTCCATTTTCATCACTCCCTAAAATATAAGCTAAATAATTATTAAAAGGGGACATCCATTTGACAAACCCGTAGCACCGACGACAATTAAATATTTTTTCCCCTTCTGGGTTCCAATGACAACATCGTTTAAGACACTGACGAGAATTAAACTAATATTTTTAAAACCCTGGCAAAACCTCTCGCCGAATATTCAGGGTTCAATCTTTGTCGTAACAGGCGCGTTTTTACTAATTGTAATGGCATCGCTGGTAAAATTTTTAGGGCGTACTTTGCCCGCCTTCGAGGTCTTATTCGTAAGGTTTCTAGCCGGGCTTATCGTCCTTATGCCCCTAGTTTGGCGATTAGGTTTTCTCAAAATTATACCGACGCGCAAGCCATTCTTGCATGTAGCACGGGGGGGATTCGGCTTCCTTGGTAATCTATGCTTTTTCTTTGCCTTAATTCACATACCATTAGCAGACACCGTTACCATTCAATTTTCTAGACCGCTGATTATGGTTGTCATCGCAGTTTTAATATTGCGGGAAATAGTAGGGTTTAAACGAGGTCTCGTTACAGTAATCGGATTCACCGGAATATTGATGATAACCAAGCCTTTTGGGGAAGGCTTCGATCCGTGGGCCTTGGTTGCGGTTATGGGAACATGCTTTGGAACAGGTGTCGTGCTAACGATTAAACTTCTGAGCCGAACCGAACAAACCATCACAATTATGTTTTATTTTGCTCTGATAACGACAACTCTAGCACTTATACCAGGGCTAGTTGGGCTTACGCTTGGAGGAGTATTTGATCTGCCCGCGTCCTTTATGTGGATTATGCCATCTTGGACTGAAATGGCATTACTTATAATCACCGGGGCTCTCGGAATTATCGGACAAGGTATGTTTACCCATGGGGTTGGATTGGGTGAAACCAGCTTCGTAATGCCCTTTGATTACATGAGGATTGTTTATGCCTTTTTAATCGGCCTTATATGGTTCTCAGAAATACCTGGTCTTTGGTCTTATATTGGCGCTGTAATAATTATTGCCAGCAGTCTTTATCTATTGAAAACCGAACAAGGTTCAAAATTAAAAAACACGTCTGGAGAACTTAAATGACTACCTTAATAACCGGTGCCGGATTGGTTGGAACTTCATTCGCCCAACATGCTATTCGCAGAGGAGAGAGAGTCGTATTCCTCGATCCAATTCCTCACATTGACTATGTTGCCTCCCAACTCGGGACAGAGGATTTTGTATACGAAAATGAAGACGTTCGTAGCCTGGCTGGTCTTGTAAAAATTATCAAAGATCATGATGTAGACTCCGTTCTTCACACAGCCTCGGTGATCGGGAAAAAAGCCGCCAACCCTATTCATTTTGGCTATGACTTGAATATTGGCGGCACCATGGCGGTTGCGAATGCAGTTCGTTTGACCGGTGTTAGGCGCCTTGTCCATATAAGCACATTTGGCGCCTATGATTGGCGAAAAATTAAAACTGGGCCGGTTATTGAAGACAATCACCTCGGATCAGGTGCTCCATACTCCAATTCAAAAGTCGCTCAAGAAAAAATTTTAGAGGCCTATGCGATAAACTCGGGCTTTGAATTGGTCATGTTACGCCTGGCCAATGCTTTCGGAGTAGGACATTTTTGGGGTGGGTCCGGTGGAGGACAAAAGGTACAGGATTTAGTCAGGGCTGGTCTGACAGGCGAAGTTGCTAAGATACCGGAAGAGCAAACCATGGATTTTGTTTACGTCTATGCCAAAGATGTTGGACACGCGATCGATCTTGCTATGACTCAGGGGACCTTGAGTGAGACGATCTTCAACATTGGATATGAGAAAGTGCATAGTTTCGAGGAATTGGTTAGCGGAATTAAATCCTTTTTACCGGATCTAACGCTTGAAATCATTCCTGGTAAAGCCCCCGAGAATCGAGCCATACCTCTCGATTGTAGCCGGGCAAAAGAAATATTGGGCTGGGCACCGAAATATAAATTTGAAGATGCAATCAAAGATTACGCCAAAGACTACAGGAAAAGGTTGTCGAATAATGGTTGATACGCTCGATGGCAAATACAGTGTTGGCGGTGTCCTAATGGACCGCCCTTTCAAAATAAGGCGGTTGGGCCATTTTGGGATCAATGCGATAAAAATGGATGAAGCGCTGAGATTTTATCATTCGCTTCTGGGCTTCAAGGTTGTAGATATTCGAGATCCCTTTCCAGAGGGTCGTCAGATCCCTGATGAATTTAAGTCTTTCGGTAATTTAAGTGGATATTTTTTCCGTTACAGCCACGATCATCATGCTTTTGTGCTCTATAACCACCCCTATCGAGGTGCCACAGATAATAGAGACCGTTGGAGAAAAAATATTACCGTAAATCAGATAACCTGGCAGGTGGGCACTCTCGCTGAGGTTGTTAGTGGGCATCATTGGTTAACAGAAAAAGGCTGCAATATGGCGAAAGCTGGCCGAGATATGCCTGGCTCAAATTGGCACACGTACCTGATGGATCCTGACTGGTTTCAAAACGAGCTTTATTACGGAATAGAGCAAATTGGCTGGAGTGGTCATTCAAAACCATGGGATATGCACCATCGGGAATTCAGTGAGGTCGCACCGCTACCTCAAATTTCTGAGTATCAAGAAGTCAGTGATGCGTTGAAGTCTGGATCGCAACTGACATCGGGCTATCGAGATACAGAGCCCCTTGAGGAGAAATATGACGTTGATGGTGTTTTGCTTGGCCGTCCATTCAAAATTACTAAAGTGGGGCCAGTTAGGCTTTTCTGCGAAGACATCGCCGCTTCGTTAGCGTTTTATCGAGATATGCTTGGTTTTATTGTCACGGAGGTAGCTGATTTTGAAAGAGATCCCATTTACTTTTTGAGAAACAACACAGAACACCACTCCCTGGCACTTTATCCGGTGAGGTTGAGAGAAAAACTATCGTGTCGCGATGATTCTTTACTATTTTCTTTCGCCGTACGCTTGGCAAATTATGGTCAGCTGAGGGCTGCAGTCTCTTTTTTTCGAGATGAACACGGCTGCAAAATTCGCGAAGATATTCCTCAGGTGCTCTATAGTGGAATAGATCACACTGTATTTGTGGAAGACCCTGATGGCCATCTAATCCAATTATATGCATACATGGAACAAATTGGCTGGGACGGTAAGCCCCGCCCGACTACTCAACGCAGACAGGTTACACCAGGAGATTGGCCAGAAACTATTGAACCTACTTCCGACGCATTCATGGGTGAGCCATTCCTAGGACCACTTGGATAGCATGACCGAGGATCGGCTACCCACTCACATATGGGTAGGAGCATTTATCCGCAGGTGCAGCTCAGAGGCAATCCCTGTTACAGTGCTCAATAGCGGGGAAAAAATGGGCGGAACTGTGCTTTTTAAAGTTTATAACCCTCCGGACGCTTGTCGGCTTCTTTCTCAGATGCGTAACCCTCAGGGCAATACTGAATGGTATCAAATTCACAAACAAGACATTTTAGATGAGGTAGAGGCAAGCTCCAGAGTTCGAAAAGCAATCGAGAGAGACCCCGATCTCTGGGTCATCGAAGTTGAGACCAGAGATTGCAAACTTCCATTTGAACCGTTTTAAGGCGCATGAACCAATTTGCACCAAATACCAAAATTTTTCCACTTTTACCTAAAAAGCAATGACCAAAGCTCATCATGCCTGAAGACCGCAGAGAACTGACGAAAGAGATCGCGAACTTCGTCGTCGCCACCCGGCTTGAAAATACTCCTCATGATGTGATCGAACGCGGTCAAATACATCTTCTCGATGCCCTCGGACTTGGGATTGCCGGAACTGAGAGCGCGGTTTTTAAAAAGATAAAAACCTATATCGGGTCAGGCGATAGAAATAAGACTTCCTCGATCTTTTGCAATAGTCTCCGGGTCTCACCGTCTTCAGCGGCTCTGGCTAATGGCACAGCAATGCATGCAGATAATTATGATGACACAAACCCGCAACCGACCCCAGCTAGAAATGGCGGTATGCATGCGGGTGCCGTTGTAATACCCGCCGCCCTGGCTGTTGGAGAAGCACTTGGAGCAACAGGCGCTGAATTATCCGCTGCAATGCATTGCGGGCTGGAAGTTGCATGTAAATTAAATCACGGAATAAACGCGCGCCATTATCAAAGTGGTTATCATGCGACCTCTTCACTTGGTATTTTTGGCGCTACAGCCGCAGCAGCCAGGCTTTTTAAATTAGATGAGGCCGGAGTTATAAATGCACTCGCCATAGCAACAGCAAAAGCGGGTGGTCTTCGAGGTAACTTCGGCACTATGACAGAACAAATTCATTGCGGCACGGCAGCAGAAAGCGGTGTTGCGGCAGCCCAGATGGCTCGGTCTGGAATTACGGGTGCACCTGCGATATTTGAGCGTAAAAACGGGTGGTTTGGAGCTACCGCGGGAGGCTTTATACCAGAGGCCATTTGCGGCAAGCTTGGTAAGCCTTGGGCGATAGTTGACCCAGGAACTTCTATAAAACCTTGGCCAAACGGGGCCCTCACGCACCCGGCTATGGAGCTTATGTTGAAGCTTATGTCGGAAAATGAAATCAAGCCCGATAAGATTCAAGAAATCTCTGTCCAGACCAATCAGCGGGTTCGAGAAACTTTGGTCCATGATAATCCAAAAAACGCCTCGGAAGCCCGTTTCAGCATGCCGTTCGCGCTTGCTGCCCTGGTTCTAAATGGGCACGCCGGTTTGAGAACATTTTCAGATCAGATGGTTACCAACACAACTCTTAAAGCACTGATGAAAAAAATAAATTTTTCAAGCTACTCCCAAATAGAAAACGATTATTCAAACGTTACGACTCTCATTAAATTGAAGATGAACGATGGGCAAGTCATCAACGGCCGTGCTGACTTCGCGAGAGGCAGCAAAAAAGCACCAATGAATTGGGAAGAGATCGAAAAAAAGTTTCGTGAGTGCGCTGATCATGGCACATGGCCATGTGAGAAACAAACAGCGATTTTGTCTTTTGTAAGAGACCTCGAGAGCTCCCCTAAACTTGAACAACTAATATCGGCTCTAACTATTTAGCGTAGCTAGTAAATCGATAATTGTCTGGTAAAGTTTTAGCTAGGATCGCGACAAAAAGAGAGGCACAAATGTCCAAGCCAAAAATATTTATTTTTGCCAAACCCGAGAACCCTGATGCATGCAACGCAAAGATGGAAGGATATGGGTGTGAACTTACTTTCGGCGATCCTGAGTGGCATAAACCTGGCGGAAATTATGAAGATCAAATGGCTCAGATCGCAAGTGCAGCAACTGCGATGGTCGGCACCTCAATAAGATCCAGTCCGATAACAAGAAAGATCTTAGAAGCAAACCCCGAACTTCGGGTCGTTGCCAAATGCACCGTTGGAACCGATGACATTGATGTTGATGCTGCCACGGAACTCGGAATTCTAGTCTGCCACGCACCAACTGAGTCAAATTGCTGGGGTGTCGCCGAGGGAACCGTGTCGATGATTTTAACAAAACTTAAACAGCAGAGAGAGCGTGATCGGGCCATTAAAGAAGGCGGGTGGAAGACCTCTGAGCATTACGGGATATATCTTGGTCGGAGGTCGACCGATGGATATGAAGGAATAACACTCGGACTGATTGGACTTGGCCGCATTGGCGCTCGGGTTGCCCAGCTCTTTGCACCGTGGAATTTCAGAATTATCGCCTGTGATCCGTATATCGACGACGAGAGGTTTATTGGTAAGGGGGTCGAACGTGTCGATATGGATACGCTTTTAGCCGAAGCAGATATTGTTTCCCTGCATTGTGTCAATAATTCAGAGACGCATAAGCTTATGGATGCCGAGAAGTTTGCGAAAATGAAGCCCTCAGCGATTTTCATTAACACCTCCCGCGGCAAAAATGTTGATGAAGATGCTCTCATAGAGGCACTCAACAATGACGTGATCGCTGGTGCATGTATCGACGCGTTTTGGGACGAGCCGATCGCATCCGACTCTCCATTTAGGAAAATGGGAGATAAGGTCCTACTCTCTGGACATATGATTTCATACAACAAACAAAGCAGTCTAGGGCCTGGTTTTGAATGGGCATCCGATGCAGTTTTACAGGCTCTGGCCGGTGACATACCAAATAATGTTTTTAATCCAGAGGTCATAGAAAAATGGAAACAGAGATTTGGTGGGTGTTCAGTGTTAACCGCAAACAAGGCTGCACCAGACCATCCCGGTTATGGACCACCTAACCCTTAGTGCAAAGCCGATGGCCTAAACCTTCAGACGGCGTCGGAATTAACGTTTAAGATTTATTTCTAGCAAAAATTCCGCTTTGCGCCGGATAACTCTTGCACCAGATCGTTGGACCCTGTAGCAAATATCATGCAAAACTATTGGGATTCTGATGTTATATCATACTGACAAAAGAAAACGCACTCGGATAGAAGGGTTCGCCTTTTTGGGAGCATTCACGCTGTGTATCCCAGGTGCAAACTGGATGATCATGAATGTTGGTACATCATGTATCGAGAACGGCCCTTGTCTAATTCCGGTGGCACCAGATATGTTGGCCCCAAGCGGAGTCATTGTAGTAGGACTTGCATTAATTTTCAGGGATTTAGTCCAACGTCGGTTAGGAATTGTCTGGTGTATAACAGCCATATTTTTAGGGGCCCTTCTCTCCGCCTTCTTGGCACCTCCTAGTTTATTATTTGCTTCTGGTGCCGCCTTCCTTCTATCGGAATTAGCTGACTGCGCGATTTACACCCCGCTTCAGAGAAAACGCTTTGTGTTTGCGGTTGTTGCGAGTGGCGCAATAGGAATAGTGGTGGACAGTGCTCTCTTTCTTCATCTGGCTTTCGGCAACATGGAATTTCTCATTCCACAAATCATTGGGAAGGCATGGGTGATTGCCCTGGCCGTACCTATCATTGTTTGGCTGAGAGCAAGAGATCGAAAACTCGGTCTTAAACCGGCTTAAACCCCGTTCTTTAGATGAGCATCACGTCGTAAGTAGAGATCGTCATCTGAATATCCCATTGTTTCAGGCCTTCCCTTTCCCAACATGACCTGGAAATAAACGGGTTGAAGGCTGTTATTGTCATAACCATGAATCACACCGGGGGGGCTAGTGATACAATCCCATTTACCAAGCCTTTTTGTGATACGGTTACCACGCTCATCCTCAATAAAAACATCAAGTTGCCCCTCTAGCACGAAGAACGTTTCTTCAACCTCATGGGTATGGGGAGCATTGCCCTGCCCCGGCTCCACGTACATTATCGATAAGGTATGGGCGCGAGGTGGGATAACATTTTGTTCGTCATGCTTTCCAGAGCCACCCGCCCCGATATATCGGTGCTGCGCCCTTTTCCACCCGTCAATCTTAGCATCCTCAAACGCCTCCCAATCGGCGTAACGCTCATTAAATCTGGCAATGTATTTATCAGCTATCTCTTCCAAGGAAACACCCTCTAGTTCGGGATCTCTAGGATGGCGCGCAACGTTCATTATACCCCTCCGGTTTTTGATCAATTTAATACAGAAGAAACACGAGTAGGACGGTTCGTCAACGCGCTGCGTGACAGCATATCTGCCTTGCTCTAGAGTATCGCAATTAATTTTGTTTGTTTATTTTTGGGACGGTTCTCATGGCATTGTTAAGAGAAATTGCGATCGAAAAACTCTCTTCGCATTTTGCGGCAAGAATTACCGGAATTGATTGGAGTAATCCGGTTGATAAGAATTTATTGGCAGATGTCCATGCCGCATTTGCAGAGTATTCCGTACTATGTTTCCCAAATCAGCGCCTTGGATCACAGGATCAACAGCGATTTGCGGCATGCTTTGGGCAAGTGGACGGAGGCTACCGGGATCGGAGTAATGGGGACGTTAAAGGCAGCAAAAAGCGGGGAGTGATGCTCGTGTCCAACATTCGTAAGAATGGAAAACCTATCGGATCCCTCCCGGATGGAGAGATGTTCTTTCATTCTGACGGTTCTCACCGCAATAAGCCATATAGAGCGACAACCCTTTATGGGATCAAAATACCATCGGCTGGCGGCGAAACATTGTTTGCCGACCTGAGAGCCGCATATGACGCGTTGCCAGAGGACATCAAAGATCAAATCAGGCATTTGAAAGCAAGGCATATCTATGATTACGGCTCCACTCTAAGGAACCAGAATCAAGAAATTGAAACCAACTCTGACTATCCGAATGCATTGCATCCGTTGGTCAAAACACACCCCGTAAGTGGCCGAAAAACCTTATATTTAAGCCGTTTAATGACCCGTTATATCGACGGTTTTAGTCGCCCAGAAAGCGATGATCTACTCGAATTTCTCTTCAACCACGCAGAAAAGGAAGAATTCATATATTCTCACAAATGGACCCCTGACGATTTACTCATTTGGGATAATCGTTGTCTAAATCACGCACGAACAGATTTTCCAAAAGAAGAGACCCGCCTGTTAAGAAGGTATACGGTATCTGAACCAGGCGATGAAGAGGCAGTAGACTATTAATTTGAGTGG
>CAJXEC010000031.1 GCA_913052165.1 uncultured Rhodospirillaceae bacterium
CTTGCACACCTGACGAAGCCGGGATTTGTCTAGAGCTCGTAAAGAAGTCCTCGGGGCAAACCCCTATTCTGGGAGTATGTCTGGGTCACCAATCAATAGCTCAAGCGTTCGGGGCCAAGATCGTGCGCGCCAGCACTCCAAAGCATGGGAAACCGAGTTTCATAAATCATAACAATCGCGGCATCTTCCAAGGATTGCCGACTAATTTTAAAGCGATTAGATACCATTCTCTAATTATAGACCCAATGACACTGCCAAAAACACTGGAGGTCTCTGCAGAGTCAGAGGACACGGCGATAATGGGGATTGCTCATACAAAATACCCCATATTCGGTGTACAGTTTCATCCAGAGAGTATAGATACCGAGTCAGGCCATGTACTTCTCTCGAATTTTATAACTGAGACAAGGAATTGGAGTGTAAGCCGATGATGGGCAAAGATGATGGAATAAAACCGCTCCTGGCAAAAACCGCTGATGGCTTGCCACTTAGCAGTAAGGAGGCAGAAATAGCCTTTGAACTGATTATGACCGGAAATTCGACTCCCGCGCAAATCGGCGCCTTTCTTATGGCTCTAAGAGTACGTGGAGAAACAATCGATGAGATTTTTGCAGCCGCAAAAGTAATGCGCTTAAAGGCCACAAAAATTTCCGCTCCGGACAAATCAATCGATATAGTTGGCACGGGAGGCGATGGCTTTGGAACACTTAATATTTCGACCGGAGCCGCTCTCGTAGTTGCTGCTTGTGGCGTTCCGGTCGCCAAGCATGGAAACAGAGCTTTATCATCACGCTCTGGAGCAGCCGACGTTCTTACCGCACTTGGAGTAAATATTGAATGCGAGATGCGCCTGATAGAGGAGTCAATAAACCATGCCGGTTTTGGTTTTATGATGGCGCCCCGTCATCATAGTGCGACCCGCCACGTGGCCGGTCCCAGGGTTGAACTGGCAACAAGAACAATTTTCAATGTTCTGGGCCCTTTATCGAACCCAGCAGGAGTAAAAAGATTGCTGGTGGGCGTATTCTCGGAGAAATGGGTAGAACCCTTGGCACATGTATTAGGGAAGCTTGGCGCTGAGAAAGCCTGGGTAGTGCATGGGTCGGACGGCCTGGACGAAATGACTCTCAGTGGACCAACGTATGTCGCAGAGTATGAAAACGGATCCGTAAATACATTCGAGTGTTCGCCCGCGGATGCCGGCTTAAGAGAAGCACCCATCAAGAGTATACAAGGTGGAGATGCCGCCTACAACGCGGGCGCATTAACCGCATTACTCAACGGGGAACACAGTCCTTACAGAGACATCGTGTGTTATACTTCCGCTGGAGCACTTGTTGTGGCAGGGGTAGCCAACCAGCTCAGCGAAGGAGTGGAAATCGCTAAAAGAGCGATTGACGAAGGACATGCAAAGAAAACATTGCAGCTCCTTATCGAAATTACGAATAAAAGATCGAACATAGAAATATAAGATGCCCAACGCTCTAACACAGATATGCGAAGAGAAACGAGCATACGTTGAATCCTGTAAATCTCATACTCCTGTCTCTTCTCTGCAAAGAATCATCAAAAATGGGCCAGGACCGCGAGGGTTCCGTAAATCATTGTCCCATTCATCGCAAGATGGCTATGGATTGATCGCAGAAATTAAAAAAGCTTCCCCGAGCGCCGGGCTCATCAGAAAAAGTTTCGATCCCGAGGGTCTTGCCAAGGAATACCAGCGGGGAGGAGCAACTTGCTTATCAGTCCTCACTGATACCCCATACTTCCAAGGAGAAGATGAACACTTGACCCTAGCCAGGTCGGCGACAGAGATCCCCGTTCTCAGAAAAGACTTCATTATTGACCCTTATCAAGTCATTGAAGCTCGCGCCATTGGGGCTGATTGCGTCCTTTTAATAATGGCCCAGCTGGATATTGGTCTTGCCAAGGAATTGGAGGCTCTTGCTCTGGAACTCGGGATGGACGTACTGATCGAAATTCACTCTGCAGAAGAATTAGATCAAGCTATGAACCTTAAATCGCGTCTATTAGGGATCAACAATCGCAATCTAAAAACACTCAAAACCGATATCACCACTACGGTTCAATTGGCGCCAATGGTACCTGCAGATTACCTCCTGGTTTGCGAGAGTGGGCTTAAAACCGCTTCAGATCTTGCTTTGATGGCTAAATCAGGACCGCGTTGCTTTTTAATAGGTGAGGCGTTTATGTGCCAGTCTAATGTACACGCCGCGGTAAAAAAGATTTTGGCTAATCCGTACAAGGATGGACAATAGTTCGATGGCTCAAAAACTGACCCACATTGATAAGGATGGCGAAGCAAAAATGGTTGATGTCTCTGAAAAAAAAGAGACAGAGAGAGTAGCTATTGCCGCTGGAAAAATTACCATGAAGCCTGGAACCCTTAACCTTATTCAACAAGGTGGGGTAAAGAAGGGCGATGCTCTCTCAGTCGCGCGGCTTGCCGGTATAATGGGGGCCAAAAAGACTTCAGATCTTATCCCTCTCTGTCATCCCTTAACACTTAATGCGATAGAAGTAGAGCTCTCCCCAAACCCAAACGATAACTCAATCGAGATTAGAGCATGCTGCAAGGTAAAAGGGCGTACTGGAGTTGAGATGGAGGCACTGAGTGCAGTGTCCATCGCGGCCCTTACAGTCTATGACATGTGCAAAGCGGTTGACCGGGAAATGATTATAGGGAATATCCGCCTGGTACAGAAAATTGGCGGCAAATCTGGTTTTTTTGAAGCTGATGCCTGAACTTCTTCCAGTCAAACAGGCACAAGACCGCATTTGTGATGCGATGCCTCTGCTACCAATTGAACAGGTGCCATTAACAAGTGCGGTCGGCAGGATCTTGGCAGCTGACGTTATATCTAGGCGCACTCAGCCCCCTTTCGCCGTCTCTGCAATGGATGGATACGCCGTAAAATATAGAGATCTTCAAGTATTACCACGACAGTTGTGCATTGTAGGCGAAGTGCCGGCGGGGAAAAAATTTGATAGGACCATTTCATCTGGAGAGGCCGTGCGTATTTTTACAGGTGCGCGGGTTCCTGATGGTGCAGATACAATCGTTATTCAGGAAAATACCACTCGCGATGGCGATTTCGTAGTGGTCAAAGAAGGTGAAGCCGAACTCGGAAAATTTATCAGACCTGCTGGGCTAGACTTTTCATCAGGAGAGAAACTGTTGGAAGCGCCAAAAAAACTGACCGCCCGCGATATTGGGCTTGTCGCAAGCATGAACGTCCCCTGGCTTAAAGTCAGGAAAAAACCAAATATTGCCCTACTGGCAACTGGCGACGAAATCGTGATGCCCGGTGACCCCTGTGATGAAAATCAAATCGTCAGTTCAAATGTAATTGGGCTTCATGCATTGATTAATAAGCATGGAGGACAACCGATTGACCTGGGGATCGCGCGAGATAATGCAGAATCGCTTTTATCGCTCGCTAAAGGGGCTTTGAGTTGTGACTTGCTTATAACCACTGGAGGCGCCTCTGTAGGGGACCATGATTTAGTGAAAAGCGTGTTAGCCAATATCGGTCTCGAAGTTGATTTTTGGCGCATAGCAATGAGGCCAGGAAAACCGCTTATATTTGGTAAAATTGGCTCCACTCCCCTGTTGGGACTTCCCGGTAATCCAGTATCATCTATGGTTTGCGCCATAATTTTTCTTCTCCCTGCGATTGCCGCGATGCAAGGCTTGAGATTGACGACTTCATCAAGCAAACCTGCTTCGCTGGGCTCCGCTTTGCCAGTTAACGATGATCGAGAGGATTACCTGAGGGCAACTTTATCGGAAGATCAAAGTGGAGGGCTGATCGCAACTCCTTTCCAGAAGCAAGATAGCTCGGTATTTTCAGGAATGAGCGCCGCTGATTGTCTTATTATCCGACCGCCTTTTGCTCCTGCCGCAGAACAGGGAGAGCAGGTGTCAATAATTGCTCTGGACTAGCCGCATGTTTTTAATGGTAAAGAGTTCTTGACTGAAAAAAAGAACTTTTATAGAACAAAAAGAAATTTTGCGAATATTCGTTAAAAAGGTTCTATGCTTACACGCAAACAGCTAGCATTGCTTCAATATATAGACAGGTTTATCGCATCATCTGATGTGTCACCTAGTTACGACGAGATGAAAGATGCGCTCGGCCTCAAATCGAAATCGGGTATCCACAGGCTGATAACAAATTTAGAAGATCGCGGATACCTCAGGCGTCTGCCACATCGCGCTCGGGCACTTGAGATAATTAAGCATCCTAAAAACTCACAACAAAACCTTCGACCGGAAGGCGGCTTTCACCCCAATATAATTGACGGAGGGCTCTCTCGGGCAAAAGTTACGGAAGCCCGACAGGAAAATCCGAAAGTAAATCAGAATGTGACAATCCCTCTTTACGGAAAAATAGCCGCGGGATTACCTATTGAGGCGGTAAGAGATCAAACTGAGACGGTCACGGTACCTGCCGGCCTCCTTGGCAAGGGGACCCACTACGCATTGATGGTAGAGGGAGACTCCATGATTGACGCAGGAATTTTTGATGGAGATCTTGCGGTAATTGAGGCCACTGATTTAACTGAAAATGGAGAGATTGTGGTCGCCCTAATAGGCGACGATGAGGTTACATTAAAAAGAATTCGCCGGAAGGGGGAGTCGATCGCATTAGAGCCAGCTAATAATGCATACGAAACTAGAATATTTGGACCAGATCAAATATCCATTCAAGGTAGATTAAAAGCCCTCATTCGTCAGTATTAGACCCGAGGTTACATAGACTTTTAGACGGGTCTCGTATGTTTGGAAGAAAGTAAAAAGAAGCTCGCCTTCGTCACCCGGATCTAATATCTTTACTTGAATTTTCTATCTCAGTACCCAGCACACCGTTCACACTATTCTATCTCCGAAGCACATGATGACTAAGCCGATAATAACTCGTTTTGCGCCCTCTCCCACAGGATACCTTCACGTCGGTGGAGCACGTACCGCACTTTTTAACATGTTATTCGCACGCCATTTTGATGGTTTATTTCTGCTAAGGATTGAAGACACAGATCACAAACGTTCTTCACGAGAAGCCATTGATGCCATCGTGGACGGGCTAGATTGGTTAGGGTTGTCTCCAGACAAAAAGCCCGTTTTTCAATCCATGAATTTAGCTCGCCATGCTCAAATTGCAAAAAAACTCCTAAATGAAGGTAAAGCGTATCTGTGTTTCTGCTCAGCAGAAGAGCTCGCAGAGATGCGCGAAAAGGCTTTAGCCGAAAAACGCTCTCCCAAATACGATGGGAGGTGGCGAAATCGCGATCCAAAGAATGCACCTGCTGGGGTCTCACCCGTGGTTCGGTTCAAAGCTCCACAGGACGGTCATCTATTACTTAATGATTTAGTTCAAGGAGAGATTAGAGTCGCCAATGAAGAATTAGACGACATGGTCCTTTTGCGCGCTGATGGTTCTCCCACTTATATGCTATCTGTTGTTGTTGATGATCATGATATGCAAATTACGCACGTCATACGGGGAGATGATCACTTAACAAATGCCTTTCGGCAAATCATGCTATTTAATGCATTGGGATGGAGTCCACCGAATTATGCCCACATCCCGCTTATTCATGCCTCAGACGGAAACAAGCTTTCAAAAAGGCATGGCGCCCTTGGGATAGAAGCTTACAAAGATCTTGGGTATCTCCCTGAAGCCTTACTCAACTATCTAGCTCGTTTGGGATGGAGCCACGGAGATGATGAAGTTTTTTCCCTCACAGAAGCGATAAGTTGGTTTGATGGATCAAATATCAATAAGTCAGCAGCTCGATTAGATTTAAATAAACTAAATTCGATAAATGCCCATTACATAAAAAATATTAACTTCGATCGATTTATGCGGATCCTGACACAAAGAAAGGAGGTTCCTCCGCACGCGATAGATCGTCTAAACCGAGGCCTCCCTGGCCTTCTCAACCGATCTAAGACTTTGAATGAGTTAACTGAAAAGGCTGCAATTTATCTTGAAAACAGACCGTTAAAATATACCAAAGAGTCATTAGCTCTGGTATCCGTCGAAGACAAAATCAACATGAAAGAACTTTCATTTGTTTTTAATGGTTTAGATGGATGGGATCAGAAAATGATTGAAGAAAATATCCGCTATTTTGCAGAAAGAAAAGGGATAAAACTTGGGGAAATTGCTAGACCACTAAGAATAGCGCTCACTGGATTCACTTCTTCCTTCAGTATATTTGAACTGTCTTTCGCTCTGGGGAAAAAAGAAGTGTTGGCGAGAATCAATGACTTTGTCACCTAAGCCTACAGTGATTTGATTTAGAAGGCTAAATCCGTTATTTTCTGAAAAACTCGATAAGCTTTAGGAATATTGGCGATCGTCGCCTATTCAAAGGCACCCTATCGCAGGAAAGGTAACCTCTATGAGCCAGGATCAAGGTCAAGGCACAAATAAAAACGTAACAATTACAGATAATTCAACAGGGAAGCAGGCGACCTTTCCACTTATTGCGGGAACTGACGGCCCTCCAGTTATAGACATTAGAAAACTTCACGCAGAACTAGGTTATTTTACCTATGACCCTGGTTTCATTGCTACTGGTTCCTGTGAATCAGACATTACTTTTATAGATGGTGATCAGGGAATACTTCTCCATCGCGGATACCCCATTGAACAACTTGTGGAGCACTGTAATTTTTTAGAGGTTTGTTACCTTCTACTTAATGGCCAGCTTCCAAACCCTGAGGAATTTCAAGAGTTTGAGAGCGTAATTACAAACCACACGTTGCTCCACGAACAACTTCAGTATTTTTATCGTGGGTTCCGAAGAGATGCCCATCCTATGGCTATAATGTGCGGCGTTGCTGGAGCTCTTTCAGCATTCTACCACGATAGCACAGATATCAGTGACCCACAGCAAAGGTTAATCGCATCTCACAGAATGATTGCAAAAATGCCTACCATAGCAGGTTGGGCATACAAATACTCGCTCGGTCAACCTTTCATGTATCCCAAAAACGAACTGGGCTATGCAGAAAATTTTCTTTGGATGCTATTTGGAAACCCATGCGAAAACTACGAAATTAACCCAATAGTCGCAAAAGCTATGGATAGAATTTTAATATTGCACGCTGATCATGAGCAAAACGCATCTACCTCTACGGTAAGATTGTCCGGTTCAAGTGGCGCCAATCCGTTTGCCTGCATATCCGCGGGCATAGCTAGTCTCTGGGGCCCTGCTCACGGAGGGGCCAACGAAGCAGTTTTGAATATGCTCCGGGAAATAGGTAATAAATCAAATATTGATGAATACATAAAAAAAGCAAAAGATCCAAACGATCCTTTCCGGCTAATGGGCTTTGGTCACCGGGTATATAAAAATTTTGATCCCAGGGCGAAAATTATGCAGCAGACCTGCCACGAGGTGTTAAATGAACTAGGAATCACGGATGAGCCTCTCCTTGAACTTGCAATAGAATTAGAACGTATTGCGCTTGAGGATGAGTATTTTGTGAGCCGAAAGTTGTATCCCAACGTAGACTTTTATTCAGGGATTATTTTTCAGGCTTTAGGGATCCCAACTACAATGTTCACGGTCTTATTCGCCGTTGCTAGAACAGTCGGTTGGATATCTCAGTGGAAAGAGATGATTGAAGATCCCAACCAAAAAATCGGGCGCCCTCGTCAACTCTACACTGGCCAAGCACCTCGTTTTGTGACACCAATTTCTGAGCGTTAGAAAAATTCTTTAAAAAATGTATCATAAAAAGTTGTATTACAGATAGCCCAAAAGGGTCTTAGCAGCGTGTTGACTTGGTACACCACAGCCAGGCTGAAGCTTTTTCAGTTGCTGCTTTGCCCTTTGAATTTGCAGTTTGGCAGCCTCTTTACTACTAACTAGCTCAACCAATTCTTCACAAAGAATTTCAGAACGACATTTCGACATTATTCTTTCTGGTATGATTTCTTCATCTGCTAGTATATTGCATAGATTAACAAAGCGAACTTTTACAAAAATCCTAGCTACTAACTCGGTCAGAAAGTTGGCATGGTACCCAATAACGGATGGAACCCTTGCTTCAACTAGCTCTAACGCGACCGTACCTGAAGCGGCTAGTCCGAAGTTGCAAGCCATCATAGCCTCCCATCGATCTTGTTCTTTCGAGATAATTGTTGCTGAAATTCGATATTTTTTGCACGCATCTACGATTGAACTGTAAAGAGATGGCAAGGTTGGTATCACTACCTTCAAATTTGAATATTTTTCACCAAGTCTCGTCGCCGTTTCTAAAAAAATTGGAATATGACGTCTAAGTTCCCCCTCCCTACTACCAGGAAAAACCCCGAGCACCATATCCGAAGGACCGATTCCAAAACGGGCTCTGAACGTATCTCCTTTTCGATCCGTAAATCTTCTCTCAAGAACAGGATGGCCGACAAAGCTAGCCGATAGTCCTTTTTCCTCAAATAATTGTGGTTCAAAAGGCAAAAGGCACAATAAATGATCTATTCGTCCTAAAAATTTATTCACTCTTTTCGGTCGCCAAGCCCAAATCGACGGTGCCACATAATGTATCTTTGGAAATGACGAACCTCGCAATCTTTTCAGAACCGCGATGACAAAACCTGGAGAGTCAATCGTCAGTAGGATATCTGGTTCAAGTTTTCTAATTGCCTCAACAGTCTCATTTATTCTTCGGTACAATCTTCTTAAATGCGGCAATAACTCAAAAATACCCATAAGCGCGATGTCCTCAATAGGAAAAAAAGAATTAATTCCCTCTGACTCCATCTTCTCTCCGCCAACTCCAGCAAAAGCAATATCCCCGTTTGTTTCTTCTTTCAAAGCGGCCATTATTCTCGCTCCCAAAAGATCTCCGGAAGGCTCGCCCGCCAATATGAAAATAAGTGGCTTTGTTTTTTTCACTGCTCAATACCGTAGACAAATAAACCCGAGTCATCCGCAAGCTTTGTCAATGCTTCCTCATCAAGTACCAGTGTCTTGGCAGCTTCTATAACAACCCCCGAAAATCTATTTTTCACAAGTGCAGATACCGTTTGCAATCCTATTGTTGGTAGGTCGATCCGTCTTTCCTGCTGGGGTTTACAAGTTTTCGTCAAAATTGCTCCCTGGCCGCTTCTTTGCAACGGACCGCAGCGTTCAATTAAAGCGTCCGTTCCATCAATGCCCTCCACTCCCAGCACCATCCCCTGCTGAACAACAGCTGATTGTCCAATGTCCAATTCCCCGATGCCTCTCGCTATTTTTAGCCCGTGCTTAATATCTTCCCATTGCGTCTCTGTAGGTGAATGCTTTCCATATGGCCCAAGCTTGCAGAGAGAATTTTCGAGTAACTCCTCTGGACCATGAATGTTAAAGCCCTCATCTTCAAGGGTGTTTACTAATGCAGAAAGAATAGAGTCATCCCCTAACCACCGAAGGCCGAGTTTAATGGTTTTGCTCATTGCCCAGCCATCGAGGTTTAATTCTCTCAGACTGGGGCGTGTGACAGGCCCCGCAAAAACTAAATCACCTACCCCCTCCCTTCGTAAAATATCAATTCCATATTTCACTTCCCCCATCTTTATCCACTCACACGGATAATCATCAAGTTGGCGACTAGTGGACTGATTTTTAAGAGCGATAATAAACACCTCTTTTCCATCATTTATACAGGCCTTTGCTATTTTTTCAGGCAATGAGCCTCCACCGGCGATGATCCCAATTTTATCAGGTTTCATGAGAACTTCGTGGCTGACAAATAGCCCTATTTGACTCCTCTCTTATAAAACTAACTATATCCATCACAGCTTGGTTTCCATTATACATCTCAGCGACGTCATCGAGCCGTTCAGAAATAGTTCCTTCTTCTGCAAAAAGCAGACGGTAAGCCTTCCTAAGGCTCGCGATTTCTGCTCTCGAAAATCCCCTACGCTTCAAACCAACGATATTTAAGCCTGCCAATCGAGCTCTGTTACCGAGCACTGAGCCGTAGGGTATAACATCCTGCTCTACTCCTGACATACCACCTACCATCGCATGACGGCCAATTCGAACAAACTGATGGACCGCTGAGAGCCCCCCTAATATCGCAAATTCTTCGACCAAAACGTGGCCTGCTAATGTCGCATTATTCGCTAAAATCACGTTATCTTCGACAATACAATCGTGAGCAACATGCGAACCGACCATAAAAAGGCAGCTATTCCCGACCGTTGTAACTAATCCACCTCCCTTGGTTCCAGGGCTCATAGTCACATGCTCTCGTATAATATTATTTTTTCCAATCGTAAGGGTCGAAGCCTCTCCATCAAACTTAAGATCTTGAGGTATCTGTCCTAGGGATGTGAATGGAAAGATTTCAGTGTTATCCCCAACCTCGGTGTCTCCTACTATCGTTACATGGGAATGGAGTTTCACTGCATCGCCTAAGACGACATTCTTCCCAACAAAACAGAACGGACCAATCTCAACATCTTCTCCAAACTGCGCCCCTTGCTCCACCACTGCGCCTGAATGAACGCTCGCCATCAGGAAATCTGTTCACTAGTCAACATTGCTGTAATTATAGCCTCAGCAACAATATTTTCATTGACCTTTGCCTCACCTCGGAATTTCCAAACTCCCCCCTTTTTAGCTTTTTTTTCGACATTTATAAAAAGTGTATCTCCTGGAACAACTGGTTTCCTAAATCTCGCATTTTCTATCGACATAAAGTAAACAGCTCTTCCTTCCGCTTTCTCTCCTAGGGTAGACACCACAACAATAGCACTGGTTTGGGCGATGGCTTCTACTATCAAAACGCCCGGCATTATTGGATGATTAGGAAAATGTCCTTGGAATTGGGCTTCGTTTGCGGTCACATTCTTAATCCCAGTTGCTCCTTCGTTAGGTACAATATTTGTGACACGGTCAATCATTAAGAATGGGTAACGATGCGGAAGCATTTCCATGATCCGCTTTGTGTCAACCGAATTTACGACCTCTTTATTTTCTAAATCAGCCATATAACCTCGCCTTCTTTATGTTTCACAAAGCACCCAACCAGATCGCAAATTGTATCCATAAGATAACCACCTAGAAGTAGCTCTACCAACCGTTCCGGTTTTTCAATCCGCTGATCTAAAGGCATTCAAAAGTTCCAAAAAAATAAATCTTAAAGAAAAGCTGATATAATAAAATTTTACTGAACTGGCTTGCTTCCCTGCTTTGAAGGCAGAACCACTTTTACTGTTGGTAATTTTTTGTTTAATCTTTTGAGCACTTCATCTGTAATATCGAAAGCTGGATCGACGTAAATAGCCGCGGCGCGAGGTAATATGAGTTGGAGCTTACGTTCCGCGGCGAGATCCGCAGCGACCGAGCTAAAACTTTTCTTTACTTGTCCCATCGCAGCGCGTCCCGCAGCGTCTAAACGTTTCCTGAAACTTCGAACGTCTGATTCAAGCGCGGCAACTTTAGCCTGAAAGTCAAGGCGCCGCTGTCGGAAAGCCTCAGGAGACAATATGGCCCTCTGCTCTTGGAGGGATAGATTTTCCGCCTTCAGCGCTTTTTCTCTATCCTGTACTTTTTTTTGCATCTGGTCTCTGATTTTATTCAGCTGCGGCTTTATTGCCTTCGTCGCCAGGGTCAATCGAAGCACCTTTTGAATATTGATGATAGCAAAACGATCAAGGTTGGATTTTAGGCTAAAATTTTGTTGTTGTGCCTGGGACGCACTAACTAACGACCAGAGTACTAAGATTATAAAACTGTACCTCATAAATGTGCTCTCAACTCACAATTTTTAAAACCGAGTACCAAGATCAAAACGTATACTCTCGGTTTGATCAAAGCTTTCCTTCAAAAAAACCTTCGAAAAATCGATTGTAAAAGGACCGACTGGTGACTCCCATGAAAAACCAAAACCCACTGCACCCCGCAGCGACGAGGCATCATCAATGGTACCCAGGCTGGTATCGGTTTTTCCTATAGCACCAAAATCTGAAAAAGCTCTTCCCTTAACCTGCAATTCGCTGGGCAGCCCGATGGGAAACTGGAGTTGAGCAGAGGCGGTGTAAAACCATTCTCCTCCCACGGCGTCCTTGGAAGCTCGATCTCTCGGCCCCACTCCTGCGGTCTGGAATCCCCTCAAAGAACGCCCTCCCAGTGTAAACCGATCAATGATCCTCGCTTCATCTCCGATTGGCAGGAGATGCCCAGCAGTCACCCTCAGCGAGGACACTGTCCTATCGCTTACTGGAAAATATGAGGTAGCGGAAAAGTTATTCTTTAGATACTTAACCGAGCCTCCAAGCCCTGCGAAAGTCAAAGAATGACGGGCTAAGCTTCCTCTACGCGTACTCAGTTTATCATCCCTCGTGTCGTAAATTAGAGTTTGTATTATCGAAGATTCAGAAGACTTTCCTTCTTGTTGTTGAACAGCTAACGACGCAGTGGCCGCGATATTCTCAACTCTATCAGAGCTCAATCTGTACTCCCATTTTTGGCTCCAGCTATCGGACAATTCGTATCCAAGCCTCACAGCGGCTCCAGTTGATTTTCTATCAAAGGATGATTCGTCAGTTAATTCTCTTGTGGTTCTAAATATGTCAAATCCCGCAGAGAGTTTTCGGTCAAGGAAATATGGCTCAGTAAAACCAAGGTCTATTTGACTGCTCTTTCCACTCAAACGGAAGTTAAGTGAAAGATCTTGTCCCAAGCCCAGCAGGTTTCTCTCCCGAATCCCTACGTCTGCGAGGGGCCCGTCGCCTGAGGAAAGGCCAGCTCCAAGAGACAATTCTCCTGTGGCTTGTTCTTCAACTTTTAACTCTATGTTTGTAAGATCTTGAGATCCGGCGAGCCTTTCTCTCAGTTCTACCGATTTGAAGAAACCTAGTCCTCGAATGTTTCGTCGAGCTCGCCGTAAACTCTCAGAATTAAACGCATCACCCTCTGCCAGAGGGAATTCGCGCCGTATTACCTTATCTACCGTTCGAATATTTCCGCCTATATTAATTCGTTTAACATACACTTTTCTGCCTTCTTGGACCTCAAGAGATAGGTTTATCAGTTTAGACTTCGGCAACTTTTTAGCTTTTGGTCGGATTTTGGCGAAAGCAAAACCCTTTTTTTTGAGAATCTCCCTAAGTTTATCAATAGTTTTTTCTACCTTCTCTGCATTATAAATTTCACCGGAATTAAAATCTAATGCTTCCTGAAGTTCCTTTTTTTTAATTTCCTTCGAAAACGAGTTTATGGAAATTTCTCCGAAACGATATTGTTCGCCCTCTTCTAGAACAAAGTTTATAAAAAAGCCTTTTCTATCAGGAACCAGTTCGGCTATAGCAGAACTCACACGAAAATCTGCGTAACCCTTGCCAAGATAAAAACGCCTTAAAAGCTCTCTATCAAATGACAATCTATCTGGATCATAGTTATCTTCACTCGTTAAAAAACGATACCAAGCACTCTCCTTTGTCTGAATTACTGATCGGAGCTCTGAACTCGAATACACCTTGTTACCTTGAAAAATGATACTTTTGACCCTTGTAACTTCGCCCTCATCAATTTCAAATACCAGATCAATCCTATTTTGATCTAATTTTATAGCTTTTGGGTCAATTGAAATTCCAAAATAACCCGAACTTCTATAAACATTGATCAGTCTTTTTAAGTCATCTTGGACTCTTGACTGAGTGTAGACAATTCTCGGCTTCAATTGGAGCTCTTGCGCTAAGATATTGTCTTCTATCCGTTTATTCCCCTCAAAGACAATACGATTTATGACAGGATTTTCGACAACATTTATCAGAATTCTAGTGCCCACTTGTTTCAACGAGACATCGGCAAATAAACCCGTGGCAAATATCTTTTTCAGAGACTCATCAAGCTTCTGAGGTGTAATTTCTTCTCCAGGTTTGATCAAAAGATATGATCGTATAGTTTCTGATTCTATCCGCTGAGCCCCCTCCACTTCGACACCAGTCAGCTTTACAGCGAAGTTTGATTGACCAAAGGCTGTTCCAGTTAAAAAGCCCATACCCTCCCCAAGGGCGATTAACGTAACGAAACAGCAACAAAAAGATTTAAATGCATTGGTCACTTCGCGAGCACCCTTTACTGAAAAAGTCTTCCGAGTGAGCTTTGTACCAAATCATTCCAGGTAACAAAAATAGTTAAAGCTAAAATCAAGATTAGTCCAATGTTTAGGCTGACGGTCATCGCTTTCTGTCCCACCGGCTTTCTTCTAACTCCCTCAACCAGGTAGAACATTAGATGTCCTCCATCCAAAAGCGGGATTGGAAATAAATTAATTAGGCCCAGATTAATTGATAATATTGCCGCAAATTGTATCAACATCACCAAGCCGGCTTGGGCCATTTCACCAGATATTTGAGCAATTTTTATCGGGCCGCCAAGTTCCTTTGCTGTTCGCTCTCCGAATATTATCTCTCCGACTGCCACCAGCATATCCCTAGCCATTTTTGCTGTTTG
Organism: uncultured Rhodospirillaceae bacterium; assembly: GCA_913052165.1. Classification (GTDB taxonomy): domain Bacteria; phylum Pseudomonadota; class Alphaproteobacteria; order MPNO01; family UBA2964. The sequence goes on from CAJXEC010000031.1 coordinate 14,488, forward strand.
TATCGAAGCTTTATAAATAGCCGTAAACGGGTCGTATTTAACGAAAGTCAAATCACTCGTCCCCCGGCCCACACCTAACCTGCCGACCAGTCGGGACGTTCCAAACCGTGTTTCTTCGACGGCATCAGGGGTTACACTTAACCGAATAGTCCGATCATCTCTTTTAATTAAAATAGAGAGTTCCCGATTTGGAGATAGCTGGACAAGCCGTCGAAGCTCTTCAAAACGGCTTATCTTCTCTCCATCAATTTTTAGAAATACATCTCCGGGCTTTAGTCCTCCTCGCTCCGCCGCGCTTCCCGATTGAACAGTAGATATTGAGGGCGGTGTGTGTGGTTCACCGAGAGCCACAAATAGGCCTCCCAGGATCAGGATTGCAAAAATAAAATTAGCAAGCGGCCCTGCGAAAACAATCCAGGCCCTTTGCCTTAACGGTTTGTTATAGAAGGATTCTTTGATGTCGGATGCGTTAACCTGTTCAGCTTCGCGACCGTCTATTGGTGCCTGTTCGCCAAACATCTTGACGTAGCCTCCAAAGGGCACCGCGCTAAATTTCCAACGTGTACCATTACTCGCCGTTCTGCCACAAATTTCTGGACCAAAACCTATCGAAAAGATCTCAACTCGAACTCCACATTGACGAGCCGCAAGGTAATGCCCTAACTCATGAACGTATACAAGTACACTCAAGACCACCAAAAAAGCTACCAAAGAAATAGAGAAGTTATAGAGATATTCGATCATTTAGTTTTTCTTTAAACTGATTACTTCACTCTAACAAAGTCCACTGCTACTCTTCGAGCTTCAGAGTCAACAGCATACACATCATCAATATTTGAGAGCTTGCACCCTTCCAAGCGCTCCATAGTCCTAAAAACTATTTCGGAAATACCCAGAAACTCAAGGTTTCCCTGCAAAAAATTGTCAACAGCAATTTCATTGGCGGCATTCAAAATAGTCGGCATAGAGCCTCCACTTTTTAGCGCCTCTCTGGCCAGATTAATTGACGGAAATCGGTCTGGGTCAGGATCAAAAAACGTAAGCCTACCCAAATCCGCCAATCTTAATTTCTCGTGAGGCCAAGACATTCTTTTTGGCCAACTTAGAGTAAATGCGATAGGAGTTCGCATATCAGGATTACCTAACTGGGCCAAGATTGATCCATCTACGAAAGAAACCAAACTGTGAACGATAGACTCCGGGTGGACGAGAACCTCTATCCTTTCTTCGTCTAATCTAAAAAGGTAATGCGCCTCAATAAGCTCTAATCCCTTGTTCATCATGGTCGCTGAGTCGACTGAAATCTTATTTCCCATAGTCCAATTTGGATGCATCACTGCCTGCTCAGGTGTCACTGACCCCATATCCTTCAAAGGCATTCCCCAAAAAGGCCCACCGGAGGCGGTCAGAATGATTTTCTCGATAAAATCAGGATTTTCGAAATCAAAAACTTGGAAAATCGCGTTATGTTCCGAGTCAACAGGTAGCAAAGTGGCCCCAGTTTTTTCAATTTCAGAGAGCATAAGGTCACCTGCACAAACCAAACACTCCTTATTCGCCAACCCAATACACGCACCTCGTTTTACCGCCGTTAAAGTCGGTTCCAAGCCTGCTGCTCCAACGATCCCGGCCATCACCAAATCAGACGAACGACTAGCAGCATCCAGCAAACCCTCTCTGCCCGATGCCACCTCGGCTCGACATCCAGACAGCGCCAATCTCAAATCCTTGTAAAATGAATCGTCAGCTACAACGGCCAAGTCAGCATTCGTTTTTTTTACCTGCTCTGCCAGAAGGTCTACCGAACGATTTGCTGTGAGAGCTACGACTGAAAAACAGTCTAAATTTCTCTCTATCAAATCAATTGTGTTGCACCCGATAGTGCCCGTAGACCCCAAAATCGACACAGTCTTTTTATTAAATTCCATTAAAATTCAGTTTTTCGCCTGAGCCGGCAAAATCCCTTTTCAAACAATCAAAAAAACTGTGAACGCTGGAGCTGTAAGTAGTAGGCTATCAACTCGATCAAGCAAGCCGCCGTGCCCTGGCAGAAGACCACCAGTATCTTTTACCAAAAGTTTTCTCTTTGCCTTTGACATAAGCAAATCTCCAGACTGTGCAAGTATCGCCAATATAATACCTAGGCCAACTAATTCAATCGCACTCCCAATTCCCAAGTAGAGCCCAGCTGAAGTGCACCATAACGCTGAACAAAACACTCCACCAAATAGTCCAGCCCATGTTTTCCCTGGACTAACAGAAGGTGCCAACTTTGGCCCGCCAATCAGCTTCCCAAAACAATATGCCCCAGAGTCTGTTGCCCAAACCGAGACGAATAACCATAATAAAAGAATACTTCCATTACCTGGAAATGTCTGGAGCCACAAAATACTCAAACCAATCGTACCGAAGCCCAAAAAAGCGGCACCACTGATCAAACTCAAATGGAGCTTAAGAAATCGGAAAAGCATCCAAACCGCGCACGATCCCAAAACTATGATTCCCCAAGCTAAACTCCAGATCTCGAGGGAAGCAAATAAAACGCTTGCTATCAAGATAGTACAAAATGAACTCAAAAGCTGGCTTTGATCGGGTTTCACCATCCTCCCCCACTCAAACCACATCATCGAAAGCGCAAAACCGATTAAAATATTGAGATAAGGGAACCCTGCAAAAATGAGACTAATTACCACAGGTCCCAATATAACCGCCGTGATACACCGCTTTCGGAGATTCGAATTATTATTACTCTTTTTAGCTCCCAAACCGACGATCTCGGATTTGAAAAGCAGATAGGGCTTCTTCGAGGTCTGCCTTTGAAAAATCTGGCCAGCAAACATCCGTAAAATACAATTCAGTGTATGCTATTTGCCAAAGCATAAAATTACTTATCCGATGCTCTCCGCCCATCCTGATAAGTAGGTCCGGCTCCGGCGAGCTACCAGTTTCGAGGTATTTAGAGAACGAAGCTTCATCTAATTCATCGATTTGCAACTTATCGTCTATCACTGACTTAACTATATTTTTCGTTGCTCTAAGGATCTCGGGCCTAGATCCATAGCTCAACGCAATCGTCAAATAAAGGCTTTGATTACATTTTGTCTTTTCCTCTGCTTCAAGCATCAAATCGTTTATATCTATTGGAAATCGTGCACGATCTCCGATAAAACAAATTCGAACGCCTTTACCATATAATTCATCTAAATCCGCCCTAAGGTGAAGCCGTAGCAAGCCCAGCAACGAAGCGATTTCTTCTCCTGGTCGGCCCCAATTTTCCGAAGAGAACCCGAAAAGGGTCAGATGCTCAACGCCCAATTCAATAGCGGCTTCGACTGCCCTTCTAACCGCTTTGGCACCTTCCCGGTGACCAAAAACTCCTTTAAACCCTCTTTTTTTTGCCCATCTTCTATTGCCATCCATGATGATAGCAACATGGGTCGGAGATCCATGCGAAGAGGTTCTCTGAACAGATAATGACACCCGCCTTACACCTGCATAATTTCCTGTTTCTTTGCATTTAACAGGGCATCAACATCCTTGACTTTTCGATCAGTAAGGCTCTGCAAATCGCCTTCCCAAGCGCGTTGTTCATCTTGGGAAATCTCACCCTCTTTTTCCAACTTTTTCAGGGTTTCCATACCATAACGCCTAATATTTCGCACCGAAATCTTTGACTGCTCCGCATATTTATCCGCCACTTTGGAAAGTTCAGCCCTTCTCTGCTCCGTTAATTGCGGAATTGGAACCCTTATAACGTTGCCTTCGCGCTGGGGATTGAGCCCCAACCCAGAGTCAACGATACTTTTTTCAACGGATGCCGCTAAAGCTTGATCCCATACTTGAACCGTAACCATCCTTGCATCCGGCACACTAACGGTTCCAACTTGGGTCAAAGGCATAGTCTGGCCGTAGGCATCTACATTAATTGGTTCAAGAAGGGCAGCCGACGCACGCCCTGTTCTTAAACCTGAGAGTTCCCCTCTGAGGACTTCGAGGGCACCATTCATGCGACGTTCAAAATCAACTAGATCTAGGTCTGCCATTTATTAGTCTTCATCAGAAATAACTGTGTAAGTGCCAGAGTTTAAAAGTACTTTGGCAAATTCTCCCTCACTATGAAGTGAAAACACAAGAATCGGAATTTTATTTTCTCTGCACAAAGAAACCGCTGAGGCATCCATAACTCGAAGGTCTTTGGCCAAGACCTCCCTGTAACTGAGACGATCATATCGGATCGCGCTACTATCCTTTAATGGATCCGCAGAATAAACTCCATCGACCTGTGTAGCCTTTAGAAGTATTTCGCAGTCCATTTCAACTGCGCGAAGCGCCGCCGCTGTGTCAGTAGTAAAGTACGGGCTCCCAGTTCCCGCCGCAAAAATCACAACACGCCCCTTTTCCATATGGCGAGCCGCTCGTCTGCGGATATAAGGCTCACAAACTGTTGCCATTGGAATCGCAGATAGGACGCGAGTGTGTATCCCTGAGCTTTCAAGTGCACCCTGAAGGGCAAGTGCATTGATAACTGTCGCCAACATTCCCATGTAGTCGGCCGTTCCTCTTTCTAGCCCCTGACTTGCAGCCTCAACACCTCTAAAGATGTTTCCACCGCCAATCACAAGACATAATTGCACACCAAGGCTCTGAACGACTTTAATCTCATTCGCGATACGGCTAATCGTTTGAGTGTCTAGCCCAAATTCCCGATCTCCCATCAGCCCCTCTCCCGAGAGCTTAAGAAGAACCCGACGTTTCTTTGCGGTTTTACTTTTTTCAGACATCGAGGTTTCCGTCGGCCTACAAAAAACTCCGTTTATTTCCGAGATCTAAGATTTTACAACAGCTGCTACCTCGGAGGCAAAATCCGCTTCCTCTTTTTCGATCCCTTCTCCCAAGACAAAACGCTCAAAGCTTTTTAGCTTGATAGGTACCCCCAGGGCTTTTTCAGCGTTTTCAATCACCTTTTTTATCTTTGTTTCGCCATCGACCACAAAGACTTGTTCCTCAAATACCACTTCTTCAAAAAATTTTCTTAATCTACCTTCTACCATCTTTTCGATGATTTCTTCCGGTTTTCCCGATTGGCGAGCCTGGTCCGCCAATACGGCCCGTTCTCGATCAACGGACGAGCTTTCCACATCCTCTACAGAACACCATTGTGGAGCGGCAGCCGCCACATGCATAGCTAGCTGTTTGCCAAGAGCATCTAATTTTTCTACTTCACCGCCAGACTCTAGAGCCACCAAGGCTCCGATTTTACCCAATCCTGGTGCGACCGAATTGTGAACATAAGTTGACACCACGCCACTTCCAACCTTCAAAACAGTGGCTCGGCGAAGACTCATGTTTTCTCCGATCGTGGCTACGAGATTTGTTAGCGTCTCCGCGACGGTCGTTCCGTTATCAAGACGAGCAGAATTAAGAACCTCCATATCATCACCGGTTGATATTGCCATTTTCGCCACGTTAGTCGCATAGTTTTGGAATTGATCATTTCGCGCGACAAAATCGGTTTCAGCATTTATTTCTATCACCGCTCCGACACCAGTTTCGGCGATTGCTGCTACCAAGCCTTCAGCAGCTGTTCTACCAGCTTTTTTTGCGGCTGCGGCTAAACCCGCTTTACGAAGCCAGTCTATGGCTAATTCTATGTCACCATCAACCTCGGAAAGAGCCTTTTTACAGTCCATCATCCCTGCGCCTGTCTTCGCTCGTAAATCTTTCACCATAGATGCAGTTATATCAGCCATAGAATACTTCCGGTTTACACTTAATACATTGGAATAAAGCAGAGATCTTCCTAAGATTCTGCAGGTTGCTCTTGTCCAGTTTCGTTCGCGCCAGGTTGCGACTCTTCTGCTCCTTCGCTCACTTCAAACACAGTCGAGACTTCATCACCAGCATCAGGCGCTTCCCCCAGGTCTACTCCGGATGAGATAGCCTCTTGCTGAAGACCATCAAGAACGGCATCTGAGAATAGACTGCAATAAAGCGAAATTGACCTCATAGCGTCATCATTTCCCGGAATTGGAAAGGTAATTCCCCTTGGATCGCAATTAGAGTCAAGAACAGCAACAACTGGGATACCGAGTTTTTCAGCTTCCTTAACAGCAAGGGACTCTTTATTTGTGTCAATTACAATAAGGATATCTGGCAAACCTCCCATATCTTTGATCCCGCCCAAAGCACGCTCAAGCTTGTCTCTTTCACGCGTCCGCATGAGTAATTCTTTCTTCGTGAGCCCTATTTCCTCTTGAGACAGCATTTCCTCATACTCTTTAAGCCGCTTTATCGAGTCGGTTATCGTTCGCCAGTTAGTAAGCATACCCCCCAGCCAACGATGATTTACATAATATTGGCCGCACCGCTCGGCTGCCTCGGTAATCTGATCACTCGCTTGCCGTTTTGTTCCAACAAATAAAACACGACCTCCACCCGCAACCGTATCTCGTACCGCCTGCAATGCAGCGTGCAACATTGGAACCGATTGACGTAAGTCAAGAATGTGTATCCCATTCCTTGCTCCAAAAATGAATGGTTCCATTCTCGGATTCCACCGACGAGTGTGATGTCCAAAATGAACGCCTGCTTCCAAAAGCTGGCGCATTGTAAAAGTTGGCATAGCCATAGATATATTCCTCTTTTTCCGGTTAGCCTCCACGGACCAAGGCGAGAATTTTAACTCGCACCGGAACGGTTATCCTACACTATGATAAGCCGTATGTCCGTGTGCAGATTTTCACGCTGCTCTGATAACCTCATCAAACATAAAAAGCAAGGCCTAGGTAATTGATTTGAATATCTTTTTCAAAAATTAAAGATCTCGCAAATGAGTTACACCTGCTGCGCTTCCGATCTTTGAACGCATGTCGGCTGAGATGTTATATGAACCCGGAAGTGCAATTTCCACAGTCTCGGACCCACCGGTACAGAGAACCAAACGGATCTGAGATTTACCCGAGACTCCCTGGGTAATGGTTTTTCGTAGGTTTTCAAAATCTGCAGCGGCTTCCACATACACTTGCAGAATCCCCCCTGAGTTAGCTACAGCAATGTCCAGTTCCTCAACAGACGACGCATACAACTTGATTATATTATTCTCATCTGCTCGAGCTTCACACGTAACAAGTAGAGACCTTCCAGCAACCAATAAATCTCTCGCCTGGCTTAGAACTTCTGAAAAAACTACCACTTCGAACATCCCTCTCTGACCTGAAAACTGAACAAACGCAAAACGATGTCCCCTTGCTGAAGTTCTCTCTTGTACCTTTACAACTACACCCGCGAGTTTTGGACGTGTGCCTGCAGAACTCTGTGACAGTTGATCAGGAGATTGGATCCCAAGACGCAAGAGAGATTTCCCGTAGGCATCAAGAGGATGCGCGGACAAATAAAAACCAACAGCGTCAAATTCCTGATCTAGCTTCTCCAAAACCGACCAATCAGCAACATTTGGAAGAGTTTCTTCTATTGAAGAAGCTACGGCCTGATCTTCAAAAAGGCTGTCTTGTCCACTACCCCTCTCCTTCTCAGCTGTACCTGCCGCTTTGACGATCTTGTCGACTCCCTCAAACAGACTGCGTCTATTCACCATAAGGCTATCCAGAGCCCCGGCCTTTATGAGGTTCTCTAACATTCTTTTATTGGCAGCGCGCGCACCAACCCTTTTTACAAATTCACTCAAAGACCCGAAGGACCCATTCTTCTTCCGTTCAAGAACTAATTCAGACATCGCCTGGGACCCCACATTCTTTATTGCTGCAAGTGCATAGCGTATGGCACCCTTTTTGTCGCAATCACCGTATTCAACGCCAAAAGTAGCCTTAGAATAGTTGATACTTGGTGGAAGAAGTTCGATACCGAGCCGCTGAAGCTCTTGCCGAAAGATGTTGATCTTATCTGTATTGCCAAGATCAAGTGTCATCGATGCCGCGAGAAACTCGACGGGATAATTTGCCTTAAGCCAAGCCGTTTGATAGGCTAAAAGCGCATAGGCTGCCGCGTGGGACTTATTGAACCCATAGCCTGCAAACTTATCAACTTGCTCAAATATTTGTTCTGCCCGTTCCTTTTCAACCCCCCTTTTAACCGCCCCTTCCACAAAATTGCTTCGCTGCGCATCCATTTCAGACTTTATTTTTTTACCCATCGCACGACGCAACAAATCCGCTCCACCCAGAGAATAACCCGATAAAACTTGAGCAATTTGCATCACTTGCTCTTGATAAATCATTACACCGAATGTCTCCTCTAAGATTTCTTTTAAATCCGGATGCAAGTAATCGGGAGTTTCTTTTCCATGTTTGCAAGCGATATAACGAGGGATGTTATCCATAGGTCCAGGGCGATAAAGCGCTACTAGGGCTATGATGTCTTCAAATTTATCCGGCTTAAGTTGTCTGAGAACGTCTCTCATCCCAGCACTTTCAAGCTGAAAAACTCCGACGGTATCTCCGCACCCAAGCATTTCAAAGGTAAGCTCGTCATTAAGGGCTAAAGAGCTCATATCCACGTATGAACCCTTGTCCTTTATGAGTCCAACAGTGCGTGAAATCACCGTAAGCGTCTTGAGACCCAAAAAATCAAATTTTACCAAACCTGCCAGTTCAGCATACTTCATCGAAAATTGGGTCGCGGCCATTTCGGAGCGCGGATCTTTATACATTGGTACTAGCATGTCGAGAGGCCGATCCCCAATCACAACACCCGCGGCATGAGTAGAGGCATGTCGATAAAGACCCTCTAACTTCATTCCGATATCTAACAACCGCCTAACTTGCTCATCCTCGTCCTTTAACCTTGCTAGCTCTGGCTCTTCTTCCAACGCTTGGCCTAAAGTCGGAGGCCTAGCGGGATTAAAGGGAACCAACTTACAAATTTTATCAACATACCCGTAGGGCATCGCAAGTACTCTTCCGACGTCACGCAAAACGGCGCGCGCCTGCAACTTCCCAAAGGTTATAATTTGAGCGACCCTGTCAAAACCATATTTACCTTGCACGTAACGAATTACCTCGTCCCTCCGATCTTGACAAAAATCAATGTCA
>CAJXEC010000032.1 GCA_913052165.1 uncultured Rhodospirillaceae bacterium
TCTCTCACGCCCCAAATATCCATAAATAAAACCACTGCAGGGTAAGCTTTGTTTCCCTCAGGCCGCACAATAAATGTCTTCATGAAACCTGAAGCGGTATTAATATTGATAGTATTTTCAATCATTTAAGTACCTGTAAGTTCGGATCCGAAGCAGATCAGTGAACCTAAAGATTAGAATCGGACAGATCGATCACTGCTACTATGACGAACTAGGCCCCTTAATCTTAAGAAACAACCTTACGATATAAGGTCTCAAAACCAGAAAAAGTCGGTATACCCCCTCAAAAAACAGGCCGATGCCCGGCAATGACGTTACGTATCCAAGAGTTTTCCAGCCCGGTATCCGCTTCCAAAGCTCGGAGAAAGCGCGCGCACCTGAGATCAATCCCCTCTCTTTCGTGTACACGTGAAATCTGGCCATTGCCGTGTTTCTACTTAACCCCGTCGGAAAGTTTGCTTGTGCGACTGAAACATCCACAAACTCCAGTGGTTGGCTACTCTTTTTGTTTTGATAGAGAGAAATCTCTGATCGACATAAAGGACATGAGCCGTCAAAAAAAACTTTCAATGTTTCGTTTGACTTTGTAAATTCTTTTTCAATCATTAGGGCAAATATTCATCTTGCGTGTTTGCTAAATTACGGTTTTTTTTTATTCCTAGATTAGCGATCGTAAAAATACAGACGCAAAACTTTTCAAAAAGCCAGCAGCAGCAGCATGATTTTTCGTGTGGCCTAAAATGACGAAGGGCCCTCTCAGGAGAGAGCCCTTCCATTGTCACGACGGTCCTCGAGGGACCAAATTTTGCTCAGCCAACAATGACCTTCGGAGCAAAAATCCAGAATCTTTGGGTCGAGGACCTAACATGAAAATGAGACACTGGACCACCTCCTTTCGTTTGTTAATAGGAATGATATTTATTGAGCTTTTTGCGAGAAAAAGCAAATCCTGAGAAACAAAAATTTACCCTGTCGATTGAAAACGCAATTCCGTGTTTCACGCAGACACGAAAATTAGCCGAGTCAACTGCCAAAGGGGGTGAACAAGTAATTTACTCAGCTCTAATATAAGAATATTCTTGAGAACTTCTATTCATTTAATCGAAGCAAATGATACCGAGAAATAGCGATGATAAAAAGTTAATAGGGGGATTTCTCTGTGAACACCAAGATTAATCATGTTGCTGTTGTCTCTTCCAACTACGCGATGCTTGGTAAATTTTATGAAGTTTTATTCGGCATGAAGACCTCTCCCAGTGCCCGTCCAAACAGCGCGGTAACGGTCGGGGATGGATATGTAGGCCTTAATATAAACCCACGAAAACCGGGCCGGGCGGGTGGGCTCGACCACTTTGGTGTGCAAGTTGAAAATACTGAGGAAGTATTTGATAGGATCTCGACGAACTATCCAAATATTAATTGGTTAAAGCGGCCAGGCAATCGGCCATTCGCAGGGATCACCACCCATGATCCCGATGGTAATATTTTTGATCTATCACAAGCAGACATGGAGAATAGAACAGACGTATATACGGATGGAGAATGGCAACAAAAACGTTCTGTAAGTCATTTTGCTCTCCGCACTCTCAATCCAGAAAATTGTGCGGAATTCTATTGTAATACCCTTGGGCTCACCATGGCGACCCGTGCCGAAAATGATAAAAACTACTACGTATCGGATGGTCGGATCTCTTTGGTCCTTATACCGTGGGACATTAAAGACTACGCGGGCACAGGAATATCAAGAACTGGCCCAGATCACATGGCCTTTAAAGTTGAGAGCTATCAGAGTTTTAAAGAAGATTATATTTCCATGATCGAGAGAAATCAGACCCTCACAGCACCCGCTTTCGGTGTTGGTCCAGAGGGGCGAAACCGTTTGGCGCTTATGGAGAGTTCAATTCCCTATGCGCAGCACTTTATGTCTGACCTTGAGAACGTTATCCTCGCTGTCCACCAATAGCAGCAGACAAGTCATCCCGTTGTCACGATACGTAAATACACCAAGCTTATCTCATGCTCCATGGGCTTTTATTCTCATCATTTCATGATCACCCGAGGCATTTGCCAGGTCTTTTTTGACCAAGGCCATTCGTTACTCCAGTTTTCCCCGAATTGCGAGATGTCATGCCCGCCGGGTAAAATTAAGATTATATTTACGGCTCTCACCTTCTGCTCTAACTAAAAGGCTGCAATTTTAACTGGCAATCCCTCAAAAAAGAAATAGAAAAGTCTGGGTCCTTTGCTCTATCGTATCGATGGGATCGGCCTCAATTGCGGCTAGGGTATCGCAATCAAACCTAGTAATGGATTACTTTATGCCTGATCAATTACGTTACGCGCTTCCTCCCGACCCGAATACACGCCCCCCATCGAGGGCTCTCCCCGTGATTGCTTGCGATACGCATTTTCACATTTTCGGGCCCCATGATAAGTTTCCACTTTCCGTGGAACGTCGATACACGCCGCCATGCGCTCCCTTTGAAAATTACCAAAAGGTTCAAAAGGTTACGGGACTTACCCATGCGGTCGCAGTACAGCCAACAGCGCACGGATTTGATAATTCAGCCGTCATGGATGCAGTCGCTCGATCCAAAGGAAAAATGAGAGCTGTAGTGCGATTTAATGAGGAAACCTCTGACGCACAATTAGAAGACCTTGATCGAAGAGGAGCCCGCGGCGCTCGGTTTTCGTTGATGTCTGATAGACCAGGAAGTATTGAAAATCTTCTAGCCGCGCTGCCCCGCATGGAAAAACTTGGATGGTCATTGGTCCTTCACGTTGAACCGGATAATTTCCTTGCGAACGAGAAATTCATTCGAGAGATTCCAATACTTACCGTTATCGATCACATGGCGCGCTGCCGGCCCAAGGATGGAGGCATAAAGCACCCGGCCTTTGCGCTACTCATAGACCTGTTAAAAGATGACCGTTTCTGGGTGAAGATCGCAAGCATAGACAAGCTCTCTACACAAACTGTACCTTTTTACCAGGACCCGATACCCTATTCTGACGTGGTTCCAATGGGAAAAACCGTCATTGAGGCCGCAGTCGATAGGGTGATATGGGGCTCTGATTGGCCCCATGGGAATAATTTCAAACCAGGGCGGGTGCCAAACGAGGGCGATCTCTTAAATTCTTTGAGCGCAATGACAAAAGATCAGAAGAATTTGAAAAAAGTTCTTAGCACAAATCCGATGCGTTTATATTTCGATAGATAAGTCTCTCACAAAAACTAATCACAAGACGTGAGTCGGTGTATAGTTGTCAAAATTGTGTGAACAATAGATTAGAAAGGCCTGAGATAATGCTTCAAAAAAGTAGGATATTTTTATTTGGGTTTGCGTTACTCACGTTCATGCCTACCTTCGCGCATTCTAATAATACCGGTTCACAATCCTCGTTCACGGAAGCAGAAGTTTTAACTAAGGCAGAGGGATTGATGGGCTCCTCTGCGGCCGGATTAGCGAAGGCTATAGAACGGGCTTTCTCAGATCTCGGGGCTCCCAATGCCTTCATAGAAGGTGAAGAATTCGGCGGGGCAATGATGATAGGGCTTCGTTACGGAGAGGGCTACTTGAACCTACGGAGTGGACAAACTCGAAAAATTTTTTGGCAGGGCCCGTCCGTTGGGTGGGACGTAGGAGGACATGCTTCGAAGGTCATCACCCTAGTCTACAATCTCAAGAATAGCGAAGATATTTTCCGTCGATTCCCTGGAGTCGATGGGAGCCTTTATTTTTTTGCTGGCGTGAGCCTTAATTATCAAACTGCCGGCGACGTCATCCTGGCGCCGATTCGCACAGGTGTTGGTATGAGGTGGGGCGCGAATATCGGATACCTCCACTACAACAAGGAACATAGCTGGTTCCCATTTTAATTCGTTCTTCTCATACCACTAATTGCCCTCCAAAGGCTTAAAAGATCGCTTTTCGGCCAAAAGTTACCAAAGTGGTATTTGACTGACACAGCGATCAGATACATATAATCCCAAGGACATAGAGGAAAGTTTATGAAAATTATTGGGATATCTTTGGTCACACTTCTACTTGCTTTATCTGCGCAACAAGCTGGGGCAGGGGACCCAAAGAAAGGGATGCGTGTTTTTAATAAGTGCAAAGCATGCCATGCGGTCGTAGCTGGAAAAAACAAAGTGGGACCTAGCCTGCATGGCTTTTTTGGACGCCAACCAGGGACCGCTCCTAAATATAGATTCTCTAAAGGAATGAAAAAGTTCGGGGAAGGCAAGAAATGGACGAAGGAGTTATTCCTTGCTTACATCGAAAAGCCCAGGAAGATGGTTAAAGGTACCAAAATGGCATTCCCGGGGTTAAGAAAACAAAAAGATAGAGAAAATTTAACAGCCTACCTTTTAAAGGCGACGAAGTAGGTCACTCCAAGCTTTTCTTAACCGGTCAGATAAATGGCGGGGATTAAACTTATCACGGGCCGAAGGACCCTTCGATTATTTAGTTAAGGTGTTAGAGGTAACGCTCCTATATGATTTTCTGAGAAATGCGAGTGCTGCCGTAGTGTTTGGACTGCCGACCTAGTCGTGATCAAAAGACAAGACCCCGATTTGCGAATTTAAATGTCGATCTAAATGGCGTCGTTGGCACGAAAGAACATCGGAAGGACCGCGGAAATGGATTTGAAAGCTCACGTAAGAACAATACCTGATTTTCCCAAACCGGGGATACTTTTCTACGATATTTCGACACTACTTCACGATGCTAAAGCTTGGCAAAGCGCCGTAAACCAACTTTCAGAGCGCATCGCTGTCTATAAACCTGAGATGCTTTTAGGAATTGAAGCTCGCGGTTTTCTGTTTGCCGCTCCAGTCGCATACAAGCTAGGCTGTGGGTTTGCGATGATCCGAAAAGAGTCCAAACTACCAGGTGAGACCATCTCGCACAGCTACGCGCTTGAGTACGGCACGGATACTATTGAGATTCAGTCTGATGCGGTCTTAAAAGGACAAAAGGTGGTAGTAGTGGATGATATACTTGCTACCGGCGGAACAATCTCGGGTGCCGTTGAATTACTGAATAAAATGGGCGCAAGCATTCAGGCGGTCGCTTTTCTAGCCGAATTATCTTTTTTGGGTGGCCGAGACAAGCTCAAGATCCCTTGTGAAACACTTTTGACTTACGACGAGTAAAATCTCACGAGGGCCAATAGCTCAGGAGCCGTCCAGTCTCGATTAAGAATATTCGTGGTAGACAAAAAAAACACTCACATCTGCTCGCGGTAACATTGCGAAAAGCCTCGGTGCCAGCATTTTTAAAACTTAAATTACTTTTTTTCAGGGCCCTATTTTGTGGGTCGAACTGCTGAAAACTCTGAGTCTCTCATGCAAAATTTACCCACTTTATCCTGCCACAATAAACCTTGTTCATGCAGGCTTCCGAGAGCACGCCCCACCGCTTGAAATCCCTCAGATTCAAATCTTTCCACCAAGTCTGCGTAGTAAAGAGGTTCGATACCGATCATTTCCCGAATTTTGTCAGCTAATTCGACTATCTCGACATCCGAAAAAACATCGGGTGGCAATTTATCTCCTTCCTGATCGACAAAGTCTTCCAATCTAACGTCGTCCGCATACGCGTACGCAATGCGCTCGTAGCGCTCCCTCGGGATATGGTCACTGATAGTCGCATCAATACCCATCTTTGCGGTGGTAGGAATTTTCCCGGGTACAATTGTTAAACTTGGATCCAAGGGCTTAGACCTCGCACCAGAGATAATGAGAACGTCTTCATCTGCTTGAACTCGTGTAGCAACCGCCCACTCCACGTCCATTGGATCAAAAACGTTTATGTCAGCATCCACAATAGTAACATGTTTCATGTCGGCGACTGATAGAGAAGCAAGGATCGCATTTTTTCCATCCCCGGGAAGCCCTTTGATCGCTATAACTGCGTGCCAATGGCAGCATCCGCCAGGAGTAATATTCACCGCGGTCGCAGTTACCCCAGCCTCGTGAAGTGCTCTTTTAACAGCGGCCTCATATATGGGTCCTGACGGCCAAATATTCTCCCACGGCATGTGCAAGGCATAATAAATGGGATTTTTCCTCATTGAGATGGCCTTGACCCTAACTAGCGGGTTCCAATGCAATCCTCCCATCAGTCTTGTGAATTCTCCAAAGCGGCCCTCAGGCAAAGTCCATCCGGTTGGAAGAATTTCAGCTTCCAATACGATTTCAGCATCAGAGATACATGGGGTTTCGATCGTCTTGCAGGGAGTAAGCTCAACTGCACGACCCCGCATTCCCCCGGACATTGAAATTTCGCTCACCCCAGCCGCCGCCTTGAAACACCCCGTGATAAGTTCCGCAGGGTGCGTTCCAATATTAATTGAGATAGGCAGAGGTTCATTTTTCGCGAGCGCTTTTTCGGCAAGCTTGCGTAAATTATTGGGGGTGACAACATCAATCCCGGTCGTATTTCTATCCTTAATCAGGAACCGATAAATACCGGCATTGAGGCCCATTTCTTCATCCTCAACAAGCGTTACGCCTGCCGTGATCATGGGACCTCCATCACGAACAGAAAATAAAGGTACCGGCAATTCATAAAGGTCGACGTCTTCACCTTCAATGAGTATTTCACGAACCGGACCCGCATTGACGACCCTGGGATCGATAGGGCGATCGATTCCATTTCGCAACTTTTCTTCAATTTCCGGGAAAGGACAGCCCATTGCAATAGACAACCGATCTCTATTGTTTGTCAGCCCCGAAATGACCGGCATCTCATATCCAATGACATTTGAAAATAGCAATGCCTTGTCAGATTGGTCGACAAGCGCAGCTATGTGTCGGATATCAACAGGTTTCGTAATTTCAGTGATTTGCCCTTCTTGACGTAGATCGCTGACAAACTCTCGAAAACTATTAGACATAATGCTGGTTCCTGTAGGTAAAGAAATTCTACGCGGGCGGAAAGTAGCACTCTCTCCCCTCGACCATCAAGCGGCGTCAAGTCCAACCGCTTTTAATATCGTCAGCTATTTTTTCAGCACACATGATTGTCGGGATATTGGTATTTGCCCTGGGTACACACGGGAAAATGGACGCATCGCAAACCCTCAAACCATCAACCCCATGGACACGGCCCCCTGGGTCAGTCACAGCACTGGGGTCACTCGCTTTTCCCATTCTGCAGGTCCCAGAGGGGTGCCAGCAGCCGCTCACGCCATCTCTTATCCAGTCCTCGAAGGCCTGATCATCAGAGAGTAACTTTTTCATCTTTGCACCCAAGGTAATGAAATTGTGGATTGCAGCACGCCGGATAATCTGGGGGCCATCCATCATCGTTGCCAGAATTGTAGTCAAAATTTTATTTTTTTTATTTACAGCACCAATTTTTCTTACACGCTCCGAATAGCACGAAGGAAACGGATCAGAGGCAACTTTACTGAGGGCCTGGTCATCGAATAGGCCTGCCATCCGACGCAAACCATCCATCATGCGCACAAGATCCCTGCGATCCGAGAGCATATCAAAATTCACTTTAGGCTCATCCGTCGCGTTAGCAGAGTTTAATTCTAAAAAGCCCCTCGAATATGGCTTGTTGCACCACATGAGCATAGATCCAAGACGTGTTCCCACAGGGTGCCAAGCTGACTTTGCTGTAACCGATGTATACATATCGTTGGGACCGCAGCCATCCACCCCTGAACTAAACCTAAGACCAATATGGACATGCCTTTTTCCAACTGCATACATTCGGGCTTCTTCCCTAAGATAAGCGGAGACAGCAATCGTTGGATGTTCATTTAAATTCATCCCGACCCCTGGCAAGTTATGGACAACCCTTATTCCATGCTCACGGAGATGGGTCGCACGACCAACGCCAGACCGCATTAGAAGCGCGGGAGTATGCAGCGCGCCGGCTGATAAGATTATTTCCCTCGCAGAAATTTTCTGTATTTCTCCCTCTTTGGATAAATTTGCACTAACCGCCCTCTGTCCCTCGAAGTTTATTTTATCGATCCTCGTCTCGGAGAAAATTGTGAGATTACTCCGTGCCCGAACCGCTTCGCTCAAATATCCCATAGCCGCGGAGTGGCGCCGATCTTCCGGGTGGTTAGAGATCGAGACAGGGAACCAGCCATCTTCAAAGGCCCCATTCTGGTCTTCAATCTTTTTGAAGCCATGATTTCCAAAAGCTTGGGCTACCGCAAAAGAAAACTTAGTCCATTCTTCTTCAGCGACTCTTCTTATGAGAATTGGTCCTTCTTTTCCATGTAGTTCCCCATTAAAATCTAGGTCGGTCTCCAGCTTCCGAAAATACGGTAAGACACCATCCCAATCCCAGCCCTCAGCACCCATTGCTGACCACTCTGCATAATCATCAGGACTACCCCGGTTTGCCATTTGCGCATTGATACTTGAACCGCCACCTAAAACCCTAGCCTGCTCCAGAAACCACCGCGGCGTTCTATCGGGCGAATTGCCCCCTAAAGAGGCGTGACTGACCCTCAAATTATCCCAGTGATAGGCAGGATTAAATGCCGCTCCCATGGGATAAGAAGATAATATGTCTTTTGGTTCCGAGCCGGGTTTAAAATCTTTTCCCGCTTCAACCAGCAAAACATTTTTGTCTTGCGACTCGGAGAGACGGCTGGCCAGTGCACAGCCGGCAGATCCTCCGCCCAAAATCATATAATCGTAAGACATCATCAAAATTTTTACCTCATCGAAAATTAAAGTTTCTAATGTGCGTGCGGGCATTCACTTCTGTTAATGATCATACAAATAGCATCCACAGAACAACAACAATTATGCTCAGTTGAAGGCACATGAGTCCTTGTCCCGTCCAATCTAATGGTTGACACCCAACCGGTTTCTGATTGGGAAAAGGACTGTAAAAATAGCTAAAATCGCAAACGCAGCGGCGATCAAAAATACGGCTTTTCCTAAACCTTGATCCATAAACCAACCATAAACAACCGGCATGCAGCCCTGTCCTATCGTGTAGCCCAAAGTCACAAAACCAAAGGCCGCCCCTACCCTTCCTTGGGGCGCGGCCTGCCTAACCAAAATATCTCTAGAGGCATTGTAAAAACCTCGAAGAAACCCGGCCAGTGCCATCCCGCTGAAGACCGCCCACAGACCAATAACCCCGGTTCCGATCACTGCGAGGCAAATGGCCATAATAAGAAAGCTTATTATAATCAAAAGATTTTCTCTGTTAGTTTTTTCTGCTGCCCATCCACCCGGCAGTGATCCCAGAATTGCGGCAATTAAAAACACTGTCAGGATCTTAGTAGCGAGCGAGATCTCAATGCCATAAATCGCTGTTAAAGCGACTGGTGCAAAATTCGTCATGCCCGTACCAGAAGCCGAAGTTACGACGTAGAAGAAGAAAAATAGGAGCATGGGACGCGATAACATAAACCTCCATGTCGTTTTTTCTCCTGGTGGGTTATCTCTTGAAGTAGATGCATCGTCGCTTAAAACTGGCCACGCGAATGTCACGATCACTGAACATATCAAGCCGAGTGAACCTGCTATAATCAGTGCAGTCTGCCATCCAAATTCATACGCTAACCCTGCCATGGTCAATGGAGCCAACGCATAACCAATCGAACCAGTGAAGGTGTGGATCGCGAAGGCCCGCCCATGTCGCGCTTCATCAACACTGGCAGAAAGGATCGAAAAATCTGCTGGATGAAAGACAGAGTTAGCAACACCACCAACAAAAAACGCGACCAAAAGCATCTCGAATGAAGGAGCCATGCCAGCGGCAATAACTGCGCCGCCGTGAAGAACTAGTCCCAAGGTCAATACTAGTTTAGCTCCAATACTATCCACCAATAATCCGATCGGAACCTGAGTAACTAGGGTGGCAAAAAAATAGGTGGTCATTACAACCCCTAATTGGGCGTATGAAATTCCCAATTCCTCGTGGATCAGCAGAAAGAGTGGTGGGAGGACCAAATGATAAAAGTGGCTAACAAAATGTGCGGCCCCAATGACACCTATAGCAGTAGCTTCTCGTTGAGGCGCCGAAATAGGAGTCACTGTGTAAATATCTATCCTCTCAGAATTTGTTTTGTCTTCCGAGCACCCTGATTAAAAATCACGGTTATCATCCCGAGAATAGAGAATACTGCGGATGCATAGAAAATATAGTTGGGTGGATAGTTTTCGAGAAGAAAACCATAAATAACCCCACTAAGAGCCTGCCCGACAAGAAATCCTGTTGAAACAAAAGCAAAGACAGTTCCTACGGGTATGCGGCCTGCAATTTGACGAACGGCGACGTCTCTCGATGCGTTAACACCCCCACGCATTCCGCCAGCGACACAAATAAGCATTATAACCAAGAAGAAAGGCAACCAACCACTGCCCGCTATTAAAATGATCACCGAAGATATTCCAAACCCAAGCAATATGATTAAATCGAAGCGAGAGCTTCTATCCGCCAAGATGCCGCCAGGGATCACAAGCGCTAAAGTCCCTAATTGATATGCGGTTAATGCTGCAACAGCGACGACATGCTCGATACCGTAAATCGGTTGCAAAGCAAGAACTGAAAACTGCACCATTCCGAAGTTCGCCATCGAAGAAAACATGTAAAATAAAAAGAAGAGAGCAACGTGGCGCGACGAAAAGAGCTCTCGCAATGAGTCTCCTACAGAAGAGGATCTCTTGATTTGGTTCCCATCGGCAATAACGGATCCAAATAGTAGCAGCATAAGGGACATAGAAACACCTATTACCCCAATGGTCGCAATTGAGCCGCGCCAACCAATAAACGGTTCCAAACCGGCCGCCAGAATTGGACCGACAATAAAACCAACATGCCCAACAAAGGTATGGACAGAAAAAGCACGACCCATCCGTTCCTCCGCAACAGTCGCGGAAATAAGGGAATAATCCGCTGGGTGAAAGACCGAATTCCCTACTCCTGCCAATGCCATAAACGCTATAAAAGTCAGGTAATCATGGGCAAACCATGCAATCAGGCAAAATGCCATAGAATTTACAAAAAGCCCAAAAATTAAGACAGGTCTTCCGCCAATCCTCTCCACCAGGAGCCCCATAGGGGTTTGCAAAATACCTGTAACCACTGCAAATGCAGTCAGCGCTGCCCCGTATTCTATGGCAGAAATCTGCATATCCGAAATGATTGATGCCGCTAAGGGCGCAAACGCCAGCATGTATAGATGACTCAGCAAATGCGCAAATCCTATAAGGCCCATTGCCTGAGCTTCCCGCTTAGGAAACCCCGCCAAATTTTCCATGATTTGCACCTGAACGAATATTTCCAATCATCATATGCCCAAGATCCGCTTTGTGGCAATCACGTGATGGTATAGAATTTTAATGAACACCACGTTCAATAATAAGCAGGAGGCGAATCATGCCAAACGGTCAACTCCGCCACATTGCCTTATCTGTGCCGGATAAGGATAAGGCAGCGAAATTCTATGAAACTGCTTTCGGTATGGAGAGGATCTCTGAATCTCGGGTAGCAACCCGCCTCTCTGATGGTGTGATGAACCTCACATTGCTCCAATTTGAGACCCAAGATGATGCAGGAGATGAGAGGGGCAAGGAGTATGTCGGTGTGCATCATTTCGGATTCTGGGTTGATGATGAAGAAGAAGCAATAAAAGCAGTTGAGGCAAACGGGGGCACTTATCACCCGGGTCCAAGAGGAGCCGGTAAGCCCCAAAACGCTGAAGTAAAATTCAAAGATCCCAATGGAATGGTTTTTGATATTTCCACTAATGGTTGGGATGGGGCTAAACGTTGAAGAAGACGTTCCTGTCATCTCCATATCAGCGATCGAGGTCTTACTCGCCTGCTGTGATTACAGAGGGTGGCCGCACTGTCTGGTTGGCTGGTCATCTTGCAACCGAAGACGAATTTGGTAACTCCCTGGCCGATGACTTTGATGGACAAGTCAAGTGTATATTTCGCAAACTAAGTGCCACTCTTGAAGAAGCGGGAGGAACCCTTACCGACATAGTGTCGATGACGTGCTTCATCACAGATGTTTCACATAATTCTAGTTTTGTAAAAATTAGAAAAGAGTTTTTTCCAGATAATGCGTATCCAGCAAGTGCACTTGTGACGGTAGCCGCTTTAAATCGTCCAGAAATGTTAGCCGAAATCCAAGCCATTGCTGTTTTGGAGTAGGCCTGTCTAACTCAGAAAGATACGCACAATCCACGGTTGTTCCAATAATAGATCATGTTAGGGTAATGAGAGTAAAAGTAACGAAACAGGGAACTGAACCATGCACAACATTGGAAAATCATTGAGCGCAGCAGTGTTTCTGGCGGGAAGTGTATTCTCTCCCGCCGTCGCTGACCTATCAGAACATTTTAAAGATCGAACGATCACTGTGGTAATCCCCTACGGCCCAGGGGGCACCTATGACAAGTATGGATCTACTTTTGCCAACCACATTGGCCAATTTTTACCCAGCAAACCCACCGTAATTCTTCAGCATATGCCTGGCGCAGGTGGGTCAAAAGCGATGAATTACCTCTATAATATTGCTCCGAAGCAAGGTTTCCATATGACTGTCCCACTGGATAACCTGGTCATCAACCAGTTACTTCGTCCGAAAAGGATGAAATATAAAGCTGATAAATTTAATTATCTGGGGTCATCAAATCAAACAAATGCTGTTCTTGCAGTGAGAACCGACTCCGGGGTCAAAAAAATCATGGATGCCAAGAATACTCAGATTATTGGTTCGACCAGCGGCAAAAGCTCCAGCACCTACCTCTTTTCAATGTTTTCTGCGAAGGCTCTTGGGCTAAAATTCAAAATGGTAACCGGCTATAAGGGCTCCTCACGGTCGATGATGGCTATGGAGCAGGGTGAGGTGCAGTTTACCGCGCCAAACTGGTTAGCCTGGTCATCCAAGGTACCCCACTGGTTCACCGGACCCAGAGATGGCGGAAAAGGAAAGCCATTCGCGGTTGCGATTTTACAAAACGGTTTCGAAGCGGACCCGGCACTTCCAAAAGTACCGATGTTACGGGACCTCGTCTCACCCAAAGATAAGCCTGTGGCAGACTTTTTAGCCTCTGCAGGGCCACTGGGCCGAGGCCTCGCCTACCCACCCGGGGTTGACCCTGAGATAGTCGCTGCTGGCAAGGCCGCTTACGCCAAAATGAATGCAGACAAAGGATTTGTCTCGGAACTAAAGAAGAAGAAACTCCGCCTCATTGCTACGTCCGGTGATGAGATACAAAGGCTGGTCGTTGAGACGATGAAATCCTCTTCGCCAGCTGTGATATCGAGATTGCGCAAAATGGTGTTTGGCACTGGATCATAATTTTTATATCTCTAAGAAGCGGCGGTATGGTTACCGCCGTTTTTTTTTGCAATCCAGAAAGAGTCCGCTTGAAGTTCCGGTCAAGCGTTGTTAGCGTGCCGCGGGGGAGGGCCTTCAACCCTTCTTTAGTATTAAAGTTAAACTGGGAGTTATTATGATTTCAAAAAAATTGATGGTGGCATCAGCCGCGCTTTCGATAATGTCCGCGAGCTCCGTCGCCCATGCGTCAACCGCAGATCATTTTCAAGATCGAACGATTACCATTGTAATCCCCTACGGTCCGGGGGGAACTTATGATAAATATGGCTCAAGTTTTTCGAACCATATTGGTAAATTTATTCCGGGCAAACCAACCGTAATTCTTCAACACATGCCCGGTGCGGGTGGCGCAAAAGCAATGGGTTACATGTATAAAGTCGCACCAAAAGTCGGTTTTCATATGTTTGTTCCCCTAGATAACATTGTTGTAAATCAACTCATGCGTCCAAAAAAGATGCGCTACAAGGCTCAAGACTTTAATTATTTAGGATCCTCCAATCAAACTAATATTGTTGTAGTGGCTCGCTCTGACACCGGAGCGGTGAGCATAGATGCATGGAAAAAAGGGGGAGTAGCTCTGATTGGTGCAACCAGTGGAAAAAGTTCCAGCGGTTACATCGCGCCAAGGCTCACCATGGGTCTATTGGGGTTAAAAGGTCGTATCGTCACTGGTTACAAAGGTTCATCTCGTTCAATCCTTGCTATCGAGCAAGGTGAAGCTCAAATGGCCGCGTTTAATTGGTTAGCTTGGGCTTCAAAAGTGCCACATTGGTTCAAGGGAGAGAAGCCCTTTGCTCGAGCCATTTTGCAGCTTGGTGCATTCAAAGATCCCGCCTTGCCAAATGTTCCAATGCTCAATGATCTTGTCCCTCAATCACAAAAAGCGCTCGTATCCTTTTTGGGGTCTGCTGGTCCTATCGGACGAGGGCTCGCTTTTCCCCCAGGTGTAGACAAGGATACTGTCGCAGTCGTTCGTACCGCATATAATAAGATGAACGCTGATAAAAAGTTCGAGGCAGAGCTGAAGAAACGAAAACTGCGCCTGATGCCATCTACTGGTCAACAGATTCAATCTATCATCGAAAAAACCATTAAGGAGTCTTCTCCAGAGGTGATTGCAAAGGTTAAGAAAATCGTATTTGGTGGTGGTTCATAAGCAGTAGGTCTTAGAACAGAAAGGGCTGCCAAAAGCAGCCCTTTTTTTTTACTTCGGTTGGTTAAAACCAGTTAAAAAATTCAAGACCGCAAGAAAAAATATCTCTGGTCTATCTGCATGGACCCAATGGTTAGCACCCTTTATCGTTACAACTTTAGCCTGCGGGAAAAACTCGCGGAGAAGTATTTTATCCGCATTTTCAAAATATTCAGACTTGTCACCTGAAATACATAAAACTGGCCCTCTATATGAGGCGTGGTGAGTTTCAAAAGGAAACCCCATTAAGGCCGGTATGTTTTGTAAAATACCACGTAGATTAGGTCGCCACTGATAGCCCTGGTCGCTCGCATATAAATTTTGTAGTAAAAAAGACCTGAAAACTGGGTCTCGCACTCGCTCGGCTAGCAACTCATCGGCATGACTACGATTTTTGACCACTTTTAAGTTAAGGGCCAACATTTCTTCAATCAAATGCTCGTTACTTTTTACATATTGCCTGGGTGCGATATCGACAATTATTAGCCCTCCTACCGACCGCGGCTTTCTCAATGCCAGGGCCATGGCAACCTTACCACCCATTGAGTGGCCCAGAACAATTGGTTTTTCTAAATTCAGAGAGCCGATAACCTGCTCAATATCTTGGGCTAAGAGAGGATAAGCCATTTGATCAGAGTGTGGAGACTCTCCATGGTTCCTCAAGTCTATCGTAATAGCTCGCAACCCCTGAGCGGATATCTTTTTCGCTATGGAGGCCCAATTACGGCCGCACCCCAAAAGTCCGTGGAGAATTATTAGTGGTCTCCCACTGCCATAGGAGACATGAGAAAGAAGCATCTCCTAGACGTTACCAATCATCGCATAGAGAAGTGCCATCCTTACATGCAAGCCATATTTCATCTGCCGGAAATAAGCCGCCCTTGGATCACTATCAAGCTCCGTTGCGATCTCCCCAACTCGAGGTAACGGATGCATCAAAACCATATCATTTTTCGCTTTTTTCATATGATGAGTTGTGACAGCATAAGAAAAATCAAAATCTTCAGACCCCTGCATGCGCTCTTTTTGAACCCTCGTCACATATAAAACGTCTGAGCTATCTATAACCTCGTTTAGATCCTGATATATTTTATCCGCGGGCCAAATATATTCGGCAGGCATTGCTAGCTGGTTGGGCGCTACAAACTGTAACCTGCAATCATACATTCTTAAAAGCTTGGTTAAACTGTGAACTGTCCGACCAAACTTTAAATCTCCCATTAACGATATAGTGAGATCATCAACACCACCGTGCTCTTTTTTAATCGTATAAAGGTCAAGAAGCGCCTGGGTGGGGTGTTCGCCACTTCCATTCCCCGCGTTTATTATTGGAATTTTGGAAACCTCCATCGCTCGCTCAGTCGCGTCATTTTCGAAATGCCTCAAAACGACAAGGTCGCAGTAATTTTCTAATGTTCTGATTGTATCCTCGAGAGATTCTCCTTTGGTCACTGAGGAATAGTTGACTTCGTTAATTGGTATTACGCTGCCACCCAATCGGGTCATCGCCGAAAAAAAGCTCGATGATGTCCTGGTTGAGGGCTCATAAAACACATTGGCTATGATCTTGCCGCCGAGTGGCGTAGTTCTCCCGTTGGCTAGGCGGTCCGCTAAGTCAAATATTTCATTAATATCCCCACGTGAAAATTGGTCTACAGATATAACTGCTCTTCTCCAAGAAGTCCCCACAGTTGTGCCGGTGAAGATATCCAATTTTCAAGCCCCAAGATTTTAAATATTGATAATCTTTTTGTACATCGAATCAGCCGTCTTAAGAATTTTTTTAAATCGTTTTATTAGCAAAGTCTGTGTACTCCTGGTTGCTCGAAGAGGACATATCGGTTTTCGTACCAGCATGATGACCTAGCAGTGGTGGTTCTTATAATTCTACTCTTTAGTGTTTGTACTCTCCCTACCATTGTGGCAGTGATCCTCTAAATTTGCTATCAATTGTTAGACATACCAACACTGGTCTAAAAGAGGTCGTGAGAGGCCTAAGTGAAGCGACAACAATGTTTGCTCTCTCTAAGTTGTCTCGTCTAATCCATATCCAGTTACCTCTAGATTTACAGTTCAGTGTAACCAGAATCAAAACCTATGCCGTTATAAATCGGCGCTGCGACACCAGGTGTTGCTATCGGCGCGGGAGATTATGACCAAATAATATTGACTGGAATTAGGTTAGACGGCCTCCCTCATTTTAGAGGAAGCAATGCCTGCATCGGGCATGGAAATCGTGACCCAATATTTATTTGAGTTAGTGGTAAAAAAGACATCTTAACGAGGCAAAACTGATAAGTGAGACCGCAGGCTTTGTTGCGCGGGCCCATTCATTCTTTTTCTTCCAAAGATCGGGATCTTCCACTTAAGATAAAAATCGACTTTCCATCAGATCGGTAAATTCCGGCCAGTGCCAACTTTCGCTATGAGTTTTTTTTACCTATTCGACCCGACGCCGTAGAGTCAACTTAGTACAATTTTCAATCTCAACTTTGGAAACTATTTTATGCCCTGTCTCAGAACAAAATACCTCTAAATCTCTCGGAGCCGCCTCGTCTGTAACCAAAATGACAAGCTCTTCCCCCGCTTTCAAAGTATTCAACAATTTACGAGCCCGAAGAACCGGAAGAGGACATTTCAAATCTCTTGCATCCAACTCGAGCATGAACTGCGTAAAACCCCTAAAAGATGGCTGGGGCGCCTGGATTCGAACCAGGGATCACGGGATCAAAACCCGTTGCCTTACCGCTTGGCTACGCCCCATTTTATCATTTTAAATCAATTACTTATTTATTTAAAAGTGACTAAGATTTGTTTGAGTTAGCACCATAAGGAGGACCAGTCAACGATCTATCATAATAATATCTACAACGTCGAATCAGATTGGAATTTATTGGACTCCCTTGCTTTTTAATTATAAACAGCAGTTGCCTTTAGCCACCAATTGGTATTTTGTTGCTTTAACCTCTTGACCACTCGTTCAGCCTCCTCAAGGGTTTGAAAAAGCCCAAAGCAGGTTGGACCACTACCAGACAAACCTGAGACGATACTATCGGTCTCACACCGCAAAACCGCCAGAACCTGTGATATCTCGGGACAGAGTTGCGTGGCGGGAAGCTCTAAATCATTTCTCAGCGCCGTAAAAGGCCTGAAATTTTGCATCGCAGATAATTCATTTAGAGTATCCGC
Organism: uncultured Rhodospirillaceae bacterium; assembly: GCA_913052165.1. Taxonomy (GTDB): domain Bacteria; phylum Pseudomonadota; class Alphaproteobacteria; order MPNO01; family UBA2964. Next base: position 17,734 of record CAJXEC010000032.1, read on the forward strand.
CGACATAACCTCAGAAAAACCCGAATTGAAGCGAGAAAACACCTTGGCAGTTGAAATAGGGACCCCAGGATTAACAAGTACCACACCAAATTTATGTGGAAAAACAAATGGTTGGATCTCTTCTCCAATACCCTGAACTCTTGCCGTTTCGCCAAAAAGACAAACAGGAACATCTGCACCTATACTAAGCCCTATTTCAGCAAGCGACGCGGAGGTGAGACCTGTTTTACATAGCTCATTTAGAGCTAAGAGTGTCACGGCGGCATTAGTCGATCCACCTCCGAGTCCTGCAGAAACAGGGATATTTTTTTCGAGGCTGATAGCCACGCCGGTATTTAATTTACACTCTTTTTTAAAAGCCTCAGCCGCTTGAATTATAAGGTTATTTCTTCCATTTTCGAGCGAGTCGCTAAATGGACCTGAAATTTCCAGGGATAGCTCTTTATCGATCCTAAATGAAAGTCGGTCACAAAAACTAACGAAGAAAATAATACTATCTAATGTGTGGTAACCATCTGACTTTCGACCCGTGATCAAAAGCGATAAATTTATTTTTGCACGGGCTTCTTTGTAGACAACGGTGGACATGAAAAAATTCCAGATATTCCGCTATTGTTTGACCTGGACTGGGGGAAGTCCCTGGCGCAACTTTTTTCTTATGTTTGAGATCTGTTCTGGCTCAGGTCCAAACGAAAGAGCCCTCTCCCACTGAAACTCTGCTTCGCGCGTACGTCCCACACGCCAATAAGCATCTCCCAAATGGTCATTTATAGTGGGGTCCTGTGGATACAGAGAGATAGCTCGTTCCAAGTAGACGGTTGCAGACTCAAAATCTCCTAGACGATACAGGACCCACCCAAGACTATCTACAATATACCCGTCATTGGGCCTTAATTTCACTGCTTTCTCTATCATCCTCTTTGCGCTGTCTAAATTTAGTCCTCGATCCACCCAACTATATCCAAGGTAGTTAAGAAGATAGGGCTGATTTGGACTAAGCTCCAGCGCATCCAGAAAATCCTTCTCCGCTAAGTACCATTTTTTAGACCTCTCATAAGCAATGCCTCGGGAGTAAAGAAGTGACCAAGACGGTTTTTGGATCAACACAGTGCGCTTTATCGCCTCAGTGTAGACGTTAGCCGCTTTTTCAAAATCTTTTATTCCCCGAAAGATATCTCCTAACCGGGTCAACGCACTCATATCTTCGGACCTTTGATTTGCCATCATAAGAAGAGTTTTCTCTGCAGAGGATTTTCTACCCAGGCTGTTAAGGAGCTCTGCTTGTCTCAATTTGGACTCCCATGCTGATGTAGATGCTTCGTCTACAGATTTAAATACGTTCAGCGCTTCTTCTGGCCGATCGATAATTTCCAATAGATTTCCTAAAAGCATTTTAGCCATCGGAAACTCAGGTTTAATCCAAATTGCCAACCTACAAAAAACCAGTGCCAAATCGAATGAACGGCTCTGGGTAAAAGTTCCAGCCAGGTTAAACATGACCTCAGCAATACCCTCACTGCTCGTCCTAATCATTCCCTTTCTCTGCAAACCAGTATCAAATTTAAAGATCTCCTCTTTCATTTGATTTTCTAAACCCTGCCTTGTTTGATACTTAGTGTACAAATTATAAGCCTCTGTACGACGCCCAGATCGTTCTAAAAACCTTCCATAAGCTTGGAGAGTTCGGATAGATTTACTCTTATCCAATGCTTTTATATATGCCTGATCGGCAACAATCTTATTACCTTTAAAATCTTCAATCAGAGCGATATGGTGAAGTCTCATAGGCTCAAAACCTTGAATTCTTGTGAGCGGCTCAAGACCAGAGATCGCTTTTTTGTAGTCACCCATCGCTACCATGGTCCAAGCTCTGAGAAGCGGGATAGTAAAATCTGTAATCGCCGATACTGTTGTTTGATCTAGGACCTTTATTGCCTTTTTTAAATTTTTAGACCCAATAGCATCCGCAAATAACGTCAGGCTAGTGATGGACGAAATTTTACCACTTCTAGCCATTTGCTTAGCAATGACTACCGCTTGATTGATTTCTCCTGCAGCCATCAGAGAAAATAATAAACGCTGTTGAATTTTCCGTGTTTTTGGTTCTTTTGTATCGACTCTGGAAAACAGCCGCGCTGCAAGGCTGTAATTCTTTGCTCTCTCCGCATGACGACCCGCCAGGTAGTTCCCCAGTACCGAATTAGTTTGCTCTGAAATCCTATCATTGGCATCAGTCGGCTGGGCCCAAGAAGCACTAAGTGTTAAACACACTTCGCTTAAAAAACGGTTAGAACCAAAGTCTGTCAGGAAAAAAACAGCAAAACATATCAGAAAGCTAATTCGTTGTTTCGCCATAGAGCTAAGTTCCTTGCCGTTTCCAGTATTATTTCTTGTCGCTGTATCTCCAAGATTGTCGGGCAGAATCGAAAAATCAAGCGAGATTAGAATCCTGCTCGGGGCAAACTAGCAGATTTACATATTAGGATAATTCGGTCCCCCTCCTCCCTCTGGGGTTTTCCAACGAATGTTTTGTGTCGGGTCTTTGATATCGCACGTCTTACAATGCACACAATTCTGAGCATTAATTTGTAACCGCGCATCCTCACCCTCGCCTACAATTTCATAAACTCCAGCAGGACAATATCTCTGCTCAGGAGAGTCGTATAACTTCAAATTGAGCTTAATTGGAACTTCCGGGTCTTCAAGTTTTAGGTGACACGGCTGATCTTCTTCATGGTTTGAGTTTGAGATAAATACGGAAGACAATTTGTCAAATGTGACTATTCCGTCTGGGCTGGGATATTGAATTTTCTTTGCGTCTTTCTTTGGAAGGAGGGTGTTATGATCGCTGTGGTTGCTGAAGGTCCAAGGAGCTTTTCCCCGAAAAACATAAGTATCGAGCGCCGAATACAACAATCCAATCCACAAGCCCCAACGAAATGCTGGTCTTATGTTACGTACACGGAATAGTTCATCCCACACCCAACTTTTTGATAGTTTCGTCGGATAGTCGTCAATCAAGCGTGGTTTGGCTCCATCTTTTGACTTGAGGGCGTCAAATACTGCCTCGGCCGCAACCATACCAGTCTTCATTGCATTATGTGACCCTTTAATTTTTGGTACGTTAACAAATCCTGCAGCACAACCAATGATAGCGGCTCCTGGACAAATTAGGTCAGGGATAGATTGGAAACCGCCTTCATTTAGTGCTCGGGCCCCGTAGGAAATTCTTCTTCCGCCCTCAAAAACATGCCGAATTTTTGGATGAGTTTTAAACCGCTGAAATTCATCGAAGGGGCTCAGGTATGGATTCGAGTAGTCAAGTCCTATGACATAACCGACGGCAACCTGATTATCCTCTAAGTGATAGAGAAATGACCCCCCGTAGGTTTTATCATCTAAAGGCCACCCGATTGTATGGGTTACACTTCCAGGCTTGTGATTGTCTGGGAGAACTTCCCACAATTCCTTGATTCCAATAGCATAGGTCTGCGGATCATGCCCTTTCCTCATATTAAATCTTTCGATAAGGTCGCCCGTTAAAGAGCCACGGCACCCCTCTGCAAACAATGTGTAACGTGCACGAAGCTCGTAACCCGCAGTAAAACCCTCTTTTGCCTCCCCCTCTCTATTAAGCCCCAAATCTCCGGTGGCCACACCCAATACAGTCATATTCTCATCATGTAAGATTTCGGCACCAGCGAATCCCTCGAAGATTTGCACATCGAGTGCTTCCGCTTGCTCTTTAAGCCAACGACAGACATTTCCCAAACTGACGATGTAGTTCCCCTCGTTTCGCATTGCAGGCGGGGTTGGAAGCCCAAAGGCTCTTTTCTCCGTCAGAAAAAGAAAATTATCCTCGACAACTTCAGTCTTTAGGGGAGCTCCACGCTCTTTCCAGTCGGGAAATAATTCAGCAAGAGCACGGGGTTCCAATACGGCTCCTGAGAGTATATGAGCACCTACTTCAGACCCTTTTTCTAAAACACAAACACTAATTTCTTCAGCGGCTTCTTCTGCTAACTGACGGAGCTTTATAGCGGCAGACAGGCCCGAAGGCCCACCACCCACTATCAAAACATCCACTTCCATCGACTCTCGTTCCATTTTTCCTCCAGCTTATACCAAACTCTATAACAAAACCGCACTAGAATTAAGCCATGGCCGTGCTAGGTTTAGTCATGGTCAAAGATAACGCGATGGTAGAACTTCTCAAATGGTATGTTGACGCAGGGGTAGACTGTGTTTTGGATAACAGTCCATGCAACCGACTCATTGATAAAACAGCGCCCCGCCGCCCCGCGCAGACTACTTACTATCCCAAAGCCATTACTAAAGTCAAAAAAAAGGCCTCCACCCCTGAACTCTTCTCTCGAGAAGCGTCATTCCAAACTGCGAGTGAAGCAGCAGACAATGCAGCTTCTTTGGATGAATTAAAAGCGGCGATTTCAAGATTTGAGGGATGTCCGTTAAAGTTTATTGCAAAAAATCTTGTTTTTGGGTCGGGAGCAGTAAGTCCAGACTTAATGATTATCGGGGAAGCACCAGGAGCAGAAGAAGATCGTCAGGGAATTCCATTTGTAGGCCCAGCAGGACAATTGCTTGATAAAATGTTGAATGCGATCGACCTCACTCGTGACCTTGTCTACGTCACAAATATTCTGCCATGGCGTCCACCCGGCAACAGGCCTCCCACAGACACTGAGATATCCGCATGCCTACCCTTCATCAAACGACACATAGTACTTGTGAGGCCAAAAATTCTCCTCATGCTAGGAGGCACCTCAGCTAAAACGTTACTAGGAACCACTGAGGGTATAATGCGACTGCGGGGAAAATGGAAAAATTATAACTCTGAAGAAATCGGTGCTCCTATTGCGGCAAGGGCCCTGCTTCATCCTGCATTCCTTCTTCGTCAGCCCGAACAAAAACGCGAAACTTGGCTCGACTTACTCGAAATAAGGGCCAAATTGCAGTCCCTAAGATGAATAAATATTTTACAGGGATATTTGTAGCCAGCTATCTGTCAATTAGCCCCGCTATCTGTTTAACAATGGATAAGGTTGAGTTTCCAATAACCGAAAGCACTTTTGCCAGGCATGCTCTATCTTCAGCGGACGTGAAGCTCTATAGAATGATTTTTTCACTTCAAAGAAAAGGAAGCTGGCGTAAGGCAGATTTGAAACAAAAAAAATTGGAAGACCAAGGTATAAATTTAAAATATTTAGCCGAAAATCTAATTCAACATTTTTTAAAACAAGCTGTTAGAGATGGTTTTTTTCACGGTGATATGCACCAAGGCAATTTATTTGTAGATCCAAATGGAAATATTGTTCCTGTTGATTTTGGAATTATGGGTAGACTAGATAAAAATAATAGGAAGTTTTTAGCTGAAATTTTATATGGTTTCATACAACGGGACTATGTAAAAGTTGCAGAGGTTCACTTTCAAGCTGGC
>CAJXEC010000033.1 GCA_913052165.1 uncultured Rhodospirillaceae bacterium
CAGACGACCTTTTGTCTCGTTATAATATTTATGTGCAACCCATTAATTACCCAACCGTGCGAAAAGGAACGGAGAGATTACGCCTCACGCCTACCCCACTACATAGCGATGAAGAAATCAATGTTCTAGTGCAAGCACTGACGGAAATTTGGTCCAGACTAAATATTAAAACTGCTGCGTGAGAGACATCGGCTTAGAGGAGGAAGTGCTGCCAGATGTCCCAGTCGACAATCTTCATGCCTTTTTTGCGGCAGTGCTGCGAGTAGTCGTTCAGCTTAAACTAGGAATTACTACTCGGCCCCCGTAATCGCTTTTAGGACATACTAGAAAGGGCAAAGATTACACTTCGTAGGCTAGACCCAATGGGATACAGGGTGCTTTTCAGTTATGGGATTGGTCTTACAGACATGGCCAAATCTCTCTCAGGTTCGGACACTGAGATCTCCTCCGCAGCCGACAATCCTGCTGGTCTCAGGGAAAAACTTATCCGGTTTAAACCTAGGTCCCTTGCTCTCGTTGGAAAGAGAGCAACAAAAGTATGCTCACAGTATCGTTTAGGTAGTTCAAAGATAAAATATGGGTCGCAATCCGCTAATTTCGATGACATAGAAATATATGTTTTGCCCTCCACTAGCGGTTTAGCAAAGCGCTTTTGGGACCCCTTACCTTGGATTGAATTCGGCACGTTTGTGTCTATTTTGAGAAACCAAAAACTATGAAAAATAACTTCTTTAGAGTGTATACGGTCGAATACTTCTATAAGGGTGACGTAACTGACTTAGTAAAAACAGGTTACCAGAGCTTTCTGAACCTAACTTCTATAAAGAAGGAAACAGAATAGCACAAATATTCCCTTGCGTGACCAAGAACATCTATCAACCTTATCCCACTGCCCCACCAAAAGCTCTCGGTATAAAAGATTTGAGGCTAATAACCCTTAGGAAATCGGCTTTACAGTGGATACTATCGCAGAAATTAGAGACATAGTTGGCCAATCCACGCAATTCTCTTCGCGTTTTTGTTAAAATGCTTTGCCAGTAATATAAAGAGCCGCCGACTAACTGATTAAAACTAATTTTCGCTCCTAGGTATCTATGTCACGCTGCACCGCTTAAACTATGGTTTCGCTCTAATTTTCATCACTGATCAAAAAATCCGCTTCGACTTCTACAGCCACATCAAACGGCATCACGTTAACCCCAGCGACTGTTCGAGCATGACGCCCATCTTCGCCGAAAACATCAACGAATAGCTCGGAGGCACCGTTAACAACCTCAGCTACCTCAATTAAATCTGGAGTTGTATTTACATACCCCTTGATTTTAGCGACCTTTAGAACTCTATCCAAATTTCCATTCAACGCTTTTTTTGCGTGGGCAATAACATTTAGTGCGCAGAGCCGCGCGGCTTTACGTCCCTCCTCAATATCAAATTCACGACCCACTTTACCTGTAAAAGTAATTTCTCCATTCCACTGCGGGACCTGACCAGAGACATAGAGGATATTGCCTGCAATGTTACTACTCAAAATTTTAGCCACCTTTGGATCACGCGCCTCTGGCAGCTCGATACCCAGCTCCTTAAGCCTCTTATCAATTTCTCCAACCATTGAAATACTCCTCAAAAATCTACTTTAGGGTATTATATTTTTTGGGAGTCGTCACAAATCGGGTTCAGCTAGAGACATGAGTAAAAAGAATAAAAGATCGGTTACCATCGCAGGTCATAGAACGAGTGTATCATTAGAGTCCGAGTTCTGAGCCGAACTCACTGCGATCTCTCAAAATGAGGATCTCCCACTTGGTAAACTCATATCTAAAATAGATAAGGATAACCCCAACAATCTCTCATCAGCATTGAGATTATATGTCCTAGCTGATTTAAAAAACCGGTTGGCATTGAAAAACAGAAAACGAGATGACCGCACTCGAGGCTAACGCATATTCGCCCTTAATTTTTTTTATAGTCCTTTCAATGGTTATAAAACCGGTCTCTACCTGTAACACCAGTTAAATTCCTAAGCCTTATAAAATCTTGCCAGGATTCATAATTCCGGCAGGGTCTAACGCCCTTTTTATCCGCGACATGATTTCAAGGGCTGATCCCATTTCAACTGCCAAGCTATCACGCTTGCCGATACCTATTCCGTGCTCACCCGTGCAAGTACCCTCTAAATCGATCGCACGAGCAATCATTTTTGTATTTACATTTTCGGCAGCTAGCTTTTCTTTTGGTTCATCTGGGTCAAGCAGAAAGATCACGTGAAAATTCCCGTCCCCAACATGACCGACAATTGTAGCAGGAACTTTTGCTTTTTCTATATCTTTCCTAGTTTCTTCTATGCATTGAGCTAAATTAGATACCGGCACACAAACGTCAGTCGACCAGGCTTTTGAACCCGGACGAGATACCAGGGCAGCATAAAGAGCTTCATGACGCGCCTGCCAAAGCTTGGTTCGTTCTTCGGGGTTATCGGCCCATTGAAAACACTCTCCATCATTTTCTTTTGCAAGTAACTGAACCATTTCTGCTTGTTCCCTAACCATTTTTGGCGACCCATGAAACTCGAGAAATAATGTTGGAGCAGGCTTATAATCTAAAGCCGAGTAGTTTATGCAGGCTTGCATTTGCGCGGTGTCTAATAATTCTAGCCTGGCTATGGAAATCCCAGATTGCACAGTAGAAGTAGCTGTTTCGACCGCAGATTTAATCGAAGGAAATTGGACCACAGCGACTGAAACCGCCTCGGGAATGCCATAAAGTCTCAGGGTCAGTTCGGTTATAATCCCGAGAGTCCCCTCTGCTCCTATGAACAAACGCGCCAAATCGTATCCCGCCGCACTTTTTCGGGCTCGATTACCGGATTTGACAATGCTTCCATCAGCTAAAACAGCGGTTAGGTTTAAGACGTTTTCTTTCATTGTTCCATAGCGAACCGCGTTGGTTCCCGAGGCGCGGGTAGAAGCCATTCCTCCAAGAGTTGCGTCAGCCCCGGGGTCCACGGGAAAAAAAAGCCCTGTATCCCTCAGGTAGGCGTTCAAAGTTTTTCGCGTCACACCCGGTTCTACCGTCACATCCATATCTGAGGTATTAACTCGCAGGACCCGATTCATCTGCGAGAGATCAATACAGACGCCACCGAGCGGGGCGCCGATTCCTCCCTCCAAAGAGGTACCCGAGCCATAGGGTATTAAAGGCACTTTGTGTGCGGCACATAATTTCACGAGTTCAACAACTTGACTTGTCTTTTTCGGAAATACAACAAGATCCGGAGGGGGCAAATCGTGGTGAGACTCGTCTTTCGCGTGGCCAAACAATATTGCGGAATTATCCGAAATCTGCAAACCAGCAATCTTTCTGATATTAATCAAAAATTCTTTGGTCAGTGAAAACTTCGTCATGACACCCACAATTCTATAGAAATCTAGAACAGCGCGTCAATTTGATGACTCCTTGGCAACGCAAGCAATTGCAAGTGCCAATGCCAATCCTAAAATAGATGCTCCCGAAACCGCTATGATGGCGGCATGCCACCCCGCAAATATAGCGACCAGTCCAGCAGTCAGAGGCGGTAAAACTAATGTTCCCAAATTGCCCCCCTGAACCACCCAACCGATTGCCGTACCTGCCAAATCTTTGCTGGGTAGGAGCGAAACAGCAGCACTCCATGTAGCGCCGGGAATAATCCCACAGACAGAAGAATAAAGGATCGCCATGGCGTAGCGAATTTCAGGCGTGAAAAAATTTGAAAAAATCCCAATTGCTGACAAGGCTGTAAAAAACGACCCAAATACAAGTATGCTGGAAAATCGAATATTTTTTTTCCGAAGCCAACCTCCACATACATTGCCACCTATATTCGCTCCTACCGCCAATGCAGCCAGCAAAGCCGCTTCGCTAAGGTTTACACCAAGGTCTTCGACCAACATTGTGGGTAAAAAGCCGAAGACTGTGAGGTAGTTCCCTGCATATGTTCCAAAGAATATGCCTAAAAGAACAGAAGCCGGGCTTTTAAGCAGCCTACCCACTTCCCTCCCAGGGTATCTGAACCATGACCCCTGCGATTTTCGCCCTTCAATTAGCGGGGTCGCCCTAATTATGATCAGAAAATACAACCCAGCGATCAGGGCATTTAAAAGCCAAAGACCTCTCCAACCGATCCCGTCAAAGCCTAAAAATATCGGCGCCACCAGCATCATTATGGCCGTTCCAGCAGGCATGTAAGCACCCCAAATTCCAGCCGCAACCCTCCTGTCTCCCTCCGAACCAGTTACCTGTCCAAGTAATGCAGGGACCGATACAACAATAGGCAAATAGCCCACCGCCTCAATAAAACGCGCTATCAACAAACTCAAACCATCTGGGGCAATGGCGCCAGAAAAACTCCCAATCGTAATGCAACAAAGGCCAAGCAAAAGAGAACGATGGTACCCGGCGGCATAAGAAAATGCGCCTCCAAAGATTCCGAATACTGCAGCGAAGAGTGCATAGACCCCGATCAGCCATCCCGTAAAAATCAGATCTAGACCCAAATCATTTCTTATCACCGGCAATGCTGGAGGCACCTTTCCTATTTGAAAAGCGCAGACTACTCCCGCGCCAATAAGTAGATACACTTGGAACCAGTTAGTTCGTTTTATTTTTTTATTTTTTGATAAATCCATGTTTGTGAACAATTATTTTAGCTAGAATTCCTATTACCCATTATGGTTGGAGAGAATTTTGGCAATGTTATGGGCTCGCCGTTTCGCCGTCACCATTATTTTGCTGCTCACTGGTCCCCTGAGCATGGCAGCAATAGGGATGATTGATATTTTCGGGGACTGGCGCGCTGCCAGTCGCGAGCCAGCCGGGATAGCCCCTGACCCGAGAAACATTCGTGAAGCCATAGTCCAAGTCTACGCGGCTCGGACATTCTCGTGGAGGGGTGCCTTCGCGGTTCATACATGGATAGCCCTTAAACCTAAAAATGCTGAAACTTACGAGACAACTGAGATTTTAGGTTGGGTTTCAGATGAAAGTTACATTGTTACGAATAATGTCGTTAACCCAGACAGATATTGGTTTGGATCAAAACCTACTCTTATAAAGGAGTTAATTGGGGAAAAAGCTGAAATTGCAATAAGCGAAATTCAACGAGCAATCGATATCTATCCGTGGCCCCACTCATATCGAAGCTGGCCGGGCCCAAACAGCAATACTTTCACAGCCTGGATCGTGCGGCATTCCCCAAGTCTCACTGTAGACCTTCCTCCCACAGCGATAGGGAAAGACTACCTCGGATCAAACAGATTTATAAGCAAGGCGCCCAGCGGGGCCGGGGCCCAATTTTCATTGTGGGGTATTTTTGGTATCATTCTATCAAGCGTAGAGGGAGTCGAATTAAATTTTTTTGGTTTATCAGTCGGTCTTAACCCTTTTTCTGGGACTCTCCGTTTACCAGGCATTGGCAATAAAAAGTTTTGGCAACCTTCAATTTAAGAAGGCCAAAAATAACGGGTGCAAACTAAGACCGAAAATTAGTTTTACAGCACCAACATAACTCCTAATAATGCTCTTCAACAAAAAGATTCCCTTAATTCTAGCTTTAATTTTATTGAGCAATTCTGACTTGTTAACCTAAAAAATCTATTACCTAATAAAAGCAAGACAACATACTAGGGCAACCCGTGAGACCAATCGAAATTTTGATCGCTCTTTTAGTGATGATGGTTTGGGGGGCTAATTTCGTTGCCATGCGAATCGGAGTGACTCATTTACCGCCCTTTTTGACACTCAGTTGCCGAATGTTTATTGCATCCGCAATCCTGGTTTGGTTTTTGAAATCTCCAAAAGGTCAATGGCCTCTTTTGCTAGCAATTTCATTCACAATGTCGACTCTACATTTTGGTCTCGGGTTAGTTGGTATGCAGGAGATAGAAGCAGGCCCTGGGGCAATCGCCATGCAAGCCTCTGTTCCTTTTGCAGCCATTATTGTTTGGCTGGTCTATAAAGAAACATTGGGTTGGCGAAGATTTTTTGGAATGATCATTTCATTTATTGGCATACTGATCATATCCGGATCACCTGACTTAACCAGCAACACTCATATGTTAGTAGTTTTGATACTATCTGCATTTTTCTTCGCATTAGCGTCAATTTTAATAAAACGACTAAAAGATATTGATTTCGTCTCAGTCAATGCGTGGGTATCTATTCTCTCTCTCCCGCAAGCCGTCCTTATCTCTGCCTGTTTCGAGGAACAACACGTTCAGGCCGCAATGACAGCCCCCTGGCAAACTTGGCTCGTTGTAATATACATGGCATTGGGAGCCACCATCATTGGTCAGGGATTGTGGTATCGAACTCTAGCAAGGCACGATACCAACAGCGTCATGCCCTTTACGCTTTTAGTACCGGTTTTTGGGGTCTTTTTTGGCATAATATTTTTAGGCGAAAATTTAGACTTTCAAAATGTAAGCGGTGGTCTGGTAACCATCGCCGGCGTAGGAATTATTCTTACGTATAAAATTACAAAGAGAAGTCCATAATTATGACCGTTTTCAAGCGACGCACCTCCCCCAACTTTGGAAGTCGGAATAAATCCATTCAAATTGACATGCTGCTCATACATTACACAGGTTTACCGAGCACAGAGGTTTCACTGAAGAGAATGTGCGATCCGGAAATGGAAGTGAGTGCACATTATTTGATCGATGAGAAAGGCTTAATATATCAGCTAGTGGCCGAGAAAGATCGAGCCTGGCACGCAGGGGTAAGTTATTGGGCGGGGGAAACAGATACTAATAGCAGATCAATTGGTATAGAGCTACAAAACCCTGGGCATGAGTGGGGTTACACCCCATTCCCAAATTTGCAGATGGGAGCTCTGAGAGAGTTATCCCAAGATATTCTGACTCGATATCAAATCAGTAATCGGCTTGTACTAGGGCATTCAGATGTAGCGCCAGCGCGCAAAAAAGATCCAGGGCATCTATTCGACTGGAAATGGCTTGCAAAATCTGGTGTTGGTTACTGGCCAGAAACTTCGCCAGTAAAGAGTTCAGTCGATAGTATTACAATCCGAAAGTCTCTGAATAACATCGGTTATGACCCTAGAGCTAAGATCGTAGATGTTATAACCGCAATCCAGCGACATTACCGTCCCAAAAGGATTGATGGTAAAATTGACGCTGATTGCGTCTCGATAATAAATGCCCTCGAGAATGACACGCCATGAAGAAACTTCTAATTTTCTCTTGACCCAGAAAGCCTTGAGAGCAACTACTTTACTGCCAGACGGTCGGATGGCCGCTCTTTGAGTTGAAAAATGTACCAGAGAGAGGAAAGTCCGGGCTCCACGGAAACACGGTGCCGGGTAATGCCCGGCGGAGGAGACTTCAGGGAAAGTGCCACAGAGAGCAAACCGCCTGTAAAGGACAGGCAAGGGTGAAAAGGTGCGGTAAGAGCGCACCGCGCTTCTGGCAACAGGAGTGGCACGGCAAACCCCACCGGGAGCAAGACCAAATAGGAACGGCAAAAGACCCTATGGTTTTGGGCGTGTTTCCGCGTCGCCGTTCGGGTAGGTTGCACGAGATATTCGGTAACGAATATCCAAGATGAATGGCCATCACCTGCTTCTTGGCAGGGACAGAACCCGGCTTACAGACCGTCTGGCACTACCTATGTGAACTCCTTTCCCGCTCTTTTGGTATTTTTGGAATATCAGAGAAATTCATTTGTTTCAGCAAGACCATAATCAAAAAACTGAATATTTAAAAATCCTATATCTCCCAAAATGATATTATTTTGCACGAAAACGCTATGAGCATCTTGGTCTACTTCCCATTGACAAGCCTTAAGATCCCATGATATCCCATTATATCCCATAGGTTAACGGGTAAATTTGGGTCTTTGGTCCTTCAAGAAGGGTCAATAGAATACTGGGGATTAATTGGATGACATCGTTCCTGTCCACATTCGTGAACAAGATCGACAGTAAAGGGCGGGTATCCGTTCCCGCACCCTTCCGCGCATCTCTAACAACTGAGTTATTCCAAGGAATTATTGCTTATCCATCGCTAGCCGAGCCCGCAATAGACGCCTTTGGGCTCTCCATGCTCGAACAGCTAAACCGTCGCGTGTTAGACAAAAATTTGGAAGATGGAGAATTCGAGAAAACACTTTTAGGTCGCCCTGACTCGATCGTTGAGACGATTATGGCGCTAGCGCATGAATTGCCCTTTGACGGTCAAGGCAGGGTAATTTTGCCAGCCGCTCTCATTGACGCAGCGGATCTCGATAGCCAGGTAGCCTTTGTTGGTCGGGGAAATAGATTCCAAATTTGGAATCCAAGCAAATTCGATGAAAAACAGAACGAGGCAGTCGCCAAGATCCGAGAAAACCTTCGAATAGGCTCAACCTGATGGAAGAACACAAACCTGTCCTGATTGACGAAGTGATAAAAGCAATTTCGCCCAGAGATGGGGCAATTTACGTGGACGGTACTTTTGGCGGAGGAGGCTACTCTCGCGGTATTCTCGACAAGGCTAGTTGCAAAGTCATAGGGATTGACCGCGATCCGATGGTAGATCAAGTAACTGGGCCTTGGCGATCGGAATATGGGGAGAGGTTATTACTTCTGCAAGGCTGCTTTGGTGATATGGAAAGCCTCCTTGCACGCAAAGGAGTTGGTGAGGTGGATGGGATTGCTCTGGACCTGGGGGTCTCTTCTTTCCAATTAGATCGGCCGGAGCGAGGCTTTTCTCTCAAGAAAGATGGGCCTCTCGATATGCGCATGTCCAGGGATGGGACCTGCGCAACGCAAGTGATAAATGAACATTCAGAAGAAGATATCGCAGATATCATTTTCAATTATGGCGAGGAGAGGCGCGCTCGGAGAATAGCGCGTGCGATCGCTCGGGCCAGAAAAAAAACACCAATAACCAGGACTTTGCAGCTCGCCAATATTGTTCGACGCTGTTTTCCAAATCCTCATTTGAGCGGATCAATCGACTGCGCGACCCGCACTTTCCAGGCGTTGAGAATATTTATCAACGACGAACTGGGCGAACTTGAGCGAGGTCTGAACGCTACAGAAAGACTTTTAAAAAAGGGCGGTATAATCGCGATCGTCAGTTTTCACTCTTTAGAGGACAGACTCGTCAAAAAATTCTTTGTTAACCGCTCACGCGAGACTTCCGGGCTCTCGAGACACTCACCTCCTCTAATAGACGAAAAGGCCCCCAGTTTAGCTATAAATTCGCATCGGCCGATACGTCCAAGCGAGACTGAAACACGAACTAATCCTCGAGCAAGATCTGCCCGTCTGAGAGTTGCTACCAAATTGGGTGTGTCTACTGATAAAACGGGCAACCGACCGTCATGAAATGCTCAACACTTATACTAATGTTGATGGCTGTACTCGCTGGTGTCGGACTATTTACTCTCAAGCACGAGGTTTCCGACCTAGAAGATAAGCTCGCAAATCTCCGCCTGGCAACAAAAACCCATCACCAAGAGATACATGTCCTAAAGGCAGAATGGGCTTACCTCAACAGACCAACTAGATTGAAAGACCTTGGCAGCCGTTTATTATTCTTACAGCCCCCTGAGGCCAATCAAACAATAGATATCAAAGACATTCCTTACCTTACACCACCAAATCAAAGGTTGACCATAGGCAATACTGTCCCCCCGGCGGCCGATCGTGACCCCCCCCCAAAAATCACGTTTTTACGTGTTCCATGATCGGCCGCCAACCATTCTCTCCCCTTAGAACCAGACGGACACCGCCGGTTCCTGGAGCGGTCGAGATCGCACGCATTAGGTTAATGGTCGCCGGTAGCCTAGCCATTGCAGCTTTTTTATTGGTGGCTGTGAGACTAACCATCGTCACGGTCTTACCAACGCCAGAAGCAGCAAGAGCTGGGACCCAAATTGAAAGCAGTAATTTTAGGGTTTCTCGGGCTGATATTCTGGACCGAAATGGTCAATTGCTGGCGACAAACCTGGATACTTTTTCTCTTTATGCAAATCCAAAACTGATCCAGAACCCCAGGTTAACCGCTCAAAATATTGTCGCAATTCTTCCTGAGCTAAGGGAAGAAACGGTTGTGCGTCAACTAAAAGAAAAGCGGGATTTCGTGTGGATCAAGCGTAGATTAACACCAGAACAAAAATATGCTATCAACAAGCTTGGAAACCCCGGCTTGAATTTCAGAACAGAAGAACGAAGATTCTACCCCGCCGGAGAGGTGACTGGTCACATTGTCGGTTTCACAAATATTGACAATCGAGGTCTCAGCGGTTTTGAAAGAAAGTTTGACAAAGATTTAACCGAAAGTGATACACCCCTCTCCCTGAGCATCGATCTCAGGGTCCAACATCTTATGTATCAGGCTCTGCTCACCTCATTGAGGAGATTTAAGGCAAGAGCAGCAACTGGAATTGTCCTTGATGCAAATAATGGCCAGGTGATTTCGATGGTGTCTTTACCTGATTTTAATCCCAATTATTTGTCTAGCAACAATGTCAAAGGGCTCTTTAATCTGGCAACCCAGGGTGTTTACGAGATGGGCTCCACCTTCAAAATATTTACAATAGCGATGGCCTTGGATAGCGGAGAAATAACGATTCAAGATGGATATGATGCTTCCAAACCGATCCGGGTTGGCAGATTTTTAATTCGAGACTACCGCCCCAAAAATCGATGGTTAAGCATACCAGAAATTTTGCTCCATTCATCAAACATTGGTTCCGCAAAGATAGCATTGGACATCGGCCACCATCGTCAACGCGATTTTCTCGGAAAACTTGGATTGCTCGAAAGACCAACTTTAGAGTTAGATGAACAGGAGCTTGGTTCTCCAATCATTCCGGATCCTTGGCGAGAAGTAAATGCGATGACAATCGCTTACGGTCACGGCATAGCGGTGAGTCCTATACAAATTACCAGTGCCGTCGCAGCCGTAATTAATGGAGGTATATATTATGAGCCAACCCTTCTCCTAACTCGTTCAACCCGAAGAGGGCAAAGAATTATTTCAAATAAGACCTCGGACAAAATCAGACGTCTCCTCAGGCTCGTCGTCAGTGAGGGAAGTGGTCGAAAAGCCGATGCCAAGCATTATCTGGTTGGCGGAAAAACTGGAACGGCGGAGAAAGTAAAAGACCAAGCATATAATAGAAAAGCCTTAAGATCCTCTTTTGTAGGCGCATTCCCGATGAATAAACCCAAATATGTTGTTTTCGCAATGGTTGATGAACCCATCGGAAACAAAGACTCGCGCGGGTATGCGACAGGGGGCTGGGTAGCCGCTCCTTTGGTCGGCAAAGTCATAGCTCAAATTGCACCTTTGCTCGGAGTAAAACCTATAAATTACGAGAGTCCAAAGGTCCGAAATCAGATGGCTATTGGTATTCGTACCAAAAAATTGGAGAAAAAGCACTTTGCATCTTTCTGAGTTATGCCCTCCATATGTGGGAAAAATATCTGGCGGCTCGAACCCCATTATTACCGGTATTACCGATGACTCTCGCGAAGTAATTCCAGGCTTTCTCTTCGTCGCACTTTTAGGGTCAAAAAATGATGGCGCGGTATTCATTTCTGACGCGGCCGCAAAAGGAGCCTCAGCTATCCTGGCTTTAGATGGAATAACACTGCCAGACAACGCGGCAACTATACCCCTTGTCTCTTCACCCAATCCTCGTCGGTCGCTCGCGATATGCGCATCCAGATATTTTAAAACTCAACCGCAAACTGTGGCGGCCGTCACCGGCACCAATGGCAAAACGTCAGTAGCGTGGTTCACGAAACAGCTTTGGTCGAGATTGGAAAAAAAATCAGCCTCGATAGGCACCCTTGGCATGCACACAGATCAAGAACCCCGAAGTTTAGGTAAAGGTCTAACGACTGAAGACCCGATTACGCTTCATCGCAACCTCAACGAACTAACCAAGAGTCAAGTCCAATGCGCAATTTTAGAGGCATCCAGTCATGGCCTCGACCAACATCGATTGGATGGAGTTACATTTTCAGCGGGTGCATTTACCAACCTATCTCACGAGCATCTTGATTATCATAAAAGCATTACCAATTATCGGACTGCAAAAAGAAGGCTATTTTCTGAACTTCTTAAAAAAGGCGCCGGGGCAGTATTGAATGCGGATTCCCAGGAATTCGCCGATTGGTCCTACCTCGCAAAGTCTAGATCCCTAAACCTAATATCTTTTGGCCGAAAGGGTAGAGATCTCAAATTAATACATTCTAAGCCCTCACCAACGGGACAGTATATACATTTTCGAGCTTGGGGTAACGAGTATAGGATCCACGTTTCCGTTTTTGGCCATTTTCAAGCAGAAAATATACTGTGTGCCCTTGGGTTAATTATAGCCTGTGGTGAAACGGCAGAGAGGGCGGTATCGGCTATGGCGGCACTTTCGTCGCCGCCGGGCAGAATGGAGCTTGTGGCCCGGATCTCCGGCGGCTCCTCTATTTTCATTGATTTTGCTCACACGCCACAAGCTCTATCGACAGTGCTGAGCGAACTGCGCTCACAAACGCTCGGTAAAATTATACTTGTATTCGGTTGTGGTGGGGACCGAGACCAAGAAAAAAGACCTCTAATGGGTTTAATAGCCGATCGCTTTGCCGATGAGATAATCATCACAGATGATAACCCGCGGCATGAGAACGCGAGTTCTATCCGAAAAGATATACTTTCTAATTGCCGTCGTGCGAGTGAGATTTCAGATCGAGCAGAGGCTATTAAAGCCGCGATCTCAATGCTCACACCCAAAGACACTCTGTTGATAGCGGGCAAAGGACACGAATCTGGGCAAACCATCGGAGACGAAATTATACCATTTAACGATCGGGCTGTTACACTCGACTTATTAGAGGAGCTTCAGGGTCGAGCATGACACAAGAGTATTTGTGGAGCGCCCATGAAATAGCTTCTATTACTGGGGGTACCGCATCAGGCGCTTGGAGTGCCTCTGGCGTAAGTATTAACACCCGAACGCTTAAGGTGGGAGATCTCTTTATCGCAATAAAAGGACCCAAACTTAATGGTCACCAATTCGTTGCAGAAGCACTAAAAAAAGGTGCCTCCGGGTTAATAATTGATACAATCCCAACCAATCTGCCAGAGCAAGCCCCAATTGTTTTGGTAAGTGATACCTTGGACGCACTCCACGCTCTGGGTAAGGCCTCAAGGAAACGCTCAGAGGCCTTGATAATTGCGGTCACTGGCAGTGTTGGAAAAACGAGCACTAAGAACGCTCTTTATCATGCTTTAAGCGCGCAAAGCCAGACAACGTGCAGCCAGGCCAGTCACAATAATTTGTGGGGTGTTCCGCTATCTTTATCACAAATGGCACCCGAAGATCAGTTTGGTATTTTTGAAATCGGCATGAGTCATCCTGGCGAAATTTCGCCACTTTCAAAAATGGTATCGCCAAATATTACGATCATAACAAACGTTGAGCCAGCTCACACCGAAAACTTCGATAGCCTAGAGTTAGTTGCTGAGGCAAAGGCCGAAATTTTCGATGGGTTAGAGGAAAATGGTACTGCCATTTTGAACGCTGATAATAAGTTCTACTCTGTCTTAAAAGCTCGTTGCAAGGCGGTTGGTATCAAAAATCTGCTGACTTTTGGCTCCTCAAACGATGCAGATACTCGACTAATTTCTCTAACTTCGGATTGCCAGGGCAGCAACGTCGAAGCTTCGATCCAAGGAGAAACAATCTGCTACAGGGTCAGCCTACCTGGAAAACACGAGGTAATGAATAGCCTTGCAACACTTACAGCCATCTACGCGGCAGGAGCAGACATACCTGCTGCTGCTGCTGCCCTCGGTCAGTTATCTCCATTACCTGGCCGCGGAAAACGCTACCAATTAAAATTTTTCGATGGGTCTATTCAACTAATTGATGAGAGCTACAACGCAAACCCAACCTCCATGCGTGCAGCTTTGGATAACTTGGGGAACACTGAGATAGAGCCCCCGGGGCGGCGCATCGCGGTTCTCGGCGACATGCGGGAGTTAGGTAGAGACAGTGAGTCTTATCACCTTAGTATTGCGCAAACTATATTAAAAAACCAAGTCGAAAAAATATTCACGGTTGGCAATCAAATGGAGAGGGTATTTTTTAGTCTCCCCTCGAAAATGCAGTGCTTTTCCAGCATCGATGCGAAAGGAGTTACCAAGGAAATTTTAAAGGTTCTTCGGCCCAATGATATTCTGTTGATCAAAGGCTCAAACGCAGTTGGAATGGCAGCGATTGTATCCGAGATACGAGCGGAGCTGGAGACTTACAGTAAAACCCTCCCGGGAGCGACCGATAATGCTGTATAACCTGCTAACGCCTTATACGGAGGATTTGGGCTTTCTCAACCTGTTCCGCTACATCACATTCAGAACCGCCGGGGCGATAATCACGTCTTTGATAATAAGCTTTGTTTTCGGCAAGCCACTTATAAAGTGGCTCAAAAAAAGACAGGTCAGAGGTCAGCCGATCAGATCTGATGGACCAGAAAGCCATATAGTAACTAAACAGGGAACACCTACTATGGGTGGATTACTGATATTAATTTCAATGTCAGTGGCTACTTTGTTATGGGCAGATCTCTCCAACAGATACATATGGGCGGTTTTGCTCCTCACGCTGGGTTTTGGCGCGATAGGATTTGCCGACGATTATCTAAAATTAGCACGGAGCTCCTCAGAGGGACTACCAGGAAAGATTAAATTACTGGGAGAAGTGGCGATAGCGCTTGGCGTTTGTTGGTGGATTACAGAAATTGCCGACCCAGGCACGGCGACTGGGTTAGCGATTCCCCTAATCAAAGATTTTATGATTCAGATGGGTTGGTTCTTTATTCCTTTTGCAATTTTCGTAATCGTTGGCTCAGGCAACGCGGTTAATCTTACCGATGGCCTAGATGGCCTCGCTATTGTGCCAGCAATGATCGTTGCGGGGTGCCTGGGAGTAATATCCTACCTAGCTGGGAACGCTATATTTGCTACTTATCTTCAATTGTTTCCAGTGCCTGGCGCCGGAGAATTAGCCGTATTTTGTGGTGCCTTAGTTGGAGCTAGCCTTGGGTTCTTATGGTTTAATGCTCCACCCGCCATGGTTTTTATGGGAGACACCGGTTCACTGTCAATTGGCGGAGCATTAGGTACGGTAGCTGTAATAATTAAACATGAATTTGTCTTGGCAATCATAGGGGGTTTATTTGTCCTGGAAACCATTTCTGTAGTCATACAGGTGCTATCGTTTAAATTGACTGGCAGGCGAGTATTTAGAATGGCACCGTTACATCACCACTTCGAGAAAAAAGGCTGGGAGGAGGCGACCATAGTAATTCGTTTTTGGATAATTGCTATCGTTTTAGCATTAGTCGGTCTTGCGACCCTCAAGTTACGTTGAGCCAAATATGATAGAGGTGGTTAGCAGACAAAATCAAAAGATTGCAATCCTTGGGCTAGGGGTTTCTGGTCTGGCCAGCGCTAAGGTCCTTAGAAAATCGGGAGCAAAAGTTACCGTTTGGGACGATAATCTGGCGAGCAGAGATAGAGCTGTCAGAGAGGGGCTCGACGTTGTGGAGCTGACAGAGACTCATATTTCGACGCTTGATGCATTATTAGCCTCCCCCGGAATACCATTAACCATCAATCGACATCCTGCAATCGAGAGAGCCAAGGCTCTCGCATGTCCAATCCTCAACGATATTGAATTACTTGCCGAAAATGTCGGCGAGACACATCTGATTGGGATTACCGGGACTAATGGAAAATCAACAACTACAGAACTGATCACCCATATCCTAGAGAAAAACAAAAGACCCTGCGAAGCGGGGGGCAATCTAGGAAGACCAGTGCTTGAATTTGAACCTCCAAAAAAAAACCAGGCATACATCATAGAATTATCGTCTTTCCAACTGGAACTCACCAAACAGGCGGCTTTTGATATCGCTGTCCTACTTAACATCCGTCCGGATCACATAGACCGGCACGGAACAATGGAAGCATATGTTTCCGCAAAAATGCGCATCTTTGAAAAAACTCGTTCTGGAAAAAAGGGCATCGCAATTATCGGTGTTGATGATATCGATAGCAGAGGCATTTTTGATATTCTGAAAAATAACAAAAATTGGAATGTTATTCCTGTCTCGGTGCTGAGAGAATTAACAAACGGGGTTTTTGTAAAGAAAGGCGTTATTCTCGACGCAAGCCAGGGAGAACCTGACAGGATTTGCGACCTATCAGGATTTCCAAACTTGCGCGGAAAACACAATCATCATAACGCCGCATGTGCTTACCTGGCAGCGAAATATTCAGGAGTTCCAAAAAATATCATTGTCAATTCTTTCGAAACTTTTCACGGCCTAGAACATCGATTGGAACTGGTGACTAATCTCTTGGATGTCGAGGTCATTAATGACAGTAAAGCTACGAATATCGCGGCCACCAACACCGCTCTTTCGTGTTTTAATAATGTTTACTGGATCGCCGGTGGTAGAAGTAAAGGCGAGAACTTCTCTGATCTTCTGCCCTATGCAGCCAGTGTAAATCATGCATTCCTGATTGGGGAAGCAGCTGAGAGCCTTTCGGAGGCATTGAGCCCAACGGTCTCAAACACTGTTTGCGAAAACCTAGAAAATGCCACTAGGAAAGCTATCGAAACGGCAAAAAAAGACCCCCAGCCGGCCACTGTTCTTCTCTCTCCCGCGTGCTCCTCGTTCGACCAATTCCAAAATTTCTCAAGCAGAGGAAGAGAATTTAAACGAATAACTCGTGAAACTCTGGAGGTGTCCTTAGATTGAGTGCTTTCTCCAGAAAAGATACATCATTTTTAGGGAATTGGTGGTGGACCGTCGATCGTTGGACCATGGCGGCCACAGTGTTGCTTATACTAGTCGGAGTTATGCTGATTTTTGCTGCTAGCCCAGCAGTGGCCGAGGGGCGCAACTTCTCACCCTACCATTTTGTGCAACGCCATTTAGTTTTCCTTCCTTTCGCCGCAGCTACTTTACTTCTTACTTCAATGTTGTCTGTACAAGGAATAATACGCTTTGGGGTAACAATTTTTGTTTTGGCAATATTTCTAATGATTTTAACCTTAGGTCTGGGCCTTGAAACAAAGGGAGCTCAACGCTGGCTAAATATTGCAGGGGTCAGTATTCAACCATCAGAATTTGTCAAACCTAGTTTCGCAATCCTAGCAGCTTGGCTATTTGCAGACTTAAAATCTGATAATTTTTCTCTTAGTCAGGTGGTAGCGATCACACTTTTTATTTTGGTCATTGGCCTTTTGCTTTTACAGCCAGACTTTGGCATGACCGTTGTTATCTCTGTTGTTTGGTTCACTCAATTTTTTCTTGCAGGTCTTCCTGTCGTGTGGGTAATGTTTTTCATTATTTTTGGATTGATCGGGGCAATTGGTGCTTATTTGTTTCTGCCTCATGTGACCAGCAGGGTAGATCGGTTCATCGACCCATCCTCCGGCGACTCTTATCAAGTTGAACGTTCCTTGCAGGCCTTCGGGAATGGGGGCCCTTTTGGCCAGGGACCAGGCGAAGGCTCAATCAAATCTAACCTGCCAGACGCTCACACTGACTTCATCTTTGCGGTTGCTGGGGAGGAATTTGGGCTTGTCTTCTGCATCATTGTTGTTGGTCTTTTCGCATTTATTACCCTTCGGGTTATTTCCCAATCATTAAAAGAAAATGATCTATTTATCTTGTTAGCTGTCTCCGGCTTAATTATGCAGTTCAGTCTCCAAGCTTTCATCAATATGGCCTCCACACTACGCTTGATGCCGACAAAAGGCATGACCCTTCCCTTTATCTCCTACGGCGGATCATCCTTATTAGCCTCCGCGTTATGCATAGGTATGGTGCTAGCACTTACCCGGCGACGTTTTAATACGTCTGGTCTCAGATGACAGAAAAGAAGGGGCTAATATTGCTAGTAGCTGGTGGAACTGGGGGTCACGTATTTCCTGCGACTGCGCTTAACACTGAGTTAAAGATCCGCGGGTGGAAAACGAGTTTTATAACCGATAACCGAGGCGTTAAGTTTACCAAACTGGATAACAGCACGGAAGTTTATCAACTAAATTCAATTAACCCCGGACGAACAATTTTTTCCAAGCTTAAAAAGATCCTATTTTTGGGAATTACTTTGGTAAAAGCTATCATCGTAATAAGGCGTATCAGTCCGGATTTAGTCATTGGGTTTGGCGGCTCTATGACAATTCCAAGTATTTTTGCTTCAAAAATTTTAGGCTATCCCTCTATTGTGCATGAACAAAATGCTATCCTGGGGCGGGCTAATAGAGTTCTTGTGAAATATGTTGATCAAATAGCGACCGCCTATCCAAAGGTGCTCGGTATTCCTGCACGCTATTACGCTAAAATCATATTTACTGGCAATCCAGTTCGCTCTGCGATCACAGTTGTTGCTCAAAGAAAGGAAATAAAAACAAACCAAATTTTGATCCTTGGGGGCAGCCAAGGGGCCCAAATATTCAGCAAAATCGTCCCGGAGGCCGTCAAGCTCTTACCAAAAAATATAAGCGAGAAACTCGTAATCTACCAGCAGTGCCGAGGCGAAGACATTGAAGAGGTCAAGTCGAAGTATGCGAATACCGATGTTACGCCCACCCTCGCAACTTTTTTTTCTAACATCCCGGAATTGATGGCAACATCTTGTCTAATAATCTCGAGAGCAGGAGCCTCGACTATTGCAGAACTTAACGCGATTGGTCGCCCAGCAATTCTCGTCCCATACCCCGCTGCAATGGATGATCATCAAAGCGCAAATGCGCGTAACATCGCAAAATCCGGAGCCGGTTGGGTAATTCCTCAAGAAGATTTTACTCCAATTGCATTAGCAGAACGTCTCACCATTTACTTATCCTCATCCGCCTTATTGAAAGCAGCCTCTATCAATTCAGCTAAGATAGGATATCCCGATGCAACGCAAAAACTGGCCAACGTTATAGAAAAAATTAGCGCCTCTGCGACCAGGATTAAATTATGAAATCAATGCCAAAAGATATTGGAAAGCTGCATTTCTGCGGGATCGGAGGGATCGGGATGAGCGGCATTGCAGAAATCCTACATAATCTAGGTTACTCGATTCAAGGCAGTGACATCACAGAGAACGGAAACGTCGAGCGGCTGAGAAGTCTAGGAATTTCAATTACAGCCCATCAAACCGAGGCCAATATAGTTGACGTAGCTGTTTTAGTCATTTCCTCAGCAATTAAATCAGATAACCCCGAACTTACCGCGGCGCGCAAAAGAATGATTCCCGTCGTTCGCAGAGGAGAGATGCTAGCTGAGCTCATGCGCCTCCGCTCCTCCATATCGGTTGCGGGAACACATGGAAAAACTACGACAACATCTCTTATTTCTGCCATTCTAGATAGGGGAGGATTAGACCCGACGGTCATTAATGGAGGAATTATCAACGCATATGGCACAAATGCTAGGCTTGGAAAAGGTGATTGGATTGTTGTTGAGGCAGACGAGTCTGATGGCAGTTTTATCCAATTACCAGCAGACATCGCATTACTGACTAATATCGATGCCGAACATCTAGACCACTGGGGTTCCTTCGATGAACTAAAACAAGCTTTCTATTCTTATATCCAAAATATTCCATTCTACGGCCTCGCAGTAATGTGCGCAGACAGCCGAGAAGTTAGGACACTCATACCGAAGGTCTCGGACCGAAGAATAATCACATACGGCTTCAACCCTCAGGCCGATGTCAGAGCAATAAATCACAGGCCAGTAAAGGGTTTCAGCTTTTTTGATGTAACTTTCTCGAACCGCTACAAGGAAAGTAGATCACCAATTCAAAATTTAACCGTTCCCATGGCCGGAAAACACAATGCACAGAATGCCCTAGGAGCCATCGCGGTGGCAATAGGAATTGGCATTAGTGAAAAGGATATTCGGGAAGGCCTAGAAAACTTCTCAGGCGTTAAACGACGTTTCACCGTAATAGGAACAATTGCAGGTATAACCGTTGTCGATGACTACGCGCACCACCCGGTTGAAATTGCGTCCACTCTCCGTGCTGCGAGATCCAACGCCGAAGGCCGTGTGATAGCTGTCTTTCAGCCCCATCGCTACTCCAGAATTAAAGACTTATTCCAAGATTTTTGCGGGTGTTTCAGCAATGCAGACACCGTGATTGTGTCCGATATTTATGCGGCTGGAGAGGTCCCAATAGAGGGAATAAATCGGGACTCCTTGGTTAACGGTTTGATTGCAAGCGGCCACAAAACGGTTATTGCACTTCAACAAGCTTCAGATTTACCAGCGATTATTGCGGAAAACGCCGAGAGCAAAGACTACGTTGTTTTCCTAGGGGCAGGTAATGTAACTGAATGGGCTCATCTACTTCCAAGACAACTTTCGGTTCATTTTGGCACCCCTAATGGATGTTTGGAGGAGCGAACCTAGTGGCTGCGGTTCAGGAAAACATCTTGATAAAAAAAATACCGCCGGTACGCGGTTTACTTCAACGTGATTACCCCATTTCTCAATCAACTTGGTTCAGAGTGGGCGGTAATGCCCAAATTCTCTTCGAACCAGCGGATGCCGAAGATCTCTCAGAATTTCTTTTCCGTTTAGATGAACGTATTCCACTCACTGTAATTGGGGCTGCCTCAAATTTACTTGTCCGTGATGGAGGTATTCCTGGGGTGACTGTCAGATTAGGAAAACCATTTTCAGGGGTATGCGCACAAAAAAACAGCTTTGAAGTAATCGCAAGCGGGAGTGCAATAGGGGTTAAAGTCTCGAGAGCAGCCCAAAAATTTGGTATTTCAGGACTAGAATTCCTCAGCGGGATTCCCGGCACAGTCGGGGGTGCGATAAGAATGAATGCTGGTGCCTTTGGCAGTGAAATATCCGAAGTATTAACCCAGGCTAAAGCCGTAAGTCGTCAGGGGGAAATCCTAACTTTTGGCAGAGACGAGATGGATTTTGACTATCGCCATAATGGATGCCCCGATGATTTGATTTTTATTTCAGCTATAATTTCGGGAAGATCAGAAGACCCTGATTTAATAGCAGAGAGAATGCTTGAAGTAAATTCAGCGCGCAGTGTCAGTCAACCGATAAAAGCCCGTACTGGAGGGAGCACATTTAAAAACCCGCCTAATTCGAAAGCCTGGCAGCTGATTGATAGCGCTGGATGTCGTGGACTCATGCGGGGTCAAGCACAGGTCTCACCTCAGCATTGTAATTTCCTTATAAATCATGGACGTGCTTCGGCCTCAGATCTTGAGGAACTGGGAGAAGAGGTGCGGAAGCGGGTTTTCATAAAGCACGGAATTGATCTTGAGTGGGAAATAAAACGAGTGGGATTAAAAGATTTGGCCTCAACAGAACATGAGCAGCACATATGAACACTCAGCTCCAGATCGCAGTCCTTACTGGGGGGTCCTCATCGGAGAGAGAGGTCTCCCTTGTTACGGGGAAAGCGGTAATATCTGCATTACAAGAACTCGGCTATTTGGTTTTTAGTATTGATACAAGAGCCGGGGTCAAACAAACCATTGAGACCTTGATCGAAAAAAAGCCCAATGTTGTATTCAACGCGCTACACGGTCGGTTCGGGGAAGATGGAACTATACAGGGTCTTCTTGAGCTTCTAAAAATTCCCTATACCCATTCTCCAGTGCTGGCATCCGCAATAGCTATGCACAAGCCAACTGCTAAGCATTTGTTTCGGCAGGCTGGGATCCAATGTCCAAACCATCAGATTGCAACAAGAATCGAGGTTTTAACCAATGACATCCTTCCAAGACCATATGTGATAAAGCCTAGCAAAGAGGGCTCTAGCATTGGTGTCCATATTATATGGGAAGGAACGACCCTGCCTCCTTCGACAGATGACATCTGGGAATATGGTGATGACGTTATGGTCGAACAATTTATTCCCGGTCGGGAGATCACAGTGGCGGTAATGGGAGATAAAGCCCTTGGTATAACAGAATTATGCCCAGAGTCCGGCTTTTTTGATTTTGACTCAAAATACACCGACGGTAAAACAAGGCATATTATTCCTGCTGATTTGCCTATCTCAGTATCCAGGATCGCGATGGATTCTGCGTTAGAAGCTCACAAAATATTGGGCTGCAAAGGTATTACTAGATCTGATTTTCGCTTTGATGAACAACAAGGTGGGGCCGACGGACTATATCTGCTCGAACTTAATACTCAGCCCGGCTTGACTCCAACATCTCTGGTCCCGGAGCAAGCGGCATACGCTGGAATTTCATTTCATCAGTTAGTCAACTGGATGGTGGAGAACGCAAAATGCGACTATTGAGCCATACCAATGAAGAGCAGTCCGTCTCACAGCGCCATCCAAAAGGACTTCTAAGAAAAATCATAATGAAGCTATTGGCCCCTGTATTTTTTGCTCTAGCGGTCGGCTTTTTTGTGCTAATTTCACCGTATACGGGCTGGGTTGAAAAAGGAAAAGTCCTAATTCTTTCCAACATAATCAAAGCCAGTGTTCAATCAGGTTTTGTTGTTGATGATATTTCTTTAATCGGTCGGATTAATACGAGAAAAAGCGATATAATAGAGGCGATAAAAGTTGTCCAAGGGCAATCAATTTTGGAAATTGATCCCAAAAAAATACACTCAAAAATTGAAAACCTACCCTGG
The DNA here is from genome assembly GCA_913052165.1 of uncultured Rhodospirillaceae bacterium. GTDB lineage: Bacteria > Pseudomonadota > Alphaproteobacteria > MPNO01 > UBA2964. Next base: position 22,694 of record CAJXEC010000033.1, read on the forward strand.
GTTGAATTTGCGATCGTCCAGCGAAATTTACCGAATAAACTAGTCGTTACTATTACCGAACGTGAGCCAATTGCTATTTGGCAAAAAGATACAAATCTATCGATCATTGATCGCAAAGGACATTTGATCAAAGTTTCGAATTTGCGCCCTTTTCGCAAACTGCCAATCCTTGTTGGCGATGATGCGCCAGCCAGAGCATCTAAACTTTTAGATTTATTAACTACCGAACCTGCTATCTCAACGAAGGTCGTCGGCGCGACTTGGATTGGAGGTCGCCGCTGGAATGTCAACTTAAAGGGCGGGATTGAAATCCAGCTTCCAGAAAGCCTGGTGTAATGGTTAAACCTGTGATGAATTTTACCCTTATTTCTTTCAAATTTTTCTTTAGTGAAAATTTCT
>CAJXEC010000034.1 GCA_913052165.1 uncultured Rhodospirillaceae bacterium
GCCCTGGTTAAACTCTCGAAGTCGTGCAAGGGCTGCCACTCTAAATATAGAGGATAAAGTACATTTTGCCATGATGGAGTCATCTACACACATCAAGAATATTGTTTTTACTCTTTTTGTTTTAGGTGCCTCTAGCCTCTTAATTTTCATACCAACGAGTGAGGCTCAGCAAAACAAAATGCGAGAGGTGCAATAAAAACTGGACTGTAAACACTTGAATTGATAGTGGAATCCTTTGACATTGAATTTAACCATATTCAAAAACAATACGCGTTTTTACCCCTTATAATACTTGCCTAAGACTATGAGACTAAGATTTCCGATTTTTCTATCAGCATTTCTATTCATGCTTAACCCAACAGCAGCACAAGAACCTTCTCTTTTCAGAATGTTTATTGACGGTGAAAACCGTTGTTTTGAGAGTAACGGCATTCCAAACCATGAAGTTGGAGAGTTTCCGACTAGAGGCAATCCACACTCTATTTCTTCCCAAGAAATAGAGGTCTGTGTGCCAAGAAAACCAGTGAAAAATCGGACCCTGCAAAAGATACGGGGGGTTATTGGTATTGCACTAAATGGAGTATTATTTAGACCAAACACAGCAGGTTTTTGGGATCCATCAGCTCGTCGGCAGCACAGTCGTCACGGTGATCAAAATTGGAGTGTCGATATATTTGGACTTCGAGGGAAGTTAGGGCTTGACTTTAATAACGCCCATGTAGGCCGAGGCGGTATGTATCATTATCATGGTATCCCAACAGGATTAATTAGAAAATCCAAAACATCATTGGTGGGGTATGCCGGAGATGGATTTGAAATTCATTACTTAGGAGATCAAGTTTCCTCGGGTTGGAAACTCAAATCGGGTCTCAGAAAAGAGGGACCTGAGGGCACTTTCAATGGTATGTTTAACGAGGATTATCACTTCGCAGGAGATCAAAATACCCTTGATGAATGCAACGGCGGCAATCTCAACGGCAGATATGTTTACTTTATAACAAAAGCTTACCCATTTGTTCCGCGCTGTCTTTATGGAGAAGTCAGCAAAGACTTTAATAGAAGCAGATAAAGGTTCGCCCCAATGAATGAAAGCTTGATCCTTAATGTTGAATGCTTAGTGTGTGGAGAAGTAACGGCGCTTAACCAACTGCCGGACGGGACTACCGTCTGCTCATGTCCCTCTCACCGAAAATTTAAGAAAAATAAAATTGAAGATTTAGAGACTTGGTTGCCAATAGATTAAAAAACCAAAACCAGATTCTGCGGAAATTTCTCGAAAAATAATATTTGTTTTGACCGGCCAAGACTATTGGCCGCGGGTAGATCCTGCCAATAAATTTACAAACAAGATTGCAATATTTAGGCTCCAAATTCATTGTTCGTAACGTAGGAGCAAAAGACACTTAAAACTTAATTTTTCCCAGTGAAATTGAAGGTCGGAGACGGCGGGAGTTCGCAAGATATTAGTGTTTCGGGTGTCTTACTTGATCGCCCGTTATTTAAGCCACTGTGTCAAAAAACAGGGAGTTGGTAAAAAGCGTAGTCAATCCTATCGTCTGGCCGGCTTCTAAAATTGTCGCTAATTGAAGTTTTCATGAACCAGTCACAGGCAGTGTTGGCGCATAATTTTAGTTACATTTTGGGCTTCATTTGGATGATTCCGGCCCCCGTACTTGATGACGGAATTTGCTTGATGCCACCAATACCTTTGCTAATGACAGGCTTTACCAAGAGCCTTAAGACGCCAGTAATTATAAGGTAAGGGCGTGATAAACCCGGTGGCAAGCATAAATGGTACCACCCACCAAGTAAGCATCGCGCCGCCAGTAAGTGCTACATCAGTGATATTCATTGCTAATTCCATCGATATCATAGACACCAATGACATCCCTATTGCCGTCTTGAAAGCAGCGCCCACTGCCATCTGTCTTATTAGAACTATTGTCTCCAACGCAATCGACGTAAGTATTCCGTTGAGCATAGCTAATGACATTATGGTGAAAACCGACCAGTCGGGGCCCCAGTGTTGAAAATATGCAATCGTACCAAAATCTCCTATTGAACAACCGATAAGGCACCACATCGTATTATAGCTAGACTTTTTCCAAGTGTGGCGGCACCTCCAATCTATCTGTAATCTGCTTTTTAGCGCTATTGCCATCGCCTGAGTCCTTAATGATAGCTTTCTGAGAACTTGGTTACCAGATATCCGAATATCAAGACTTTTTGAACTCGGAAACATGGAAAGAGCAATTATCTTTTTAACTTGTTCGACATCACTGAAAATTGGTATGCGAAAACTTGTTACAATAGTTCGAGCAGACGCTTATCTTTTTTAAATGATTAAACTACTATCTGTAGCCCCGTTGAATTCTTCGTACGGCTTCAGAAAATTGAGCTCGTGTCTTCGGGCCATGCATGAGTTTATAATCCTTAGGGTAGTTTTCCCCTTTCTCTACTTTTGACCAGACAAAAACAGGGCCCGTTGCCTGAAGAACACTCCCAATCTGCTGCTCAAAGTTAAGCAAACTGTCAAATTCGAAAATCGATTTATAACCGGCTGCACGGGCCAAACCAGCATAATCAGTATTACCACTACCGGGTGTGGAGTGAGGACCATTCGCTTCATAGAGGCCGTTGTCTGCCACAAAATGCACTAGGTTTTTGGGCGCCGACTCAGCAATAGTAACTAATGAACCAAGGTTCATTAGCAGGCTGCCATCGCCGTCGAGACAAATAATTCTCTGATCCGGCCAACCTAAAGCAAAGCCCAAAGCATGGGAAGAGGTCATACCCATTGCACCTGAGGCAATATAATTTAGCGGACTTTGTCTAATAGAGATCCAATCAAAAGCCGAGCTATAAGCTGCGACTACAATCTGTTCGTTATCCACGTGATTTGCAAGACACCGTAACATTTCATCACGCTTCATCACCATTTAGATAGGGCTCCTGCCTATTAAAAAAGTAATCGGGGTTGAATTTTTATAAGCCTCTTCTATCGCGGGTACGATTTTTTTGACATCGTGATTGGACTCGATGAGAACATATGTCATCTCCATTGCCTCAAGAATTGGCTCCACAATCCGGATCCCATAATTCTCAGACTCCTTGGGTGCTACCCCAGGCTTTTTTCCCAGTAGCCCGACCATCATGCAAATAGGCATGGAGTATTCCATCGCGATTGCCCTCACCGCATTTAGGCTATCGAGTAGGCCTGTGTATTGGAAAAGGCACAAGGATCGGGTATTTGAGTAAGATAACCCCGCGCTAATCCCTATTGTCTCATCCTCTTTTGATACACGCACATGCCTAAAACTATCGTCCTTAGCAACTCGACGCAAAATTCCCTTTTCAGTAGTCCGATCAGGAACCGACAAAATATGGGATACACCTGCCTCTCTGATCGCATTAACGATTTTCTCACCCGAAAGCTTTTCCTTAGACATCGTCGCCCTCAAAGATAATCACCTAGAAAGTCTGAACGTATAAGCTGTTTCTGGAAAGAGGAGTACTTGCCGCTTAAAGATTGAAAGCCTAAGGTCTAATCTAGCGAGGAACTTTGGAATGCCTGAATTTAAGTCAGAAGTGCTCAAAAATCAGACCACAGTAAAAAAACTAGACAACGTGCCCGAGCAGGCGGTTAAACCATCTGGCACGCTTCATTTCACAATAAGTGTAGCTGACGTTGATGAAGCGGTAGGATTTTATACCTCTGTGGTTGGGGCGACTTTTTGGAGACGAGCGACATACTCCGCTTTCATGTCGGTAGGAGATGACTTTTTCGTATTATCCGATATCGGTTATCATAGAAGGCCAAATGATCCGGGCCATTGCCTTATACACAATGCCTTTATTGTTCAAGGAGAAGATTTTGACCAAGCGGTAAATCTCGTGGAGTCAAAAGGGATTGAATTTGTCCGCTATGAAGCGGTAGGTCACTCCTCTTTTGCTGGACGACATGCCTATTTTCAAGACCCCTGGGGCAATGGAATTGAGTTAATAGATCTACAAGACATAGGCAAAACTATTCAGCCACCACACCCCGATTTCGATAAAAATCGCAGACGATTAAACTATTTTGGCAAAAACCAATTCGAAGGTTAGTTTTGGAGCAGACCATGAAAGAATTCACAATTAAACCACTCTCTAATGCAATTGGGGCAGAAATTATTGGAGTTGATTTAAGCCTACCGCAAGATCCAGATACTATGCGAACCATCAGTCAAGCATGGCTCGACTATCAGGTTATATTATTTCGTGATCAAAATATATCACTAGAAGACCAAAGAAGATTTGCTGAGTGGTTCGGTGAGTTAGGGAATCGACGTAGAGGTGCCCGCAAAGATCGTCCCACTGAGGAAGAGGAACAAGGCCCAAATGTTATGCTTGTCACGAACGTTCGCGACAAAGAAGGTAAACCCATTGGATCCTTGCCAGATGGCGAGATGATGTTTCATTCGGATACACCTTATTTTGAGCATCCAGATAAGGCCACAATTCTTTACGCCTTAGAAATCCCCTCTTGGGGCGGTCATACAAAATTTTCCAACAGTTACAAAGCCGCCGAAACTCTTCCAAAAGAGATAAAGGATAAAATTAGAGGAAAAATAGGCCTCCAAGCTTACGCATACGGAACGGTGACCAAACAAGCCGCAGACCGATATGACAAAGGGGAGTTTCCTTTCTGGGAACATCCCATACTTCGCAAAAATCCGGACACAGGGCGGACGGCACTTTTTGTCAGCGAGCTAATGACTGAAGAGATTATAGGTTTGCCGGCAGACGAAAGTGCTGAGCTACTGGATTTTTTATTCCAGCATCAAAGAAAACCCGATTTTGTTTATGAGCATGTTTGGCGGGTTGGGGACTTACTTATGTGGGACAATCGATGTTCAGTACATGCTAGAACTGATTTCCCTTCAGATGAACGGCGCATGCTTAGACGGCTAACAATACAAGATTTCACAGGGGTGCAAGCCGGCGACCTAAAGTAATTTTAATACGGTCTTTTCCTAAATAATTTGAGAAAACTCGCGAGCCTTTGCATGGGACCCCTGACCCGGGTAATTTGTTTCGATGGGGTCCGAAATAAAATCCAGTACTTTCAGTGGCTATGTTCTCTTGGTTCTAGCTGTCATTTTCTGGGCAGGAAATGCTATTATCGGCCGTGCTGCTGCCGAACACGATATACCACCTTTAGCAATGAATTTTTGGCGTTGGGTTATGGCCCTTGCTTTTTTTATTCCCTTCTTTGGAAAACAAACATTAGATCTTTGGCCCGAGATTAGATCTCACAAAATATTTATTTTAGGCTTTGGGTTGGTTTCCGTCGTCTCTTTTAACAGCACGTTCTACACAGCTCTCCAAAAGACCACGGCCCTTCAAGCAAGCTTAATACAATCAATATTACCGGTTTTGGTCCTCTTATTAGGACTAATCATTCTAAAAACACCTATAACGACCCGTCAGCGGTTAGGAGTAGTCTTCTCAATACTGGGGGCATTTGTAATTGTTTTAAGGGGCGACCTCTCTGTATTGCAAAACCTTCGGATCAGGGAAGGAGATTGGTGGGCTTTGCTCGCTGTTTTCTTGTGGTCGATACAAGCCTTCGTAATACGGTGGAAGCCCCAAACAATACCTATCATGCCGTTTATGACTGTCCTGAGCCTAGTCGGAGTATTAATCATGGCCCCCCTTTATGCATTAGAGACCATTTCTTATAAACCGATGCCTTTTAATGAGATAAGTATTTCGATGATTGTCTATGCCGGCATAATTGCATCTGTTGGAGGCACTACTATGTGGAATGAGGGAACATGGCGAGTAGGCGGGGCACAGGCTGGTTATTTTGGCAATTTATACCCTGTCTTTGCCGGTGCGCTGGCCATTTTTATACTTGGTGAGCAACCAGAATGGTATCATGGCGCTGGCGCAATACTTGTTATAACGGGTATATGGCTAGCAATCTTCGAGAAAAAACCAAAATAGAGAAAAAGAGAAGAAATTCACATATTTTAAACGAGGCAAACCCTTGATGCTTGAAACATTTTTTTATTTTAAAAATAAAAAAACTGTCTGGGTCAATGTCGAATTTATCAACAATGGAGAGATTGATGACCGAAAATGATAGAAAAAAAGCGGGGTTGCTAAGCACCGCCTGGAGATTCTTCAATTCTCGCAACATGGTTGATGGTTTTGGACATATCAGTGCACGCATGGATGATCCAAATCATTTTCTTGTTACTCCTCACAGTACACCCTCCAAGTCCTCACCAGAAGATTTTGTAGTGGTCGACCTAGATGGCAACCAAATAGGATCTGACGTCAGGCTCCCGGGTGAGTTGCCCATTCATACCGAGATTTTTAGAGCAAGGCCTGATGTGGGGGCTATCGCCCATTTCCACTGCCATCATGCCACCAGCTTTTCCATGTCGGAACACGATCTCGCCCCAACTTATTTTTTAGCATCAATTTTTTATGACGGAATCCCGGTGCACCCCGATCCAAACCTGGTTAATGACAAAGCGAGGGGAGAAGCGCTAATGAAGACTCTTGGTCAAAATCGGGCGGCTCTTATGCGAGCCCACGGATTTGTTATGACTGGAGCAGACATTTATGAGATGACAGCAGGAGTTTTCATTATCGAAGATAACGCCAAAAGAACCCAAATCGCTGCATCTATGGGGAGATATGACATAATGGGGGAGGAAGAAATGGAACAAATCGGAAAGGAAATTTTAGATCACAAAAATCCAATAATGAGAATCTGGACCCTTTGTGCTGAGGAGGCGAAAGCTTACGGTTCATAAATTTCTCAAATATTAAAATAAGATTTTAAGGAAACATATTTAGAGAGAATAAAAACTATGCAAGTTAGAGTGGCTTTACCCGACCTGGTTTCAAACTCGTATTTTCCCGCAATCGCTGCGGTTGAACTAGGTTTCTTTAAAGAGGAGGGGCTAGATGCGATTCATGAACTCATTTTTCCTGTTCCTGATTGTTTCAAAGCTCTAAGGGATGGAAAAACCGAATTTGTTGCCGGGTCAGCGCATGCGCCACTATGGGCATTTCCCCGCTGGAAAGGTGCAAAACTTCTTTGCTCACTCAGTCAGGGTATGTATTGGTTTTTAGTGGTCGGAAAAAATAGTCCCATACAAAGGGGCGACATTAACGGCTTAAAAGGGCTCAAAATTGGAGCTGCCCCCGGTGTGGATATCGGATTGAGGCAACTTTTTGCGGCGGCTGGCATTGACCCTCAAAAGGAGGAAATAGAAATCGGCCTGCCACCTGGCGGAGTTCCGAAGGGAACCAGCTTTGGTGTTGCCGCTGCAGAATGGTTGCGTGAAGGCATTATCGATGGTTTTTGGGCAAACGGTATGGGTACAGAGGTGGCAGTGACCGACGGAGTCGCCAAGATCATTTTAGATGTGCGAAGAGGAGATGGTCCTGCCGATGGCTTCAGATTCACACAACCAGCATTGGTAGCTAGTGAGAAACTCGTCGTCGAACAACCTGAGGTTGCGCAGGCGGCGGTTCGAGCAATTGTAAAAACACAGAAGGCTCTGAGCGAAGACAGTGAACTTGCTACTCAGGTCGGAAGAAAAATATTCCCTGATAAAGAGGCTGGGCTGATCGCAACTCTGATAGAAAGGGATGTACCCTATTACGATCCCTATATTCCCCAAGAGCTTATAGACGGCATGAATAGCTTTGCCTCTCGAGCGGGTCTTCTCGAGGGTGATCCGGTTCCATACGAAGAAATTGTTGCAACAGAATGTAAAAGCTTGTGGAGAATTTGATTAAGAAAGCGATCTCATAATATATTTCTGATATGCAGGGCGTTCCGATAAGCTGACATACCACGCACGCAAATTCTTTAAATCTGGCCTATTTATTGGGATATTGAACCATCGGTAAGCACCGATACCCAAAGAAATATCTCCAAAACTAAATTGATCGCCAGCGACATCGTTTCAACACTCGAGTGCTCGATCTAGAATTGAAATAGTATGGTTTAGCCTCTCAATCTTAAGGGCTAAGCTTTGATTATCGCTTTGCTCTGGACTTGTCCTAATCAAGGCATCGTACACAGGCTTGAGAGCTGGTCCTAACGTCCCCAAATGCCAATCCATCCATATATCACCTTTCGCCCGGATAATTGGGTTGTCAGGCCACAAGGTACCCTTTCCATAACGCGAAGCTAGGTAGCGCGCGCAGGCGGCGGACTCCCAGATTACCGAGTCACCCTCAACAAGCGTTGGAACACGCCCATTTGGGTTAGGTACCAGACATTCTAGATCGTCAAGACCGCCAAAAGGTCCACCTTTTTCGATAAATTAAAACTTGAGGCCAAGCTCTCCACAAACCCACAAAGGCTTTTGGACGTTGGAAGATGCAGGGAAACCATAAATCGTTATCGTCATTAGTCTCCTCCTTTTTTATGTTGCCCGCCTATTTTGGATAAAATTGAAAAAAAGTTCCCTAACGGCCTTTAAAGTCTGGCCTGCGCTTCTCCATGAAAGCAGTTCGACCTTCCTTATAATCCTCCGAATTCATGCACAAATCGACCGCCTCAGCACATAGTTCGAGATCGCGTTCGCCCTCCGGCTTCAAAGTTTCCGCAACAATTAATTTAGCCATGGCTATTGTTAGGGGCGCATTCTCGGCGATATTTGCAGCCAAACTGACCACTGTCTCCTCAAGAGCGTCTGGCTCGACCACTTGATTAATCAGACCCATCGATAGAGCTTCAGAGGCATTATATTGTCTCGCGGTAAAGAAAACTTCCTTCGTTTTCGAAGGTCCAATTAAATCGACGATTCGTTTCATATTACGATATGGGTAGCCCAGCCCAAGGCGAGCCGCGGGCACGCCAAATACTGATGTGCTGTTTGCTATGCGAATATCGGCCTGCAACGCCGTCCCCAAGCCACCGCCCATGCAAAAACCTTGAATCATTGCGATCAATGGTTTTCGGATGTTGTCATAAGCAGCATTAACACGTGATGACAATTCCTCGTAAACCTTTATTTGTTGAGGTGTTGAGCGCAACGCAGCAAACTCTGATATGTCCGAGCCCGATACAAATGCTTTGTCCCCAGCCCCCCGCATCACAATAACTCGGACATCCTCATCATTCTCGAAATCATCAATGATCTCCAAGATCGCTTCCCTCATCGCAAACCCTATTGCATTTCGACGTTCTGGATTATTGAAAGTCATCCAGCCAATACCATCTGCTTTTTCAGCGAGCATTTTTTCCGTGGGAAGAGTGAGCCTAGTCATAATTTTTCCTATAATTAGCCAAGAGTTTGCCCTGAGCAAATGAAGCACCACAACTATTGTAAAAGCAAGAAGAGCGGAAAGACGAAATATCGAAAGGGTCGAGCTAAAAACGGAATAGCGGTAAATTCATCATCAACAAGTTCTGAAATTCAGAAGGATGGAGAATGATATTCACCACTGAATAATCATTTGGAAAGAACCCAAATATCTCCGATAACTGCCTCCCCATATTCGGTGCGTAAAGTTTCACTTCGGACCGAGATATTTCTGAGATTTACGGAATTCGCTACTCTCGTTATATAATTTCTTGAGTGCGTATAACGTCCCGACTGGGTCAAGGAAAAATCTGCACCTATTTCATCAGCCTCAACCGAAAATAAAAAAATACCTTTCTCGCTCAGAATTCTCCCAACAAGCTTGAAGAGCAGAGCTAGGTCCCCGAAATAACATAAAGTGTCTGCGGCAATGACAACATCATACTGTGCCTCAGTGGTTTCAAAGTGATGAGTAAGTTCCTCCTCGAAAAGATTGTCATAAACCTGAAGCTTACGAGAAAAATTTAGCATCTCTTCAGATATATCCACGCCGTCAAGACGTGCAGCGTAAGGTTTTAATTTAGGGCCACAAAGCCCAGTGCCGCATCCTGCATCAAGTATTGAGAGAAATCCTGTGGGAGAGCCGACTTGAGTTTTCAACGTATTAGCAAGGATATCTGGAGCTTTGTAATCCAACTCCTCCAACAATTGTTTATCAAAGTCCTCTGCAAACCTATCGAAATGGGCTTTGACATAATCATTGCTGGCCCTTAATGGAGCGCGGCCTTCCCCCAGCGCTGCCAGCATATGAAGTGCCTCTGGCTCGTTGGGCTCATAACTTAGGTACCTTTTATACCAAGCTACTGCCTCCGCAATCTGACCCAAAGAGTGGAAACATTCGGCAATACCCCACACGGCATTAGGCTGTCCTTGATCATGCTCAAAGATGTCCTGATACACTTTTAGTGCAACTGCATAATCTCCTTCCGTAAAAGCTTCCTCAGCCTGTTCATACTTTTTTTCATTTTCCACAGGAATGTGCTCACCCAAAAGCTAAAGGAACCAATTACCGACACCCATCCGCCGGTTAAAAAGGGATAGTTTTAGACTTAAAACCTTAAAAAAAACTAATTTATAATTCCAGTTTATTATTTTTTTAAATGATAATGATGAAATAACTTAGAACATTAGTGACACTTTTTTTTATCTAAAATATTTTTCCCGGCGAAGTTATACCGAATTGAAGTCAAGGACCGCAAAATTAATGGCTGAAATGCTAAATCTAGAACAACCTCTATCAAAATTGATAGGGGAGCATAAAAAACAAAACCATTTGAGAACACCAAAAACGATAGAGGTAACGCGCGGGATTTGCCGATGTTTTGAGAACATGGGATATGCGCCTTTGGTGGAGTTTCGTCTTCCAAACAAGCGCCGTGTCGATGTAATTGGACTAGGCCCAAGCGGGGATTTCATAATTGTAGAAGTGAAAGTATCAGTCGCTGATTATAAGGGTGACCAAAAATGGCCTGACTATTTAGCTTATTGCGATCAATTTTATTTTGGGGTTCCCCCTGACTTTCCAAATGAAATTCTGACACCAAACTTTGGATTAATAACCGCTGATAAGTTCGGTGGGGTAATCTATAGAGAGTCACCCAAAAACCAAATGACCGCCAAACGCAGGAAATACCAACAAATAAAATTTGCCCTTACTTCGGCACACCGGCTGCAAAGATTAATTGACCCAGAAATTTAGCCTTAATTTTTAAGCATTTTTTGAACAGTCGAGGTTGTACTTTGCCCCTCAACTAATTCTATTAACCGAACTTCACCGTTGTAATCTTTGAGAATTTCAGCACCGACCACCTGATCCCGGGCATAATCAGCTCCCTTGGTCAAAACTTCCGGTTTCATTGCTTTGATAAGTTCTATTGGGGTGTCTCCGTCAAAGACAATGACCAAGTCAACACTCGACAAAGAGGCTAAAACTTTTGATCTCGCATTTTGTTCCTGAATGGGCCTTGAGGAGCCCTTTAATCTTTTAACAGAAGCATCGGAATTTAAGCCTACGACAAGACGGTCGGCTAAATCCCGAGATTTTTCTAGCATGCTAATATGTCCAGGATGAATGAGGTCAAAACAACCATTCGTAAAACAAATACGCTCTCCCTTATTTCTCCAGCTTTTCAACCTCTCAACGGCTTGATTTAAAGTTAAAATCTTACCGTGAGCTTCAACCCTACTTTTCCTCTGGCTTAATGCATGGACAATATCTTCCGGCCAAACCACAGCAGTCCCGACTTTGCTCACAACAATCCCCGCAGCAATATTAGCTAGTGTAATCGCCTTATCGATAGAAATATGAGCGGACAGTGCCGCAGCGATACATGCAATTACCGTATCGCCTGCCCCGGATACATCAAATACTTCCTTTGCTTCTGCAGGGAAATGCTTTGAGCCTGAGGTTTCAACAAGGGTCATACCGTCACCCCCTCGTGTGACCAAAACATTTTCGATATTAAAAGTCGTTTGGAGATAGCGAGCCGCTGCAATTACCTGATCCTCACTCTCTACTGGCATGCCCGTTGCCAGACTTAGCTCCGTCGAATTTGGAGTAATCCAATTTGCGCCCTGGTAACAGCTATAGTCCTCTCCCTTTGGGTCAACAATCACAAGTACTTTATTCTCAATGGCATAAGAAATAAGCTCGATAAGAGATTTCCTGGAGAGTGTTCCTTTATCGTAGTCGGAAAGAACCAGCGCAGAGCAATCCGACAAGGCGCCCTTGATCGCGGCGATTAATTCGGCCTCGACATGTTCATTCAAAGGATGAAAACTTTCTTTGTCGACCCTCAATAATTGTTGCGTCCCACTAATAAACCTCTCCTTGATGGTGGAAGACCTGGCTTCGTCAACGAGCACAGTTGCAGATACGTTTTTTAGCTCTTCAAGAAGATCTCTAATCTGTTGGCCTGCTGTATCAGCACCTACCACACCAAAAAATGAGGTTTTTGCTCCAAGAGCTGATAAGTTGCGAACTACATTGCCCGCACCACCAAGCATGGTATCCGTGTCTGATGTCAGAAAAACTGGAACCGGCGCCTCCGGTGAGATTCGAGAGGCCGAGCCGTACACAAACTGATCCAGCATAATATCACCCACGCATAACAGTTTAGCGCAAGATAATTTCTCAATATCATTCTTAGAAAGGCTCATCTGGTTCACCACCACTAAACTGGATAATGTTTCCAAGGTTTAAAATGCTTGCTCAGCTTTAGTCCCTGTTTCTGATATGATGATCCGGCTGCTGCGCCATAGAGCAAATCCGGCGTCGAGGCGAGGCGCTCGTATTTGAGTCTGCCTACAAGCTGGCCATGGCTTATCATAAATGGCACCCCGTACGACCTTACCTCCAGAACCGCTCGGGTGCCTCCGGCTTTTCCTTTTTCGTGCCCAAACCCTGGATCAAAAAATCCAGCATAATGAGCCCTAAACTCCCCGGTAAACGCATCATATGGAACCATTTCGGCAGCGCACTCGTGTGGTACGGACACTGCCTCACGAGACGCAAGAATGTAAAATTCATCGGGATCTAATATTATCGACCTGTGATCGTTTTTATGTATTGCCTCCCAGAAATCACTTGGCGTATAAAAATTCACTCTCTCTAGATCGATCAACGGTGCATGTCGCTTAGCCTTGTAACCGACTAATGAAGACCCATTAATTCCTTCAAGGTCTACGGACAACGGAACTCCCCGAGAGAGAGTGCGGTTTTCTGCCTTTGAGAGAGTCCGATCTAGAACGGCTTTCGTGCGCAAAAGGCTCTCTAGCGCTGCCCCCTCAACTCTCTCCTCCACACCAGTAAAACGCAGCTGGTTGAGCCTTGCTCCCGCTCGGACGATAACCCCAAACGTCCTAGGAAAAATCTCAAGATAAAGCGGCCCTTTATACCCTTGAGCTACCACGTCGAAATCCTCAGCCTTATCAGTAATAAGTCTGGTAAAAACATCCACCCTTCCTGTAGAGCTTTTAGGATTTGCAACACCCCTTAGGAAATCAGGTAGATCCAAACTTTCGACCAACTGCACGATGTAAACCGATCCGCGTTCAAGTAGTGCCCCTTCAGAGAGGTCTATCTCATGGAGTCCTAATTCGGTTAAACGATCTTGAATTCTACATTTAGGCCCCGGCAGAAAGCTCGCCCTCACACGCCACGCTTTCTTTCCTAGGCGAAGATCCAAGCTTGCCGGTTGAATTTGCGACTCTTCAATAGCAGGATTTCCCTTGATGGCACCCATCTCTGTCATCTTCACTAAGGCTTGGTGCGGCAGGATACCGTTCTGGCTCTCACCATTTACTATCAGTTCTAATTTGCCCATGATTTTAACTAACTTATTTTTAAGACCAAGATCTTAGCGCTATTAAAATTTTACAGTCACAAACACTGTATCTTCTTTTCCTTGCTAAAGAAATCTTGGTCGAACAGACACTAGCAATCCATCTTTTGGTTCAGTAAAGCCCGTGCTGCCTGATCAAAACTATTATAACGCAGTTTGGAAATTGGGATATTTTCGGCAATCTCTCTTGAAATAGCCCTATAACGCTCTGGATCCACGTTTGATAATTGACAATTTTCCATTATGAGCTCATTTGCGCGATCGGCATTTAAAATTGAAATATCACTCTCATCACAATCTGACCTTTGAAGTTCAAAAATTGAAGTTACTGCGGCCTGCTCATTAAAGCCTGCGCATTCGCTATCCCATAGCTTTAGAAAGGCTCTTTTAGAATTTCTAATTTCTGTAAAACTGCTTACAAAATCTTCAAAAACAGCGTGTGGGTCGTCTTCCAAAGGCAGTAAAACTGATGGGGTGTTCCCAGGAGACACAGCCGATACCAAACTCGACGAGTCTGATCTCAAAAAGATTTTGTTGTCACTGAATAGTCGGAGCCCTTTCGCGGCGAGACGCAGTGCCAACTGATGCTCGCTTTGACCCCGGGGGGCGAGAAATACTGTAATACCGCTTGCAAAAACTGTGGCGCTACCCCGCAAATAAATCACGTCACCCTTCAGATAAGCATAGGTTGCAATTAAAATGTCAGCTAATTCTCTAGCAGCTTCAAATTCGGACTTGAAGGCGGACCTTTTTTCTACAGATACTTTTTGATGAATGATAATATCACCATCAGCTCCACCCAAGATTTCTATATTGACTTTAGCCTGGGGATTAAATTCACAGTGTTTAAAGGGCCATCCGTTTAAGAAAAATGGCAGATAAATGAGAAGTCTCTCCGCTCCGCTGACTAAAATTGGACATTGCTCCGGTCCAAAGGTCCAATATTCTGGTCGTTCCTGCACTATTTTCTATTTGTTCTTCTTAAACAACAGCAACCAATTCCGTCAAAGATTTACCTCCCTAGGGGCTCGTTTAGCAAGGATCCGTTGTAAGGTCCGCCTGTGCATGTTCAATCTGCGAGCGGTTTCAGATACATTACGATTGCATTGCTCATAAACGCGCTGAATATGCTCCCACCTAACTCGATCCGCCGACATCGGATTCTTTGGAGGGGGAG
The DNA here is from genome assembly GCA_913052165.1 of uncultured Rhodospirillaceae bacterium. Classification (GTDB taxonomy): domain Bacteria; phylum Pseudomonadota; class Alphaproteobacteria; order MPNO01; family UBA2964. The sequence continues at coordinate 14,904 of CAJXEC010000034.1, forward strand.
GCAATCTATCTCCTTTTACTAACAAGGCTGCCTCTACCTGGTCCGCATCAATGGGCTTAGCGAGATAATCAACCGCTCCAGCTTTTACTGCAGCCACAGCCGTCGCGATATTACCATAGCCAGTGAGAATAATTACACGCGCTCCCTCTACATGCTCTTGAATACAAGCAACCAAATCTAGCCCACTCCCATCCTTTAGGCGCAAATCAAACACGGCAAAGCCGGGGTTGGTTTTCATTATCATTTCTATACCAGATTGCACTGAATCAGCCGTATCTACTTCGAACCCTCGTCCTCGCATCGCCTTGGCCAGCCGCTCTCGGAAGGGCGCATCATCTTCCACGATGAGAAGGTTTCTATTAGAGATATTCTCGGACCCCTTCGAGAAATTCATCAAAATTGTCCGTGAGCGAGAGTGGTACCGATGCTTTCAATAATTTCTTTTCGCCAAGTTATAGTAACCTGAGCACCACCGGAGGGGCTATTGCGATACGAGAGTGAAGCCCCGGTCCGTTCTAAAAGGGTCTGTGCAATAAATATTCCTAATCCCATTTGCCCTCCTGCCTGATTACGACCAGAAATATAAGGCTCACCTGCACGATCTATTATAAATTGCGGGAAGCCAGGCCCATCATCGTATATTCGGACAGTCACTCTCTCACGATCCCATAACGTCTCTATAGTTACTTGCTTTTTAGCAAATTGGATTGCGTTCTGTACAAGGTTGCCAAGACCATGCAAAATTTCTGGTGCTGGCTTGATTTGGGGCTCACGAATATCACGGTTTTCATTAGGTAAAATCAAGAAGCACAATTCTATCTCCTCTCTCCGATGGAGGTTGCTAGATTGCTCAACAACTGCGCTAAGTGGTACTTTTGAGAAAGCGACCCGGTCAAACTCAGGCTTCCTGGCCAAAGCTGCTAGAATATCTCGACACCGGTGTATTTCACTAACGAGTAATTCGATATCCTCGGAAAGAGGGCTATCCTCAGGAAGCTCGCGCGCAATTTCATTAACAGCTACATCGATTGTACCAAGTGGACTCCCTAACTCATGGGCTGCGGCGGCTGCGATCATACCCACCGCTGACACCTGCTGCTCTCTTGCCAATGCCATCTGTGTTGCGTTAAGAGCCTGAGAAAGCTGCCTCGCTTCCGTCGCCACACGATAGGTATAGATAGCAAAAAACAGAACCCCAATTCCCAACGATACCCAGACACCTAACATGTAAATGGGCGGGAACGGCTCGATAGTTCCCTCCCAAGGTAATGGAAGGTGCCAAATCGTGAGTATTGTTACGGCAGAAATCGCCAAACCGCTGAGAAGAATAACGCTGCCACGCGATAATATTGCTGCCGACACCGTGACTGGAGCCAACAATAGGAACGCGAAGGGATTTTGCAATCCGCCAGTGAGATACAGCAATACGGATAGTTGGATTAAATCAAATCCAAAAATCGCTGCCACGTTTGACTCACCAATGTTGCCTCGCCCGGCCCGGCTAATAAATATGATGTTTGCAAAAGCCGATACTCCGACCGTTAGAAGCGCCAACTCAAGAGGCAAGTCAAATTTAAAACCATAGTGGACCACCAACAAAGTGACTGTTTGGCCAGCGATCGCAACCCAGCGAATAACCCCGAGCGTCCGCAGCTGCGCACGGCCTAAACCACCTAGCCCCATCAAAATATTATTTTTTTCTTCATTACGCACAAGAATGCTTTTCTGATATTAAATAAGTAGCACCCAACCACAACAAATGATCAAATGTCCAGGTCTTGCTATTAATCAAAGATCGTCATCACGATATCGAAATAAATGTCCTCGTTAGCAGTAAAAGTATCGAAACTATCCAAGATTTATGGCAATACAACCGCCGTACAGGACGTATCATTCGAAATCGAAACCGGTTCCATCACGGCTTTACTCGGCGGTAACGGTGCCGGAAAAACCACGATCATTTCAATGCTTCTTGGTTTATTGACCCCAACCAGCGGAACTATCCATCTTTTAGGGGAACAAATGCCAGAGAAAAGGCAGACGATAACATCCAAGATGAATTTCGGTTCTCCCTATGTCGACTTGCCAAAGCGCTTGACCGTGCGACAAAATCTGGATGTATTTGCCAGCCTCTATGGGCTTCAAGAGCCGAGGCGTCGTGTTGAGCAGCTTTGCGAGGAGCTTCATCTCCAGAACATTATTGATCGCCCGACTGGGAAATTATCCTCGGGTCAAGCAACTAGGGTTGGTCTAGCAAAGGCGCTAATAAATGCACCATGCCTCTTGTTACTTGACGAACCGACAGCATCCTTAGATCCCGATACAGCAGACTGGGTGAGGGAATATCTCAAAGCCTACCGTGACCTGACTGGAGCGACGATTATTCTTGCCTCACACAATATGACCGAGGTCGAACGAGTATGTGAAAATGTTTTGATGCTCAAATCTGGTTCTATGATTGACCATGGAAGTCCATTTAGCCTCATAGAAAAATATAGCCGTCAAAATCTAGAACAAGTCTTTCTAGAAATCGCTAGATCGCCGGATGGGGCAAAATAAATAAATGAATGAAGATAAAAGTATACCGAGGATCCCTCGGCTGGCGGCCCCGAAAGCGGAGCAAAGAGCAGACAGGAGCTTTTCACTTATAAGGGTCGCAGCGATGATCCGGCGATACTTATACCTTTTGCAAAGCGGATGGATCCGGATCATTGAATTAGCGTACTGGCCAATTATGCAAATGATTTTGTGGGGTTTTATGACTGAATTTCTATTAAATTCATCCTCAGGCATCCTCAGAGCCGGGGGGGTACTAATTGCTGCGGTACTACTCTGGGACGTGTTATTCCGTGGCAATATCGGAGTTGCTGTTTCGTTCCTAGAGGAAATGTGGTCTAGAAATTTGGCTCAGTTATGCGCAAGCCCGTTAAGAACCCACGAGTGGGCCGCAGCACTGATCATAATCAGTCTTTTGAGGACCTTGATAGGAGTGCTTCCGGCGGCTTTATTAGCAATTCCACTTTACCAATTTTCAATATTTGAAATGGGTTTTACACTTTTGGCTTTTTTTTCAAATCTTTTGATCTTCGGTGCAGCCGTTGGGTTGAGCGTCTCAGCGCTTGTCTTACGATACGGACTTGGAGCAGAGAGCCTTGCTTGGGTCGGGATTTTTCTTATAGCGCCGATAAGCGGTATCTATTATCCGATCTCTACTTTGCCAGATTGGCTACAGTTTTTAGCATACGCTTTACCCTCCTCACATGTTTTTGAAGGGATGAGAATAGCGCTCGCAGAGAGCAGATTCGATCTAGGCCATTTTTATAATGCACTAATGCTTAATGCAGTCTTTTTAGCTGCGGGATTCTTTATATTCCTGGGTACCTTTCGAATTGCACGCCGGCAGGGTCTACTCTTGCAAATCGGTGAATGATGATATTCTGTATAAGGCCGTTACTGACAGCCCAAATTTTACGTTGATCTTTGATGAATAACCCTTATTAAATCAAGCACACTCCAGATCAAATAACCGACCTATGCGAAAATTTATTGCCTTTTCAAAAGGGAGATAGCCGCAACCGGAACAACTAGGTTCTCGTAAACACTACCTATACTTTAGAATAATTAATAAGCCCAAAAATCAAATGACTTCCTCTAATCAGCGCGCCAGCCAAGTAAGTAGGTCATTCAGAGGTTGGGGGAGTATGCCAATTTATTGGTGGCATTATGAACGTTAACCGAGAATAAATATTCGTGGCCTCATTTGTAAATTATTGGAGATTGGTGAGGGGCAGTTTATATTTAGTAAGTAAGCAATTTGATAGGAAAGCCCAACCTCCTCATGAGCGTTAAAATCCTGCGTTACCTAGCTATTTTTATTTCTTTGGGCATTGTAGGTGTCCTGATCGCCACCCAATTCGGTTTTTTGAAAGTTGGGAACCTAACTCGCGGGAGTACTGGGATTGCAAAAATTGGTGGCCCCTTCCAGCTTACCGATCATCACGATCAGCTCCGAACAGATGCCGATTTCAAGGGCCGGCTGATGCTTATCTATTTCGGCTATACGTCCTGTCCTGATGTCTGCCCTACAGGTTTGCAGGTTATGAGCTCAGCCCTTGAGGAGATCGATAGTAAAAACAAATTAATCCAACCTTTATTCATAACTATAGATCCGGAACGAGATACCTCTTCCCATCTCAAAGAGTATCTCTCAAATTTTCATCCATCCATTCTAGGAATGACTGGCACAACCTCTCAAATCAAAAATGCGGCCAAAGCGTTCCGTGTTTATTTTAGAAAAAATGGCGAAGAAAAAGATAAAACCAATGACAACTATTTAATGGATCACTCCTCAATTATTTTTTTGATGGACAGGAAAGGAAGTTACCTCACCCATTTTTCGCATCAAACTCAACCATCCAAATTAGCGGCGGCGCTTCGAGAACGTATAAGAGCCTCTAATGGCAAATAAAAAGTTAAATTTCTGGCAAACAAAAACGCTGGCGCAAATGTCGCAAGCAGAATGGGAGTCACTGTGTGACGGCTGTGGCCGCTGTTGTTTAGTCAAGCTAGAGGACGAGGAAACCGGCGATATAGCCCTAACGGACATTGCCTGCCGGCTTCTGGATAATCAAAGATGCAAATGCAAGCAATATGATACGAGACACGAAATAGTGGCTGATTGTGTGCGCCTAACACCCCAAAATATTTCTCAATTAAAATGGATGCCTAAAAGTTGTGCCTACAGACTTTTAGCCGAAGGAAAAGATTTAGCGTGGTGGCATCCTCTCATCTCCGGCAACAAAGAAACAGTGCATCAAGCCGGTATATCGATTCAGGGAAAAACCGTTTCGGAAGACAACAACCTCCAACCTGAAGATCGGATCGTCTCATGGTTTGATTAAGGTCTAAGGCTCTTTATGCCGAGTGTTAACCAGGGCCACACCAATTAAAATTAATGTGATTGCGCCCCAAACCCAATGACTAGGTAATTCGCCAAAGATCAGCCAGCCAAAAAAGACTCCAAAGCCAAGTGCCAAGTTACTTGATTGGCTCATGAAAGTTGGTCCAGCAATTCGGATTAATTCAAAAATCATAAAGAAATTCAGAGCCGCAAGAATTGCGTGTGTCAGCATGGCAATTGTCGGCACATCGAAATTGGTAAAGATAAAATTCCATTCGTCCCATAGAAGGGCGATGAAAAATGATGAGAAAGAGGCGGCCAGGAGAGTACCACCAGCGATCATCATTGAGTCTACGCTCTTAGGACGAGATTTCTCCGACAGCAATACATAAGCCAACGCATGCAAAAGGGGGGCTCCAAAACAAATAAAGACATATGGGGTAAGAGAAGCATCAGGGAGACTTGCTCGAGGAATTACAATCAGCATTACCCCAATTACTCCAAGGATGATTCCTACCACGCGGAGCCAAATAAACGATTCGACTCTCAATAATAGGCTTATCGAATAAGTGAAAATTGGAGTGAACGCCATTATTACGGCTGCCACACCGACAGGGAGCTTACCCTGAGCCGCATAGAAAAAAATGTTGGCGATGGAAAACCTTATAAGCCCTATCTTGAAATAGTAAGAGAGGTGTTCACGGGATAAAGAGAAATTTTTCCCCCTGATAAGGCAAACACTTACTAAAAGTCCGCCCGAAATTAGGGTAAACCAAAATACGTAATTTACTGGGTGAACACCCCCGGACACTCCAAGCTTAATCAGAGAGAAGAACAGGCCCCAAAGGATACCAACAGATATTAAAAGAAAAACCGGCATCGCCAAAGAAGTGAGGCCCTTAGAGGGAAAATTAAACTTCATTACCTGCTGAAATTTGTATTTTTTTGATAGGGAAGAGCCGGCTTTTTATCATCATCGGGAGGCTCCCTCTTTCATAAGGTCCCGCCAAATTTTTGCGGGTACAGAGCCGCCGGTTAACCTTTTCATTGGCCGGCCCTTGTCATTTCCGACCCAGACACCAGTGGTCAATCCATTATCAAAACCTAGAAACCAGGCATCTCTAAAATCTTGACTTGTCCCTGTTTTCCCAGCAGCCAATCTTGATATTTGCGCTTTTCTTCCGGTGCCGGACTGGATCGTTTTACGCAACATTGTGACCATGTGATCCACCACCTGCGTCTCAAGAAGACGCCCTACTGACCCCGTACGTCTATACAAAATGCTGCCTTGAGTATCCCGTATCTCAGTTATACCGTAAGGCCATGCGTTTAGTCCTTGATTTGCCAATACGGCATAAGCAGAGGTTAATTCCAACAAGGTCACTTCGTTTACCCCCAAAGCAAGGCTCGGATGGGATTTAAGCGGAGTGGTTATCCCCAATCTTTGAGCCATCGCTACAACTTTTCCCCGACCAATGGCCTCGGAAAGCCTCACCGCGACAGAATTTAATGAAACAGACACGGCATCTGTCAAAGTGACGTCGCCTCTGAACTTTCCATCATAATTTCGTGGCTCCCATCCGCCAATTTTTATAGGACTATCCTGTAAAACGTCCTTGGGCTCAAAACCTTCTTCTAAAGCCGCTAAATAAACGAAAACTTTAAAAGCGGATCCGGGCTGTCGGAGGGCCTGCGTGACCCGATTGAATTGAGAGCTTTTATAATTGACTCCTCCAACGAGAGCTCTTACCGCACCCCCTCTATCCAGGGTTACCAATGCCGCTTGCGTCCCCCCCCTTGTCAGAACCGTTCTGTCTAGATTTTTTTTGACAGCGATGCCTGCAATCGACTGGAGTTGGGGATCTAGGGTTGTGCGAACGATCAAATCACTATCTGGACGACCAATAAAACCAGATATTCTATCAACGACCCAATCAACAAAATATCTGAATTGGGACCCTTTTTGAGGCACTAAGGCCAGTGATTGTCTTTTTACCAAGGCCGCATAAGATGGAGAAATAAAACCTTGTGTCACCATATTGTTTATAACTTGATCTCCACGCCGCAATGCAGCTGCCTTATCCCTTATAGGAGAATAACGGGAGGGGGCCTTTAGAAGACCAGCCAAAATAGATGCTTGACGAAAATTTATGGCTGAAGTCGGAATACCAAAATAACGCCGAGAAGCTGCAGATACTCCATAGGTACCTGAGCCGAGATACATCCTATTGAGATAAATCGTGAAAAGTTGTTTTTTATCGAATTTTGCCTCCAACCAAAAGGCCAATAACGCCTCCTGGATTTTCCGTTTAAAAGATCTTTCTCTAGTCAAAAACAAATTTTTAGCTATTTGTTGGGTCAGGGTGCTCCCCCCCTGTCGAATGCTCCCGGCTCTAAAATTCACCCAAGCTGCGCGAATTATCCCAATCAAATCGATCCCTGAATGGTCAAAAAATCTTCGATCTTCAGTTGCAAGAATTGCCTGAACAAGAAAGGGAGGAACATCGTCAAAATCAAGTTTCTCAGCGTACAAATCCCCATAGGCGGCAAGAACAGTGCCATCCTTGGCGAGAATTGTAATACTTGGCGACCGAGACGGCGACAGAGCAGCATCAGGTTTTGGTAATGTCCACGCACACCAAGCCACGACCAAGAAAACCGCTAAAATTGCCCATATCCCCGCCAGAAACAAACCACGAATTAGATTTAAGCCCATCAATTCCTAGAATGTGCCATAATTAGTAGAACGTCTCAGCTAGATATCTAAATTGACAACCTTCAAAGCATTGGAATGAATAAATGGCCTGCAACAACAAGCGTTTCTTTATTTGCAAGAGCAATT